>NZ_BPRL01000003.1:0-433725 GCF_045862635.1 Kitasatospora sp. NE20-6
AGATGAGCACTCCCACCTCCTTGAGAGGGTAAGGCTCCCAGTAGACGACTGGGTTGATAGGCCGGATATGGAAGCCCTGTAAGGGGTGGAGTTGACCGGTACTAATAGGCCGAGGGCTTGTCCTCAGACGCTCGCGTTCACTGTGTGGTTCCCGGGTAGCGAACAGCTATCGCCGGCGAATCCAAGAAACACTTATTCAACTAAAAAGTGTGTTTCGCTGAATACCCGATAGGGTTTCGGTGGTCATAGCACGAGGGAAACGCCCGGTTACATTCCGAACCCGGAAGCTAAGCCTCGTAGCGCCGATGGTACTGCAGGGGGGACCCTGTGGGAGAGTAGGACGCCGCCGAACAATTCTTCAAAGGCCGCGGCCCCAGCGATTCGCTGGGGCCGCGGCCTTTTGTGTTTTCCGCGGACTTGGAGCAGTACCCGGTAGTGAGGTTCGAGCCCGGACGCGGCTCGGCACTCGATGCCGGACAATGGAAGTGGTGCACGGCCGTGTGGCCGGCACCGGGCCGTACAGGGCGTTGGTTTCACTGGACGACGACGCGGCCTGGCTGAAGCAGCAGAAGGAGTCACCGGAATGTCGAACCCGCCCCAGGACCGTCCCGAGCGTCGATCGGACGACGGCCGCGGCAACGAGCCCCGGTCCCGCGGGAGTTGGTCGAACGATCGGGACCGCGGCCCTCGCCGTGACGACCGCGGTGACCGCCCGTCGTACGGTGACCGCCCCCGCAGCGGAGACCGCCCGTCCTACGGTGACCGTGACCGTGGTGGCGACCGCCCCTCGTACGGTGACCGCTCGCGCAGTGGTGGCGACCGCCCGTCCGGTGGTGGCTTCAACCGTGGTGGTGACCGCCCTTCGTACGGCGACCGCCCTTCGTACGGCGACCGTCCGCGGACGGGTGACCGTCCGTCCGGTGGCGGCTTCCGTGACCGTGGCGACCGCCCGTCCTACGGTGACCGTCCCCGCACGGGCGACCGCCCGTCGTACGGTGACCGTGACCGTCCGCGTGGCGGTGACCGTCCCTCGTACGGCGACCGTCCGTCCGGTGGTGGCTTCAACCGTGGTGGTGACCGCCCTTCGTACGGTGACCGTCCCCGCACCGGTGACCGCCCCTCGTACGGTGACCGTGACCGTGGTGGCGACCGTCCCTCGGGTGGTGGCGGCTTCCGTGACCGTGGTGACCGTCCGTCCTACGGTGACCGTCCCCGCACGGGTGACCGCCCGTCGTACGGTGACCGTGACCGTGGTGGCGACCGTCCCTCGGGTGGCGGCTTCAACCGTGGTGGTGACCGCCCTTCGTACGGTGACCGTCCGCGGACGGGTGACCGTCCGTCCGGTGGTGGCTTCAACCGTGGTGGTGACCGTCCGTCCTACGGCGACCGTCCCCGCACGGGCGACCGCCCCTCGTACGGTGACCGTGACCGTGGTGGCGACCGTCCCTCGGGTGGCGGCTTCAACCGTGGTGGTGACCGTCCGTCCTACGGTGACCGTCCCCGCACCGGTGACCGTCCGTCCTACGGCGACCGTCCCCGCACGGGCGACCGCCCCTCGTATGGTGACCGTGACCGTGGTGGCGACCGTCCCTCGGGTGGTGGCTTCAACCGTGGTGGTGACCGTCCGCGGACGGGTGACCGTCCGTCCGGTGGTGGCTTCAACCGTGGTGGTGACCGTCCGTCGTACGGCGATCGTCCGCGGACGGGTGATCGTCCGTCGTACGGTGACCGTGACCGTGGTGGCGACCGTCCCTCGGGTGGCGGCTTCAACCGTGGTGGTGACCGCCCTTCGTACGGCGACCGTCCGCGCACGGGTGACCGTCCGTCCGGTGGTGGCTTCAACCGTGGTGGTGACCGTCCGTCGTACGGCGATCGTCCGCGGACGGGTGACCGTCCCTCGTACGGTGACCGTGACCGTGGTGGCGACCGTCCCTCGGGTGGCGGCTTCCGTGACCGTGGTGACCGTCCGTCCTACGGCGACCGTCCCCGCACCGGTGACCGCCCGTCCTACGGTGACCGTGACCGTGGTGGCGACCGTCCCTCGGGTGGCGGCTTCAACCGTGGTGGTGACCGCCCGTCCTACGGAGACCGTCCCCGTACGGGGGACCGTCCCTCCTACGGTGACCGTCCCCGCACGGGTGACCGGCCGTCCGGTGGTGGTTTCCGCGGGCGCGAGGACCGTCCGTCGTACGGCGACCGTGACCGCGGTGGCGACCGTGGCGGCCGCTTCGAGGGGCGCCGTGACGACCGTCGCGACGACCGCGGGGACTACGACGACCGCCGTGGCTCGTTCGAGCCGGTCAAGCGGCTGCCGATCCCGGACGAGGTCACCGGTTTCGAGATCGACGCGGACGTGCGTCAGGACCTGAAGAGCCTGCCGAAGACCCTCGCCGACGACGTCGCGCGCAACCTCGTGATGGTGGCGCGGCTGCTCGACACCGAGCCGGAGGAGGCCTACAACTACTCGCGGGTCGCGCTGCGGCTGGCGTCCCGTGTGGCGAGCGTGCGCGAGGCCGCCGGCTTCGCCTCGTACATGACGCAGCGGTACGCGGAGGCGCTGACCGAGTTCCGCGCCGCGCGCCGGATGACCGGGCGTTCGGACCTGTGGCCGGTGATGGCCGACTGCGAGCGCGGCCTCGGCCGTCCGGAGCGGGCGCTGGCGATGGCCGGTGAGCCCGAGGTGAAGCAGCTCGACAAGGCCGGCCAGGTCGAGATGCGCTTGGTCGCCGCGGGTGCCCGTAGCGACCTGGAGCAGTTCGACGCGGCCGTCGTGACGCTGCAGAGCCCGGAGCTGGCCTCCAACACCATCCACCCGTGGACGGCGCGCCTCCGGTACGCCTACGCGGAGGCGCTGATCGCCGCCGGCCGTGGCGAGGAGGCCCGCGACTGGTTCGCGAAGGCCGCCGACGCGGACACCGACGGTGCGACCAACGCCTCCGAGCGGCTGGCCGAGATCGACGGCCTGGAGTTCGTCGACGTCCTGGAGGACGACGGGGACGAGGACGGCGCGGAGGCCGCCCAGGACCTGGACGACGCCGACGGTGACGTCCGGGACGAGGACGAGGACGAGGACGAGGTCCGGGACGAGGACGACCTTCGGGACGCCGACGACATCGACGAGGACATCGACGAGGACGTCGACGATGCCGAGGACGTGGCCGACGACGAGCGGCAGGCTCCGGCCCGTCGTGTCGCCCGCGACGAGGTCGGCGACGACCGCATGATCTTCGAGGACGAGGAAGACGTCGAGGAGTTCTACGACGAGGACGACCTGGAGATCGACGAGGACGACGAGGACGACCGCGGCGGCGCGCCGCAGCGCGGCTGACCGGCCGACCACGAAGGGCCCCGCCCCACGGACGATCCGTGGGGCGGGGCCCTTCGGCGTTTCAGCCCAGCCCGAGCGAGCGCAGCACCAGCCCGGTCGCCGGCTTCGGGCCGAACGAGGTCGACTTGCGCGGCATCGTGACCCCCTGCTCGGCCAGGCGGCGCACCACCCGCTCCTCGACCGGGTGCAGCAGCACGGCGGTGCCGCCGGTGCGGGCGGCCTCCTGTTCGGCGGCGGCCGCGGTGTGCAGGTAGCCGATGTGGTCGGGTGCGTCGGGCACCTGCCAGGTGCGGTCGAGCAGGGTGGCGTGGAGGACGGTGGCGTCCAGGCGGCGCCACTCCTCGGGCCGGTCGGTCCGGACGGTGTCGGCGATCAGTTGCTCGTCCGGTTCGGCGACCAGGCGGTAGGTGCCGTCGCCGCCGGTGAGCAGGAACGCGTTGCCGCCGAGCTGCTTGGCCTCGCCGAGTGCCTCCAGGGCGGTCTGCAGCGGGCCCGGCACGTCCTTGACCTGCCAGTGCTCACCGAGCGCCGCCAGCGCCTCGGCCACCGGCAGGCGGTACAGCACGCGGTGGATCGCCCGCACGCGGAGCGGGTAGCGGGCGGTGTCGACGAGCAGCACCATGCCGCGGTCCCACGGGCTGCGCGGCAGGTGGCGGTGCTCGCGCTGCAGGCGCAGGTACATCTCCCACCGGTGGTGGCCGTCCGCGATCAGGGCACGGCAGGTGGCGAGGTCGCGGGCGACCGCGGCGATCTCGGCGGGGCCGGTGACCGCCCAGAGGCGGTGGTCGGTGCCGTCGGTGGTGGTCGTGGCGAGCAGCGGTTCGCCCGTGACCGTGCGTTCGACGACCGCGGCGGCACCCCCGTGCCCGCGGTAGGTGAGGAGCAGCGGTTCGAGGTTGGCGCGGGTGGTGCGCATCAGGCCGACGCGGTCGGCGACCGGGCGCGGCATGACGTCCTCGTGGGGGAGCACCACGCCGGCCTCGCGGCCGCTGACGGCGAGCGCGCCGATCAGGCCGCGCTGCAGGACGCCGCCGCCGTCCTCGTGGGTGCGCTGCTCGTAGACGTAGAGGGCGGGCAGCGGGTCGGCGGCGAGCACGCCCTCGGCGCGCCACTGGGCGAGGAGCCGGGCGGCGTGCCGGTACCGGGTGTCGCGGTCGGGCCGGTCGCCGCTGTCGTCCGGTTCGGGGCGGGGCAGGATCAGCCGGACCACGTTGTGCGGGTCGGCGGTCTCCAGGTCCAGCCGGCGGCCGGGGTCGACCACGTCGTACGGGGGCGAGGTGACCGCGGCGAGGGTACCGACCCGGTCGGGGACGTACCGCAGGCCGCGGAAGGGGGACAGGGACAGCCCTGCGGTGGCGACGTGCCCGGGATCGCCGGGGCCGCCCGCCGGAGCCGGGGCTCCGCTGTCTGCACTGGGTGCACTCATTCTGGGCATGTTAATCGCGTACGCCGTGTTGGGAGATCGTTGTGGGCAGGCAGCGCCCGGTGCCGTCACCGGATCGGGCTGCGGACGGGGAGCGAGGTACGGCATGAGCAGTGGCCAGGAGCGGGTGGACGGGGCCGAGGGCACCGGCGCCCCGGAGGGCGACGTCTACGACTGGTTCCGGCGCGGTGTCCGGCTGCTCGACGAGCGGCATCCCGCGGCGGCGGTGCAGCTCCTCGCCCGCGCGGCGGAGGAGGAGCCGCACTCGCGGTCGATCCGGGAGGCGCTGGCGCGGGCGCAGTTCGACGCGGGGTCGTACGCGGCGGCGCTGGAGAGCTTCCGGGCCGTGGCGCAGGCCGATCCGTCGGACGACTACGCTCAGTTCGGGTGGGGGGTGTCCGCGGCCCGGCTCGGCGACTTCGAGTCCTCCGCGGAGCACCTGGCGCTGGCGGTGGCGATGAGGCCCGACAACCAGCACTACCGGGCGGCCCTGCGCCAGACCAGAGCGACGCTCGCCGCCCGTGAGGGCGCCTTCGGGCCGCTCGTGCCCGGCGCGCCCGGCTACCTGGCGCCGCCGCAGGACCCGCACGACGAGGCATGACGACGACGTACCCGATCGAGGAAGAGCAGCCGATGACGGACACTTCGACCACCGAGCCCACCGAGCCCACCGAGCAGGCCGGGACGGCCGACGGGACCACCGGTGCGACGGGCCGGCCGCGGACGGCCCCCGGTGGGTCGGAGCGCCCGCTGACCGACGCGTACGACACGGCGCTGCTCGACCTGGACGGGGTGGTCTACGCGGGCCCGGGCGCGATCGACCACGCGGTCGACGCGCTGGCGCAGGCCCGCACCGGCGGCATGCGGCTGGCGTACGTCACCAACAACGCCTCGCGTCCGCCGCGGGTCGTCGCCGAGCACCTCACCGAGCTCGGGGTGCCCGCCGACGCCGAGGACGTCATCAATTCGGCGCAGGCGGCGGCCCGGCTCGTCGCGGAGAAGGTGCCGGCCGGTTCCAGGGTGCTGGTGATCGGCGGGGCCGGGCTGGTCGAGGCGCTCGCGGAGCGCGGCCTGGTCGCCGTCCGCTCGCTCGACGAGCAGCCGGTCGCGGTCGTGCAGGGCTTCGACCCGTCGCTCGGCTGGAAGGACCTGGCGGAGGCCTCGTACGCGGTGGCGTCCGGTCTGCCGTGGATCGCCTCCAACACCGACCTGACCGTGCCGACCGCGCGCGGCATCGCGCCCGGCAACGGCTCCCTGGTGGCCGCGGTCCGCACCGCGACCGGCGCGGAGCCGGAGGTCGCGGGGAAGCCGCTGCCGCCCATGCACCGGGAGACGGTCATCCGGACCGGCGCGAAGCGGCCGCTGGTGGTCGGCGACCGGCTGGACACCGACATCGAGGGCGCGTTCAACGGCGGGGTCGACAGCCTGCTCGTGTTCACCGGGGTGACCACGCCCGCCCTGCTGCTCGGCGCGCCCCCGCAGCACCGCCCGACCTATCTCGCGGCCGACCTGCGCGGGCTGCTCACCGGGCACCCCGAGGTGTCCGGCGACGGCGGCGCGTACACCTGCGGCGGCTGGACGGCGCACGCCGAGGACGGCGTGCTGCACGTGGACGGTACGGGCGACCGCTACGACGGGCTGCGGGCGCTCTGCGCGGCGTCCTGGACCGCAGGTGACCGGGAGGGCGAGGTGCCGGACGGGCGCAAGGCGCTGGCCGAGCTGGGCTTCTGACCGGTGCGCCGCTCGCGGGCGTGAACGGCCGGCACCGGCGGCCGGGTGCCGGGCTTCCGGTGGCCGGCCCGGTCAGAGCAGGGTGCGCAGCCGGAGCAGGTCGCGGAGGCCCGCCTCCAGCCGGACCCGGCCGGAGGCCCAGGCCGACGCGAAGTTGAGCCGGCCGCCGACCAGGTCGACGAGGTCGTCGCCGGTCATGGTGAGCCGGATGTCGGCCTTCGCGGCGGGCGGGCCGGGCGTCTCGACGACGTCGGCGATCCGGCCGTCGCGCAGGCGGCCGGAGAAGGTCAGGCCCAGGTCCGTGAGGTGGCAGGTGAGGGAGCGGTCCATCGCCGCGGCCTTGCGGACGTTGCCGTCGGAGCCGGCCATGTTGCGGCTGAGCTGCTCCAGTGCCGCGCGGCACTCCTCGGTGCTGGCCATCGGTTCCTCGGCTCCCGTCCGGTCCGGCCGGCCGGGGCGGCCGTCCGATCGGGCCCCACGCTAGCCCAGCAGGCGTCGCGGTCGGACGGTGGTGCAGCGGCGCGGGGGTGGTACGGGGTAGCGTCGGGACGGACCCGGGCAAGCGGAGGAGGCGTTCGGATGCTGCGTGATGCGGTGCGGGGCGTGGTGGTGGTCGCGGCGGGGATCGCGGAGGAGGCCGGACGGCGGGTGGTCGGCGTGGCGGCCGAGCTGCTGGAACGGTCCGGCGTGGACGTCGCGGCCGTCGAGCGGCGCGTCACGGAGCAGCTCCCGCCGTCGGTGCAGTCGCTGCAGGTGCTGGCCAACGAGGCGGTCACGGTCGGCCGGGCCGGCGTCGACCTGGCGGTCGGGGTGGCCCGTGGCGAGATGGAGCGTGCCTTCGAACGCGTCGGCGACCAGGTGGTGAAGGTCGGCGTGGTGCTGAGCTTCCTGGAGAACCGGTTGCGCGGTGCCGAGCCGGGGCCGGAGGAGCCGGCGGCGTCCGAGAAGCGGGCACCGCGGGCGGACGGACTCTTCGAGGCCGGCTGGGACGGTGCGGAGTGGACCCCGGAGACGGAGTGGGCCACCGGCACGGACTGGGCCGAGGAGGAGCCGGAGGCGGCGGGGTTCGCGGCGGCACCCGAGGCGGAGTCCGAGGCGGAGTCCGTGAAGCCGGCACCCGCGTCGCGCGCCGCCGCGAAGAAGCAGGGGTCCGCCGACGGTGCCGCACCGGCCGCGAAGCGGACGCCGGCCGAGCGGAGCCCGTCCCCGCGCAGGACCACGGCGACGCCCGCCGACATGCCGGCGGCCGACGAGGCCGCCGTCACGCAGCCGCCGGCGAAGAAGGCGGCGAAGAAGGCACCGGCGCGGAAGACCGCCGCCCGCAAGGCCGTCCCGGAGAAGCCGGCCCCCGAGCAGGCCGCGCCCGAGCGGGCTTCCGCGAAGAAGGCGGCGGCGAAGAAGACGACCGCCAAGAAGACGACGTCGAAGCGGACGACCACGCGCAAGGCCACCGCCAAGCGCACGGCAGCCCAGCCGCCGGCCGCGAAGAAGGCGACCGCGCGCAAGACCGTGGTGAAGAAGACCGTCACCCGCCGCCCCGGGACACCCGAGGACGGCGATGCCTGAGACCGCGCCCACCGGACACCCCGGGGTGGACGACGCCCTGGGCCGGCTGGAGGCCCTGGACGGGGTGGGGACCGAGGCACACCCCGCGGTGTACGAAGATGTCCACCGGCGGCTGTCCGACGTCCTGGCCGCCCTCGACGACGATTGACCGCCCGTCCCGGCCGCACCGGCCGGACCGGCACGTAGGAGATGGAACAGCAGTGGCAGTGGCACGACGCCGACTCGACGCGGAGCTGGTACGCCGCAAGCTGGCCCGCTCGCGCGAACACGCGAGCGAGCTGATCGCGGCGGGGCGGGTGACGGTCGGCGGCACCACCGCGACCAAACCCGCGACGCAGGTGGAGACGGCGGCCGCCGTGGTGGTGGCCAAGGACGACAGCGACCCGGAGTACGTGTCGCGCGGCGGCCACAAACTGGCCGGCGCCTTCGCCGCGTTCGTCCCGCAGGGCCTTGCGGTGAAGGGCCGGCGCGCCCTGGACGCCGGTGCGTCCACCGGAGGCTTCACGGACGTGCTGCTGCGCACCGGTGCCGCGCACGTGCTGGCGGTGGACGTCGGCTACGGCCAGCTGGCGTGGTCGCTGCAGAGCGACGAGCGGGTCACCGTGATGGACCGCACCAACGTGCGCGAGCTCACCGTGGAGCAGATCGGCGGCACCCCGGTCGACCTGGTCGTCGGCGACCTGTCGTTCATCTCGCTCGGTCTCGTGCTGCCCGCCCTGGCGGGCTGCTGCGCGGCCGGCGCGGACCTCGTCATGATGGTGAAGCCGCAGTTCGAGATCGGCAAGGACCGGCTCGGCAGCGGCGGTGTGGTGCGCAGTCCCGAGCTCCGCGCCGAGACGATCCGCCAGGTCGCCGGGCAGGCGTGGCAGCTCGGCCTGGGTGTGCGGGCGGTGACGGCGAGCCCGTTGCCGGGCCCGTCCGGCAACGTCGAGTACTTCCTGTGGCTGCGCCGGGACGCGCCGCAGCTGGATCCGTCCGAGGCGGACCGGGCCGTGGCGGAGGGCCCCCGATAGGCTGCGGGCGGACGTCTTACCCGCCACCGGGCGTGGCGGCCGGGTGCGGGTCGACGGGGATCCGGCAGGCGTGAGGGAGAGGGCAGCGGGCATGAGCGACGGACGGACGGTCTTCCTGATTGCGCACACCGGCCGGGAGGCGGCCCTGCGCAGCGTGGAGGGACTGGTGCACGGCCTGCTGAAGGCGGGCATCAGAATCCGGCTGCTGGCGTCCGAGGCGGTGGGCCTCGACCTGCCCGAGGGCGTCGAGCGGGTGCAGGGCGGGCACGGCGCCGCGGACGGCTGCGAGCTGATCCTCGTCGCCGGTGGCGACGGCACGCTGCTGCGCGGTGCGGAGCTGGCCCGGGAGTCGGGGCTGCCGATGCTCGGGATCAACCTGGGCCGGGTCGGCTTCCTGGCGGAGGCCGAGCGGGACGACCTGGCGGTGGTGGTCGACCGGGTGGTGGACGCCGACTACGAGGTCGAGGAGCGCATGACGATCGACGTCCTGGTGCGCACCAACGGCGATGTGGTGCACGAGGACTGGGCGCTCAACGAGGCGTCGATCGAGAAGGCCGCGCGGGAGCGGATGCTGGAGGTCGTGACCGAGGTCGACGGCCGTCCGGTCTCCAACTTCGGCTGCGACGGGGTGGTGTGCGCGACGCCGACGGGTTCGACCGCGTACGCGTTCTCCGGGGGCGGGCCGGTGGTGTGGCCGGAGGTCGAGGCGCTGCTGATGGTGCCGATCAGTGCGCACGCGCTGTTCGCGCGGCCGCTGGTGACCTCACCCGCGTCGGTGCTGGCGGTCGAGGTGCAGCCGAAGACCCCGCACGGGGTGCTCTGGCTGGACGGCCGGCGGTCGGTCGAACTCCCCGCCGGTGCGCGGGTGGAGGTCCGCAAGGGCCGTACGCCGGTGCGGCTCGCGCGGCTGCACCGGGCGCCGTTCACCGACCGGCTGGTGGCGAAGTTCGCGCTGCCGGTGGCAGGTTGGCGCGGCCGCACCGGCAACCACTGACGGTACGGGGCGGACGCCCCGTCAACCGGCTTCCTGCGGCGGGTGTCCCGGTCAGATCGTGAGGGCCGGGGTGCCCGCCGTCCCGGTGCGGCGGCCGTCGCGGGCGACGAGTGCGGCCGCCTCGGCCAGCCGGTCGACGGCCTGCCGGGCGGCGCCCGGCGGGACGGACAGCGGGATGCGCAGGTAGTCCTCGAAGGCGCCGCCGATCCCGAAGAGCGCGCCCGGGGCGAGCCGTACCCCGACCTGTTCGCCGGCGGCGGCCAGGGCGGTGCCGGAGGTGCCGGCGGTGGACAGCCAGAGCGCGAGGCCGCCGGGCGGCACCGTGAACTCCCAGTCGGGGAAGCGTGCGCGGAGTTCGGCGGCGAGGGCCTCGGCGCTGGCCCGCAGCCGCCGGTGCTGGTGCGCGCGGACCTCGGGCAGGCGTCCGGCGATGAGCTCGGCGGCGATCAGCTGGTCGAGGACGGCGGTGCCGACGTCGTGGAAGACCCGGTTGTCGGCCAACTGCCGTACCAGGGCGGGTGCCGCCCGCAGCCAGCCGATCCGCAGGCCGCCCCAGAGCAGCTTCCCGGCGGAGCCGACGGTCACCACCTGCGCCGTCCTGTCGAGTGCGGCCGTGGGCCGGGGGAGTGCCGACTCGTCGACGCCCCAGCCGAGTTCGGCGGTGGTCTCGTCGACGATCACGACGGTGCCCGCCGCGCGGGCCGCGACGAGCAGGGCGCGCCGCTGCTCCTCGTCGATCAGCGCCCCGGTGGGGTTGTGGAAGTCGGGGATGACGTACGCGCACTTCGGGGCGGCGCCGCGCAGCACGCGGCGCCACTGGGGGAGGTCCCACGTGCCGTGCTCGGCCATCGGGACGGGCACCAGGCGGGCGCCGCCGCGGCGCAGCGACTGCAGGGTGTGGGCGTAGCTGGGGGCTTCGACGGCGATGCGGTCGCCGCGTCCGGTCAGGGCCCGCCGGGCGAGGTGGAGGGCGCCCATCGCGCCGTTGGTGATCAGGATCTGGTCGGGGGTGGTCGGCAGGCCGCGTTCGGTGAAGCGGCGGGCGACGGCCTCGCGCAGGACGGGGACGCCGGTCGGGTAGTTGCCGTGCCCGGCGGCGTACGCGGGGAGCTGCTCGACGGCGCGGGCGGCGGCCTCGCCGAGGTGGGGCTGGGGGGCGGGGAGGGCGGCGACGCCGAGGTCGACGACGGTGTCGCGTTCGTCCGGCGGCACGGGGTGGAGCGCGTCGGCGGGGGGACGGGTGCCCTCCGGCAGGGTGGTCCAGCTGCCGGCGCCGCGGCGGCTGCGGAGGTAGCCGTCGGTGCGGAGGGCCTCGTACGCGGTGGTGACGGTGGTGCGGCTGAGGGTGAGTTCGGCGGCGAGTTCGCGTTCGGCGGGCAGGCGGGTGCCGACGGGGAGGCGTCCTTCGGCGACGAGCACGCGGACCTGCGCGGCGAGGGTGCGGTAGGCGGGACGGCGGCCGGGGGCGTCGGGGAGCCGGGCGGTGCGGAGCAGCCGCGCGAGGGCGGGCGGGGTGAGGGTGGTGTGCCACTCGGACATCGGCGTTCCAGTCCACATGGTTCGGATTGGACCTGGATCAGGCCCGTCCTGCCCGACCATGATGGGGCCAATTCGCGCACCGCCGCAAGGAGAGTCCATGGCCGCCACCACCGCCCCGCCGAGCCCGACACCCACGACCACCCCCGACGCCACGACGGGCGCCATCCTCGACGCCACGACCGCCGCCGCGACCGCCGCCGCCACCGGCCCGGCCGAGGGGGCGGGGGCCCGCAGGGACCGGCTGGGCCGCCGGCTCACCCAGCTCGCCGCCGGACTGGTGCTGTACGGCGTCAGCATGGGCCTGATGCTGCGCGCCTCGCTCGGCGGCAATCCGTGGGACGTCCTCCACCAGGGCCTGTCCCGCCACCTCGGCCTGAGCGTCGGCGTCTGGGTGACCCTGGTCGGCGCGGCCGTCCTCCTGCTGTGGATCCCGCTGCGGCAGCGGCCCGGCGTCGGGACCGTCGGCAACGTGCTGGTGCTCGGCGCTGCCATGGACCTCACCCTGCGGCTGGTCGACGGCCCGCACGCCATGCCCGCCCGGATCGCCCTGCTCGCCGCGGGCATCGTGCTCAACGGCCTCGCCACCGGCCTCTACATCGGCGCCCGCCTCGGGCCCGGCCCGCGCGACGGCCTGATGACCGGCCTGCACCGCCGCACCGGCCGCTCGCTGCGGCTGATCCGCACCGGCATCGAGCTGACCGTGCTCACCGCCGGCATCCTGCTCGGCGGCACCTTCGGCGTCGGCACGGTCGCCTACGCGCTGGCGATCGGGCCGCTCGCGCAGGTCTTCCTGCGGTGGTGCACGGTGCCGCCGCGGGCCGGCGCCGCGCCGGCGGCCGACCCGGCCGGGCCGGTGTCCGGGGATGCCGGGGAACCGGCCCGGAAGGGATGAACTTGGGGCCACCGGGCCCGGGCTCGTCGCGCGCCGACGGTGGGGTCTCGTAAGGTCGTCACCGTGTTGGACGAGATGCGGATACGGGATCTTGGCGTGATCGACGACGCCGTGGTCGAACTGGCACCGGGATTCACGGCCGTGACGGGCGAGACCGGTGCCGGCAAGACCATGGTGGTGACCAGCCTCGGCCTGCTGCTCGGCGGCCGGGCCGACCCGGGGCTGGTGCGCAACGGCTCGGACCGGGCCGTCGTCGAGGGGCGGATCAGCCTGCCCGGGGGGTCGCCGGTGATGGCCCGCGCGCTGGAGGCCGGCGCCGAACTGGACGACGGCGAACTGCTCATCAGCCGTACGGTCTCCGCCGAGGGCCGCTCACGCGCCTACGTCGGCGGGCGTGCCGTGCCGGTGGGCCTCCTCGCCGAACTCGGCGAGGACCTCGTCGCCGTGCACGGCCAGACCGACCAGCAGCGGCTGCTGCGGCCCTCGCGGCAGCGCGGCGCGCTCGACCGGTACGCCGGCGGGACGGTCGCCGGACCGCTGGCCCGCTACCGCGAGGTGTACCGCCGGCTGCGCGAGGTCTCGGCGACGCTGGAGGAGCTGACGACCAGGGCCCGCGAGCGGGCCCAGGAGGCCGACCTGCTGCGCTTCGGCCTCGACGAGGTCGCCGCCGCCGAGCCGGTCGCCGGGGAGGACACCGACCTCGCCGCCGAGGCCGAGCGGCTCGGCCACGCCGACGCGCTCTCCTCCTCCGCGACGCTCGCGCACGCCGCGCTGGCCGGCGACCCGGCCGACCCGGACGCGATCGACGCCGGCACCCTGGTCGCCCAGGCCCGCCGTGCCCTCGACGCCGTCCGCCACCACGACGAGCGCCTCGCCGGGCTCGCCGACCGCCTGAACGAGGTCGGCTACCTGCTGGCCGACGTGGCCGGCGACCTCGCCGGGTACGCCGACGACCTCGACGCCGACCCGGTGCGGCTCGCCGCGGTCGAGGACCGCCGGGCCGTCCTCACCCAGCTGCTGCGCAAGTACGGCGGCACCGAGGGCACCCTCGCCGAGGTGACGGAGTGGGCCGAGGCCGGTGCGCAGCGGCTCGCCGAACTCGACGGCGACGACGACCGCATCGACGACCTCGGCGCCCAGGAGACCGCGCTGCGCGCCGAGTTGGCGGAGCTCGCGGCCGAGGTGTCGGGTGCCCGGCACGCCGCCGCGGACGCCTTCGCCACCGCCGTCTCCGCGGAGCTCGCCGAACTCGCCATGCCGCACGCCCGGGTGACCTTCTCGATCTCCCAGGTCGACGACCCGGCCGGCATCGAGGTCGGCGACCGCACCGTCGCGTACGGCTCGCACGGCGTCGACGAGGTCGAGGTGCTCCTCGCGCCGCACCCGGGCGCGCAGCCCCGTCCGATCGCCAAGGGCGCGTCCGGCGGTGAGCTGTCGCGGGTGATGCTCGCCGTCGAGGTGGTGTTCGCGGGGGCCGACCCGGTGCCGACGTACCTCTTCGACGAGGTCGACGCCGGCGTCGGCGGCAAGGCGGCCGTCGAGATCGGCCGTCGGCTCGCCAAACTCGCCGAGTCCGCGCAGGTGGTGGTGGTCACGCACCTGCCGCAGGTCGCGGCGTTCGCCGACCGGCACCTGGTGGTGGAGAAGACGAACGACGGGGTCGTCACCCGCAGCGGCGTCAAGGTGCTGACCGACGAGGAACGGGTCCGTGAGCTGTCGCGGATGCTCGCGGGCCTGGAGGATTCCGAACTCGGCCGTGCACACGCCGAGGAGCTCCTCGCCGCCGCCCGGGCCCCGCGCGGCCGCTGACGGTCGGCCACCCGGCGGCCGTCCCCCGTTCGGCTCCGCGTCGGCCGGGGGACGGGCCGACGCGCCAGCACACGCCGCCGACTGTCCAAGACCCGGCCCGACCTGGCATGGTGGCGGCTGGACAATGGCTTTCCAGTCCCGAGGGCCGTCCGCGGGAACCCGCCTCCGCCGCCCACCGGCGACCGAGGGCAGCGGTCGGCCGACCCGGCCGGCGCACGGGGGGTCCGGCGACGGTGCTCGTCACCTGAACGAGTCGGAGCGAGACGACGTGGACCATTCCGCCGCCCGGGGCGCCGCAGCGGCCCCTGAAGAGCCCGGACAACTGCGTGCGGTGCTCGTGCTGTCGGCCGGCACCGGCGGCATCGGCGCCCATGTGCGCTCGCTCGCCCTGGGGTTGACCGCCCACGGGGTGACCGTCACGATCTGCGCGCCCGAGGCCGCGGACAGCCGGTTCGGCTTCTCCCGCACCGGTGCGAGGTTCCACCCCGTCGACATCACCCCGACCGCGGGCGCCCGCAGCGACGCCGCCGCGATCGGCGAGCTGCGCCGCGCGTTCACCGGCGCCGACGTCGTCCACGCGCACGGGCTGCGGGCCGCCCTGCTCTCCGACCTGGCGCTGCGCACCGCAGGACGCTTCCCCGGCCTGCGCCCGGAGACCCCGCTGGTCGTCACCTCGCACCACGCCATGCTTGCCACCGGCATGGAGCGGCGCCTGCAGCGCCTGATGGAGCGCCGGGTGGCGCGCGCGGCCGACCTGGTGCTCGGGGCGTCCTCGGACCTCGTCGCACGGGCCCGGGAGCTCGGCGCCACCGATGCGCGGCTCGGCCCGATCGCGGCCCCGCCGCTGCCGCCGGCCGGCCTGGACCGCGAGGCGGCCCGGGCGGCGCTCTTCGGCGGCAAGGACGAGCCGGAGCGGCCGGTGGTGCTCGCGATCGGCCGCCTGGTGCCGCAGAAGGCGTTCACCCTGCTGCTGGACGCCACCCCGCCGCTGGCCGACCTCGACCCGCTGGTGGTGATCGCCGGCGACGGGCCGGACGCGCAGGGCCTGCGGGAGCGGATCGCCGCCGAGGAGCTGCCGGTGAGCCTGCTGGGCCACCGGACCGACGTGCCCGACCTGTTCGCCGCCGCCGACGTGGTGGTGGTGTCCAGCCGCTGGGAGGCGCGCTCCCTGGTGGTGCAGGAGGCGATGCGGGCCGGTGTGCCGGTGGTGTCGACCGCGGTCGGCGGCGTGCCGGAGCTGGTCGGCGACGCCGCGGTGCTCGTCCCGTACGGCGACGCCGCCGTGCTCGCCGGGGCCGTCCGTGCGGTGCTGGGCGACCGGGACCGCCGGAAGGTGCTGGTCGAGGCCGGCCGCCAGCAGCTGGCGACCTGGCCCGACGAGGCGGCGACCGTCGCCCAGGTGCTGTCGACGTACGACGAGCTCGTGCAGCGCGGCTGAGCCTTTGCCGGGCCGCACGAGCCCGTGGGTCAGGCCTGCGGTTCGTCCGCGGCCCGGCCCGCGCCGTACGCGCCGCCGCAGGCGGTGAGCCGCAGCGCGGTGTCGATCAGCGGCACGTGGCTGAACGCCTGCGGGAAGTTGCCGACCTGGCGCTTGGCGACCGGATCCCACTCCTCGGCGAGCAGGCCGACGTCGTTGCGCAGCGCCAGCAGCCGGTCGAAGAGGTCACGGGCCTCGGAGACCCGGCCGATCATCGCGAGGTCGTCGGCCAGCCAGAACGAGCAGGCGAGGAACGCACCCTCGTGGCCGCTCAGGCCGTCGACGTTCGCGCCCTCCTCGGAGTGGGTGGGGTAGCGCAGCACGAAGCCGTCCTCGGTGGACAGCTCCCGCTGGATCGCCTCGATGGTGCCGATGACCCGCTTGTCGTCCGCCGGGAGGAAGCCCATCTGCGGGATGAGCAGCAGCGAGGCGTCGAGCTCCCGGCCGCCGTAGTACTGGGTGAAGGTGTTGCGCTCCGCGTCGTAGCCGCGCTCGCAGACGTCGGCGTGGATCTCGTCGCGCAGGGCCTTCCAGCGTTCCATCGGGCCCTCGGTGGCGGTGTCCTCCAGCAGCCGGATGGTGCGGTCGACGGCCACCCACGCCATCACCTTGGAGTGGACGAAGTGCCGGCGGGGGCCGCGGACCTCCCAGATGCCCTCGTCGGGCTCGCGCCAGTGCTTCTCCATGTAGGTGATCAGCTTCAGCTGGAGCTGGTGCGCGTGGTCGTTGCGGACGAGGCCGGTCATGTGGGCCAGGTGGAGGGCCTCGACGACCTCGCCGTAGACGTCGAGCTGGAGCTGCCCGGCGGCGCCGTTGCCGACCCGCACGGGCTGGGAGCCCTCGTAGCCGGGCAGCCAGTCGAGGGTCGACTCGGTGAGCTCGCGCTCGCCCGCGATGCCGTACATGATCTGCAGGTTCTCCGGGTCGCCGGCGACGGCGCGCAGCAGCCACTCGCGCCAGGCGCGGGCCTCCTCGCGGTAGCCGGTGCGCAGCAGCGAGGAGAGGGTGATCGCCGCGTCGCGCAGCCAGGTGTAGCGGTAGTCCCAGTTCCGCTCGCCGCCGATGTCCTCGGGCAGCGAGGTGGTGGGGGCGGCGACGATGCCGCCGGTGGGGGCGTAGGTGAGCGCCTTGAGGGTGATCAGCGACCGGATCACGGCCTCCCGGTAGGGGCCCTGGTAGGTGCAGTGGGCCACCCACTCCCGCCAGAACCGCTCGGTGGCGGCGAGGGCGTCCTCCGGTTCCGGCGCGGCGGGCGCGGCGAGGTGCGAGGCCTGCCAGGTGAGCGCGAACGCGATCCGCTCACCCTCGGTGACGGTGAAATCGGCGTAGGTGGTGAGGTCGCGGCCGTACGTCTCGGCCTCGCCGTCGAGCCAGACGGAGTCGGGGCCGGCGACGGCGACGGTGCGGTGGCCGCCGTCGGGCTGCTCCACGCGGTGCACCCAGGGCACGACCTTGCCGTAGCTGAAGCGCATGCGGACGGCGGAGCGCATGCGGACGCGGCCGGTGACGCCCTCGACGATGCGGATCATCTGCGGCACGTCGGGCGTGCCGAGCAGGTGCCGGGGCGGCATGAAGTCGATCACCCGGACGGTGCCGCCCTGGGTGTCCCACTCCTGCTCCAGGATCAGCGAGTCGCCGCGGTAGGTGCGGCGGTCCGCGGGCACGGCGGGGGCCGCGGCGGTGGGCGGCGGCACCCGGAGCTCACCGGTGTCGGTGACGTGGCCGGCGGCGGGCGGGGCGGCGGGCCGGTCGGGCACCTCCTCGGCGGGGCCGATCCGCCAGAAGCCGTGCTCGTCGGTGCCGAGCAGGCCCGCGAACACGGCCGGCGAGTCGAAGCGGGGCAGGCACAGCCAGTCCACCGCCCCGTCCCTGCTGACCAGGGCAGCGGTCTGCATGTCCCCGATGAGTGCGTAGTCCTCGATACGGCCGGCCACGTGGGTCTCCAGTTCGCGATGTGGCTGCGTCGACGGCGGGGCTCTGCGGGGCCGGAGTCGCCCGTCCGGCCTGGGGCACTCGCGAGGTCCGTGGGGTGGCGGAAAGGCTCGTGGAGTGCCCGTACGGGGCCTGGTCGGCCCCTGGCCGAGGCCCGGGCGCTGGGGTGGGACGGGGAGGATTCCGGTCGCGCATCGGGGACCGAGCGGAGTCGACCCGACCCCCTCGCCCTCCGCGTGCTGCTGTCGGCGATGCGTCCGTGCAGAATACGTCGGCCGGGGGTCCCACGGCACGCGCAGGGACGATCCCCGGGCGTACTCGCACCGAACTGACCAGCCCGGCTGGTCCGGCCGGGGGATCCCGGGTGATCCGTACGAGCCATCCGGAGCTGATCACTCCACCCGGTCCGCGGCGCGCGGGGGAGGCGCGCCGCCCCGGGCGGGACCGCGTCCCGCCCGGGGCGCTGATACCCTGGTATCCCGTGGACCGGTGGGAAGCGCACAGCTGAGGACCCCCCGACCGACGACTCGACGACCCGCCGGACCTCCGGCGTGCACTGCGTCGACGCGGACGCCAGGGAGGTCCGGCCACCGGAGTCACCCTCGACACGCGACCCACGGGAGCCCCCTCTTGGCACAGCCCCATTCCGGCAAGTCGGCCACCGGCCGCGCCGTGACGACCAAGCACCTCTTCGTCACCGGGGGTGTCGCCTCTTCGCTCGGCAAGGGGCTCACCGCCTCCAGCCTGGGCGCCCTGCTCAAGGCCCGCGGCCTGCGCGTGACGATGCAGAAGCTCGACCCGTACCTCAACGTGGACCCGGGCACGATGAACCCGTTCCAGCACGGCGAGGTCTTCGTCACGGACGACGGCGCCGAGACCGACCTCGACATCGGCCACTACGAGCGGTTCCTCGACACCAACCTGCACGGGTCGGCGAACGTCACGACCGGCCAGGTGTACTCGACGGTGATCGCCAAGGAGCGCCGCGGCGAGTACCTGGGCGACACCGTCCAGGTCATCCCGCACATCACCAACGAGATCAAGTCCCGGATCCGCCGGATGGCGACCGACGACGTCGACGTGGTGATCACCGAGGTCGGCGGCACCGTCGGCGACATCGAGTCGCTGCCGTTCCTGGAGGCCGTCCGCCAGGTCCGCCACGAGGTCGGCCGGGACAACGTCTTCTTCGTGCACGTCTCCCTGCTGCCGTACATCGGCCCCTCGGGCGAGCTGAAGACCAAGCCGACCCAGCACTCGGTGGCCGCGCTGCGCAACATCGGCATCCAGCCGGACGCCATCGTGCTGCGCGCCGACCGCGAGGTGCCGCAGGCCATCAAGCGCAAGATCTCGCTGATGTGCGACGTCGACGAGGAGGCGGTGGTCGCGGCCATCGACGCCAAGTCGATCTACGACATCCCGAAGGTGCTGCACGGCGAGGGCCTGGACGCGTACGTCGTGCGCCGTCTCGACCTGGCCTTCCGCGACGTCGACTGGACGGTCTGGGACGACCTGCTGCGCCGGGTCCACGAGCCCCAGCACATCGTCAAGGTCGCGCTGGTCGGCAAGTACATCGACCTTCCCGACGCCTACCTGTCGGTGACCGAGGCACTCCGTGCCGGAGGTTTCGCCAACAACGCGCGCGTCGAGATCAAGTGGGTCGCCTCCGACGACTGCCTGACCCCGGAGGGCGCGCAGGAGCAGCTCGGCGCCGTGGACGCGATCTGCATCCCCGGCGGCTTCGGCGACCGCGGCGTGGACGGCAAGGTCGCCGCGATCACCTACGCCCGCGAGAACCGCATCCCGCTGCTGGGCCTGTGCCTGGGCCTGCAGTGCGTCGTCATCGAGGCGGCCCGCAACCTCGCCGGCCTGCCCGAGGCGAACTCCACCGAGTTCGACGCGGCCGCGAAGTACCCGGTCATCTCGACGATGGCCGAGCAGCTCGCGATCGTCGACGGCAAGGGCGACCTCGGCGGCACCATGCGCCTGGGCCTCTACCCGGCGAAGCTCGCCGAGGGCTCGATCGTCCGCGAGGTCTACGACGGCGAGCAGTACGTCGAGGAGCGCCACCGCCACCGCTACGAGGTCAACAACGCCTACCGCGCCGACCTGGAGAAGACCGGCCTGCAGTTCTCCGGCCTCTCCCCGAAGGGCGACCTCGTGGAGTACGTCGAGTACCCGCGCGAGGTCCACCCCTACCTGGTCGCCACCCAGGCGCACCCGGAGCTGAAGTCCCGTCCGACCCGCCCGCACCCGCTCTTCGCCGGGCTGGTGGCGGCGGCCATCACGATCAAGACCGACGCCCAGCAGTAGGCCCGGACCACGGACGGCGGTCGTGCGGATTCCCCCGCACGGCCGCCGTCCGGCTGTTTCCGGGGCGACACGGGCGCAGGCTGAGGGGGCGTCGGGTTAGATTGTGTCGTACTGACGAAAAGGGGAGTGCGTGATGGACTTTCAGCAGCAGATCAGGGACGCGGCCGAGCAGTGGCCCGTCCGTGCCGGCGAGACGCCCTTCAAGGGCCGGGTCACCGGGGTGCGCACCGAGGAGGTGCACATGCCCGACGGCTCCTGGGCGCGCCGCGACTACCAGACCCACCCGGGCTCGGTGGCCGTGCTCGCCGTCGACGACCGGCAGCGCGTCCTGATCCTGCGGCAGTACCGCCACCCGGTCCGCCAGCGCCTGTGGGAGCTCCCCGCCGGCCTGCTGGACGTGCCCGGCGAGAACCCGCTGCACGCCGCGCAGCGCGAGCTGTACGAGGAGGCGCACTGCCAGGCCGGCGGGTGGCGCGTGCTGGTCGACTTCTACACCTCGCCCGGCGGCACCGACGAGGCCCTGCGGCTCTTCCTCGCCACCGACCTCTCCGAGGCCGACGGCGAGCGCTACGCCGCGCACGGCGAGGAGCTGGAGATCGAGACCGCGCGCGTGCCGCTGGCCGAGCTGGTCGGCCTCGTGCTCACCGGGGCGCTCCACAACCCGACCCTGGTCACCGGCACCCTCGCCCTGCACGCCGCCCTCACCGGCGACGGCCTGGACGCCCTGCGGCCCGCCGACTCGCCCTGGCCGGCCCGGCCGTTCCGCAGCGAGTGACGCCGCCGCTTGATCCACCGGGGTGATTCGCCGGTTGGTAGTACCGGATGTCAGCCCGGCCGGACCGCCCGCGCGAACTACGCTTCCGGCACGGGGCCCCGTCCGGGCCCCGGCATGCGGGTGACCGACGGGAGCTGGCGCGGGTGGCGAGGAAGACGGCGACCATGGACGACGAGCGGTCCGGCGGCCGCGCCCCCGCCCCGGCCGCGGCGGACGGCCTCCCGGCCGGGCCCGCCGTCTTCGCCGGGCGGCGGGCCGAACTCGCCGCCCTCGCCACGGCCGCCGGCCGCAGCACCGAAGGCCGCGGCCGGCTCGTCGTCCTCGCCGGCCGGCCCGGCTCCGGGCGCACCGCCCTCGCGGTGCGGTACGCCCGCTCGGCCGCCGCGCAGTACCCCGACGGGGTGCTCCACGCCCGGCTCACCGCACCCGACGGCAGCCGTACGCCGCCCGGCCGCGCCGCCCGCCGCCTGCTGGAGCAGCTCGACGCGGTGCCGGCCGGCCTGCTGCCCGAGGGCGGCCCCGAGGGCGTCGACGAGCCGGCCGCCACCGCACTGCGCGCCGTCCTCGCCGAGCGGCGCGTCCTCCTGCTGCTGGACGACGTCCGCGACGCCGCCCAGCTGCGGCCGCTGCTCGGCACCGGGCCGGGCTCCCTGGTGCTGGCGGTCACCACCGGCCCGCTCACCGGCATCGAGGCCGTCGACCCGGTGATCATCGGCGGCCTCGACCAGGCGTCCGCCGTCGGCCTGCTCGGCGACCTCGTCGGCGGCACCCGGGTCAGCTGCGACCCGGTCGGCGCCGGCGACCTCGCCGAGGCCTGCGCCTGCCGCCCGGCCGCGCTGCGGCTGACCGCCGTACGGCTGCGCGCCGACGCCCGCGCCGCCGTCACCGACGCCGTCGCCGAGCTCGCCGCAGGCACCCGCGAGCGTCCCGCCACCGCCGGCCCCCGCGACACCGGCCCCGCGGCGGGCGACCGGCCCGCCGAGGACACCGCCGCCGGCCCGGACGCGGAGGAGGAGCGGCGCCGCGCCCGCGCCCTCCTGCCGGAGGACGCGCCCGTGCCCGTACCCGACGGCGACCCGCTCGGAGCGGCGTTCGAACTGCTCTACCGCACCCTGCCCGCCGCCCAGGCCCGCATGCTGCGCATGCTCACCCTCGCGCCCTGCCAGCTCGCCGACCTGCGGACCGCCTCCGCGCTGGCCGGCTGCCCGGCGCCGGAGGCCGCCGCCCTGCTCGACCGGCTCGCCGAGCAGGAGCTGCTGAACGCCGAGGCGCCCTCCGGCGACGGCACCCCGCGCTACCGGGTGCCGGGCTGGCTGCACCCCCGGCTGGTCGAGCTGCGCGCCGAGGCGGACCGCCCCGCCGAGGTCGAACTCGCCCGCGCCCGGCTGCTGGAGCGCCTCGTCCGGATGGTCGACTCGGCGCAGGCCCTGCTCGCCCCCGGCGACGGGCCCCGGCCCGACCCGCTGCCCGGCGCCCTGCGGCTGAGCGGGGCCGGGCACGCCGCCCGGTGGCTCGACGAGGAGCGCGACCAGCTCCTCACCGCCGTCGGCGGCGCGATCGGGCACGGCGACCTCGACGGCTCCGCAGGGCGCCTGGTGGCCGCGCTGCTGCGCGCACTGCCGCTCACCGAGGCCACCGCCCCCGCCGACCTGCACCGGCTGCACGAACTCGTGCTGGAGGTCGCCGAGCGCGGCGCCGCGCCCCGGCGGGCCGCGGCCGCCCTGCTCAACCTCGGCGACCTGCAGGCCGCGGCCGGCCGCTGGGAGCGCGCCGCCGCGCGGTACCGCGACGCCCTGGACCGGGCGCGTGCGGCGGGCGACGACGCCGGATGCGCCCGCGCGCTGGAGAGCGCGGCCGGGTGCTACCGGGCGCTCGGCGACCCGCTGCGCGCCGGTGACTGGTACGGCCGGGCGCTGGCGCTGCGGCAGCAGGCCGGCGACGCCCCGGGGGAGGCCCGGCTGCTGGCGCGGGTCGCCGAGGCGCACTCCGCGCAGCGCCGTTTCGAGGAGGCGCTGCGGGAGTACCGGGCCGCGCTCGGAATGCTCCGCCGGCTCGGCGACGACCGGGGCGCGGCCTCGGTGGGGCACGCCCTGGACCGCCTCCAGCGGCAGCTCGCCGGCGAACTCGACCACCCGATTGCGGAGTAGTGTCTGATATGCGTGATTCGTTGGCCTATGGGGTGGCCGACACCTTGCAAGCCTACGAACCTGCCAATGAGTCCGGCTGATTTAGTCACTTTGGAAGGCTGACGTATCTGCTGGGCTTCATTACACTCGACAGCAGTCGCGCAGCGAACCGTGCCCCGGCGTTCTCCGGAGGCTTTCCCCGCGCGCGCCGCCCGCCGGTCTTCCCCCGGCCGGGCCCCCCAGGCAAGAGGGACGTGTTCAGTCGTGAAGGTCGGCATCCCCCGCGAGGTCAAGAACCACGAGTACCGCGTGGCCATCACGCCCGCCGGCGTGCATGAGCTGGTCCGCAACGGACACGAGGTCTTCGTCGAGGACAACGCCGGTGTCGGCTCCTCGATCCCCAACGAGGAGTACGTGGCCGCCGGCGCGAGCATCCTCCCCACCGCCGACGAGGTGTGGGCCACCGCCGACCTCCTGCTGAAGGTCAAGGAGCCCATCGCCGAGGAGTACCACCGCCTCCGCAAGGGCCAGACGCTCTTCACCTACCTGCACCTCGCCGCGGACCGCGCCGGCACCGAGGCGCTCGTCGCCTCCGGCACCACCGCGATCGCCTACGAGACCGTGCAGCTCGCCAACGGCGCCCTGCCGCTGCTCGCCCCGATGTCCGAGGTCGCGGGCCGCCTGGCGCCGCAGGTCGGCTCCTACCACCTGATGCGCCCGGCCGGCGGCCGCGGCGTGCTGCCCGGCGGCGTGCCCGGCACCCACCCCGCGAAGGCCGTGGTCATCGGCGGCGGGGTCTCCGGCTGGCACGCGGCCACCATCGCCATCGGCATGGGCTACGACGTGACCCTGCTCGACCGCGACATCAACAAGCTCCGCGAGGCCGACAAGATCTTCGGCACGAAGATCAAGGCCATCTCCTCCAACTCCTTCGAGCTGGAGAAGGCCGTCCTCGACGCCGACCTCGTCATCGGTGCCGTGCTCATCCCCGGCGCCAAGGCCCCCAAGCTCGTCACCAACGAACTGGTCTCCCGCATGAAGCCGGGCTCCGTGCTCGTCGACATCGCCATCGACCAGGGCGGCTGCTTCGAGGACTCCCGCGCCACCACGCACGCCGACCCGACCTTCCAGGTCCACAACTCGGTGTTCTACTGCGTGGCCAACATGCCGGGCGCCGTCCCGAACACCTCCACCTACGCGCTCACCAACGCGACGCTGCCCTACATCGTCGAGCTGGCGAACCGCGGCTGGAAGGAGGCGCTGCGCCGTGACGCGGCCCTCGCCAAGGGCCTGAACGTCCACGAGGGTCAGATCACCTACGCGGCGGTCGCCGAGGCCTTCGACCTGGCCTCCGTCCCGCTGGAGAGCGTCCTCGCCTGACGCCGGACCGACCCCGTACGCCCCCGGCCCGCAGTGTGCGGGCCGGGGGCTTCGGCGTGCCCCGGTGCCGGCCGGGAGCCCCCCGCCGGTGCGGTGACCGCCTGGTGGACGGCCGGTGTCAATTCATGTGCGTCGTGTCACCCGCCCTGCGGACCCGGCCGGTGCGGTCACCCTCCCGTGGGTGGCGCCCGCCGTGGAATCGTCAGGGGCCCGGGGGTGCGCAAGCCTTGACAGAAGGCGGTCCGGGAGCCGACACATCATGCCCACTACCGTGGATTGTGTTGCTGCGAACGCCTGGAACGGCCTAGAGTCGCAAATCGTCGGCATGCTGCCACGCTGACGTATCGACATAGAGTCCTGGAAGCCCAAGGAGGTAAGACGACTTGTGAATGAGTCGACATTTGCTCCCGGGGGTGGTCAGCCAGGACTGGCGGAGCGCGCCTCCGGACAGCCGAACGACGAGTACGCCCGGCAGTCCACGGTGGGCACGGTGGAGGTCGGCTCGGTCGCGGTCCGCACCTTCGAGGCCCGCCAGCACGCCGCCCAGGTGCCCGGCGACTACGACGCCGAGCTCGCCTCCTACGGCCTGGCCTACGCCGACCTCGCCTACGGTCCCTACGACGACCCGGACGCCGAGTACGAGCCCGACCCGGAGTACGCCGCCACCCTGGCCCCCGACGCCGCCCGGCAGCGCCGCGAGCGCGTCGGCCCGACCGGCCGCCCCCTCCCGTACTTCCCGATCCCCGCACCGCTGGCCGAGCACGGCCCCGCGCAGATCGTCGCGATGTGCAACCAGAAGGGCGGCGTCGGCAAGACCACGTCGACCATCAACCTGGGCGCCGCGCTCGCCGAGTACGGCCGCCGGGTGCTGCTCGTGGACTTCGACCCGCAGGGCGCGCTCTCGGTCGGCCTCGGCGTCAACCCGATGGAGCTCGACGTCACCGTCTACAACCTGCTCATGGAGCGGGGCCTGACGGCCGACGAGGTGCTGCTGAAGACCGCCGTCCCCGGCATGGACCTGCTGCCCTCCAACATCGACCTCTCCGCCGCCGAGGTGCAGCTCGTCAGCGAGGTCGCCCGCGAGTCCGCACTCGCCCGGGCCCTCAAGCCGCTGCTGCCCGACTACGACTACGTCATCATCGACTGCCAGCCCTCCCTGGGCCTGCTGACGGTCAATGCCCTGACGGCGGCTCACAGCGTCATCGTCCCGCTGGAGTGCGAGTTCTTCGCGCTGCGCGGCGTCGCGCTGCTCACCGAGACCATCGAGAAGGTCTGCGAGCGGCTCAACCCCGACCTGCGCCTCGACGGCATCCTCGCCACCATGTACGACTCCCGCACCGTGCACAGCCGCGAGGTGCTGGCCCGGGTCGTGGAGGCCTTCGGCGAGCACGTCTTCCACACCGTCATCGGGCGCACCGTCAGGTTCCCCGAGACCACGGTGGCCGGCGAGCCAATCACCACGTACGCCACCAACTCGGTCGGCGCCGCCGCCTACCGCCAGCTCGCCAGGGAGGTGCTCGACCGGTGCCGCCCCGCCGAGTGAGTCTCCCGGGAGCCGACGAGCTGTTCCGGACCACCGGGGGGATGGCCCTGTCGCCCTCGCTGAGCCGGCCGGCCGAGGCCCCCCGAGCGGAGACCGCCCGGCCCGCCGACCAGGGCGCGCCGGAGGGCGGCACCACCCCCGCGGGCGCCGAGGCCGCCCAGCAGCAGGCGGCCGCCGAGGCCGCCCGCCGGCACGCGGCCGCCGAGGAGCAGGCCGCCGAGCAGCAGCGCAGGCCGCGGCCGCGCAACCGCGCGGCACGACGCCCCTCCGGCCGGGAGCGGCACGACGAGAAGATCACGGTCTACGTCTCCGCCGAGGAGCTCATGGACCTGGAGCACGCCCGGCTGGTGCTCCGCGGCGAGCACGGCCTCGCGGTCGACCGCGGCCGCGTGGTGCGCGAGGCGATCTCCGTCGTGCTGGCCGACCTGGAGCAGCGCGGCGAGGCGAGCATCCTGGTGCGGCGCCTGCGCGGCCGCTGAGCCGCCGCACCGCACCACCGGCAGAACCGGCCCGCCGCACCGAACCGCACCGCACCGCACTGCACTGCACCGACGGCCCGCCGCTCACCGCGCCGGGCGTGTCGCGGGCCCACCGGGCCCCGGGCACGGCCCCGCCGGGCGAAGATGGTGGGGCCATGACGAGCCCGACCGAGCCCCCGCCGCCGGCCGCCTCCGCGGCCCCGGCCCAGGCCCCCGCGGACGCCCCGCCGCCCCCGGACACCGCCGGCCCCGGCGCGGGGCACGGCGGCTTCCTGGTGCGGCTCGACAACTTCGAGGGCCCCTTCGACCTCCTGCTCGGCCTGATCGCCAGGCACCGGATGGACATCACCGAGATCGCCCTGGCGAAGGTCACCGACGAGTTCGTCGCGCACATCCGGGCCATGGGCCCCGGCTGGGACCTCGACGCGGCGACCGAGTTCCTCGTCGTCGCGGCCACCCTGCTCGATCTCAAGGCCGCCCGGCTGCTGCCCGCCGCCGAGGTCGAGGACGAGGAGGACCTCGCCCTCCTGGAGGCCCGTGACCTCCTCTTCGCCCGGCTGCTGCAGTACCGCGCGTACAAGGAGGCCGCCGCCGTCCTCGCCGAGCGCTGGGCCGCCGAACAGCAGCGCCGCCCCCGCACCGTCGGACTGGAGCCCCACCACGCCCTGCTGCTGCCCGAGGTGGTCATCACCCTCGGCCCCGAGGGCTTCGCCCGGCTCGCCGCCCGCGCGATGACGCCCAGGCCCCGGCCCGCCGTGTACGTCGACCACATCCACACCCCGCCGGTGAGCGTCCGCGAACAGGCCGGAGTGGTCGTCGACCGGCTCACCGCGCTCGGCAGCGCCACGTTCGGCAGGCTGGTGGAGGACGCGGAGAACACCCTGGTGGTGGTGGCCCGGTTCCTCGCCCTGCTGGAGCTCTACCGCGAGCGGGTGCTCGACTTCGAGCAGCCCGACGCGCTCGGCGAGCTGCTGGTGCACTGGGTCGCCGAGGCGGACCGGCAGGTCGAGGTCACCGACGAGTTCGACCGGCCGCCCGGAGAAGCCGCGGAGCCCCGTACGGACACGGACCCCGCCGGAGGGGCCGGCAAGGACGGAGAGTGACAGTGAACGGTGAGCACCCGCGCCCCGGACGGCGCACCCTCGGACTGCCCGGCCAGGCCCGCCCCGACGAGTGGCAGGAGCCCGTCTACGGGCCGGAGGGGGACCAGGGCGACCCGGACCGCCCCGCCATCCCCGCGCCCGCCGCAGAGCCGCCCCAGGAGCCCGGGACCGGCCCGGCGGGGCCCGCCGTCCGGTCCGGCGCGGCCGCCGCCCCCGCGGAAGCCCCCGCCGGCCCCGCCGCGGACACCTCCGAACCCGAGCCGATGCCCGACCCGGCCCCGCTGCCCCGGCCCGAACCCGAGCCCGACCCGGTGCCGGACCGGCCGGAGAAGGAGGACGGCCCCGCCGCGGCCGCCGCGGAACCGGAGGTGCCGCTGCGGGCCGCACTGGAGGCGATCCTCATGGTCGTCGACGAACCCGCCACCGAGACCCACCTCGCCTCGGTGCTGGAGCGCCCGCGCGCCGAGGTCGCAACCGCCCTGCGCGAACTCGCCGCCGAGTACGAGACCCAGGGCCGGGGCTTCGACCTGCGGCTCGTCGCCGGGGGCTGGCGTTTCTACACCCGCGCCGACTGCGCACCGGCCGTCGACCGCTACGTCCTCGACGGCCGGCAGACCCGCCTCACACAGGCCGCGCTGGAGACCCTGGCCGTCGTCGCCTACCGGCAGCCGGTGTCGCGCAGCCGGGTCTCAGCCGTCCGCGGTGTGAACTGTGACGGCGTGATGCGTACCCTGGTACAGCGAGGACTGGTGGAAGAGACCGGCTCCGAGCCCGAAACAGGTGCGATCCTGTATCGGACGACGAACTACTTCCTGGAACGGACTGGGCTGCGAGGCCTGGACGAGCTGCCCGAGCTCGCGCCCTTCCTGCCCGAGGTCGACGACGTGGAAGCGGAGTCCCTCGAAGGCACGACGATCGCGGAGGCGGTCGCCGCCGCACACGCGGACGGCGGCGGTGACGAGGCGAACCGGTCTGTGTCTGACCGGTGAGGGGGCGGTGAGGTCGGCCGGGCACGACACGCACACCCACGACGGAACACGACGTACGGACATTTTGATGCGCAGCAGTGGCAACGGCAGGAACAGCAGCGGCGGCGGACAGGGCCGGGGAGGCCAGGGAGGCCAGGGACGCGGCGGACAGGGCGGGGGCCGGAGCGGCGGCGGCTCGTCGTACGGCGGTAGCAGCGGTGGCGGGTCGCGTGGCGGCTCGTACGGCGGTGGCAGCAGCAGTGGCGGCGGGTCGCGTGGCGGCTCGTACGGCGGTGGCAGCAGCAGCGGTGGCGGGTCGCGTGGCGGCTCGTACGGCGGTGGCAGCAGCAGTGGCGGCGGGTCGCGTGGCGGCTCGTACGGTGGCAGCGGTGGCGGTCGGAGCGGTGGCGGCTCGTACGGCGGCAGTGGCGGGGGCCGGAGCGGTGGCGGCTCGTACGGTGGCGGCGGGCGGGGCGGTTCCTCGGCCCCGCGTCCGAGCGACCGGCGTGACGACCGTCGCGACGACCGCAGGGACGACCGTCGTGAGGACCGGTACCCCGACCGTCCGCTGCGTCCCGAGGAGCGGCGCTACGACCGCCCCGAGTTCGGCGGCGGTCCCCACGCCTACCCCGGCCGCACCAGTGCGAGCCGCCGTCCGAGCCCGGCGCCGAAGCCGCGCCGCGAGGGCCAGGGCGCCCCGGGCGACCCGCGGCGCCAGCCGCAGCGCTCGCGCGAGCTGCAGGCCAAGATCGAGGACGCGGTGCTGGCCCGGCACGACAAGCCGGTGGTGAAGACCCCGAAGACCTTCGGCGAGCCCGAGGGCGAGCGCCTGCAGAAGGTGCTCGCGCGGGCCGGCATGGGCAGCCGCCGGGCCTGCGAGGAGCTCATCGAGCAGGGCCGTGTCGAGGTCAACGGCAAGCGCGTCACCGAGCAGGGCAAGCGTGTCGACCCGGAGAACGACGAGATCAAGGTGGACGGCCTGACGGTCGCCACGCAGTCGTTCCTGTTCTTCGCGCTGAACAAGCCGGCCGGCGTCGTCTCCACCATGGAGGACCCGGACGGCCGCCAGTGCCTGGGCGACTACGTCACCAACCGTGAGACCCGTCTCTTCCACGTCGGCCGGCTCGACACCGAGACCGAGGGCATCATCCTGCTCACCAACCACGGCGAGCTGGCCCACCGTCTCACCCACCCCCGGTACGGCGTGACCAAGACCTACCTCGCCGCGATCCAGGGCCCGATCCCCCGCGACCTCGGCAAGCAGCTCGCCAAGGGCGTGGAGCTGGAGGACGGCTACGCCCGGGCCGACAGCTTCAAGGTCATCTCGAACGTCGGCAAGAACTACCTCGTCGAGGTCACGCTGCACGAGGGCCGCAAGCACATCGTGCGCCGCATGCTCTCCGAGGCCGGCTTCCCGGTGGAGAAGCTCGTGCGCACCCACTTCGGCCCGATCGCCCTCGGCGACCAGAAGTCGGGCTGGCTGCGCCGCCTCACCAACCCGGAGGTCGGTCAGCTGATGCACGAGGTCGGACTGTAGCCACACCTTCGATTCGAAGGCCTCCCCTCCGTTCGGCGGGGAGGCCTTCCGGCTGTTCGGCGGGGAGCCCGTGTGAACCTCGCCCCAGCCGCTTGTCATGATGTGGATCTGTGGCGCAGGATGGCCACCGGACGTCGGGTCGACGAGTGGCGGAACTGCGCCACGGAGCCGCCGGCCGCATGGGGGAAGGAGTGGCGTGCTCGACGCATTCGGAGCGCTCGGCCTGGGACGGCCGGACGGGCAGGTGTACGCGGCCCTGGTGGTCACGCCGCAGTCCACCGCCGAGGAGCTGGCCGGCCAGTGCGAGCTGACGCTGCAGCAGAGCCAGGAGGCGCTGGACAGGCTCGCCGAGCAGGGCATGGCCACCCGCGCCCCGGTCGACCGGGAGCGCTACCTCGCCGTCGCGCCGGACGTGGCCATCGGCACCCTGATCGGCCACCGCGAGGCGGAGCTGCGCAGCGCCCGCGCCGAGATGCACCGGCTGATGGACGCGTTCCGCGAGGCGTCCCGCTACACCGACCCGGCGCACTCCGTGGAGGTGCTCACCGGCGGTGAGGCCATCGCCCAGCGGCTGGAGCACCTCGTCGACACCAGCCAGTACCAGGTGCGCGGTTTCGACTGCCCGCCGTACATCCAGGACCCGACGGCCCAGATGCCCCGGCAGCGTTCCAAGCTGAAGGCCGGCGTGCGGTTCCGCACCGTCTACGACAAGGACGCGGTGGCCTGGCCCGGCCGGCTGGAGAAGGAGATCCTCATCGGCGTCGAGGACGGCGAGGAGGCCCGTGTCCGCCCCGCGCTCCCGATGAAGATGATGATGTCCGACGACAAGATGGCGATCATCCCGATCACCGTCGGCGACAGCGTCCTCGACGCCGCCTACGTCATCCACCCCTCGGCGCTGCTCCAGGCCCTCGACGCGCTCTTCGAGGCCGAGTGGGAGCGGGCCGTGCCGCTGCAGGCCGCGATCGGCGACGGCGAGGCCGACCAGGGCCCGGAGGCCGACCACCGCAAGCTGCTCGGCCTGCTCGCGGCCGGCCTCACCGACGAGTCGATCGCCCGGTCGCTCGGCTGGAGCGCCCGCACCACCCAGCGGCGGCTGCAGAGCCTCATGCGGCAGCTCGGCGCGACCACGCGGTTCCAGGCCGGCATGGCGGCCCGCGAGCGCGGCTGGCTCTGAGCGCACGGCCGGCCCGGGGACGCGCCGCCGGAGTCGGCCGGGCGGGTCGCGCCGACCGGACCGGGTGCCGGGACGGGGTGCCAGGACCGGGCCCGGCCCGCGGCGGCCCCGCGCGGCACCCCGCGCGGGCCTGCCGTCAGCTCCAGGGCAGCAGCAGGGACCAGCTGCCGTCCCCGCCGCGTTCGAGCTTCTCCAGCCCCACCACGGCGGTCCGGTTGAGCCGGCCGTAGATGTGCGGGAACAGCACGTCGGGGTCGGCTCCGGGCGGCGGCGGGCCGGAGGGGGCCTCCCACTTCACCATCGGCTCGACGAGCTTCTCCTCGACCAGCAGCGCCATCAGCGGGTCGGGCGTGTCGGCGAAGAAGAGGTTGGCCACGGCCAGCGCCGTCCGCTCGTCGGGGGAGCAGTGGATGAAGCCGTCGGTGAGCAGCGAGGCGGCCGCGTACGGCCGCCCCGGGTCACGCAGCCAGTCGTCCAGCGGGGCGAGATGGTAGATCATGGGTCCTTTGTACCGGAGTCGACGGGCCAAACCCGGGCGGCTCCGGCGGCCGCGTCACAGGCCCGCCACCTTCGACGCGGCCGACACCTCGTAGACCAGCGTGAGGGTGCGCCGCCCGCCCGGCGGCAGCAGGACGTCCCAGCGGACGACGCCCTCGGCGTCCACCTCGTCCGGCGCCGGTGAGCACGCCTCCTTGCGCAGCCGCACCTCCACCGCCGACACCTCGGAGACCGGGATGCGCTCCCGGACGGCCACCACCTGCTCGTCCTGCTCGTCCGGGCCGGAGAACCGCGACACGTGCAGACGGACGGTGCGGGTCACCACGGTGCGCTGGGCCAGCCCGGCGGAGCCCCGGCTCTCCTCCGTCGCGCGGACCACGCGGTAGCCGTCCGAGCTGCCGAAGGCCAGCTCCGCGGGGGCGCCGGGTGCCGTGAACAGCAGCGCGCCCCGGCCGGTGAACCCGCTGCCCTGCACCAGGTCGACCGGGCCGGCGAGCAGTGCGTGCCCGGCGTCGTTGCGGAACCGCACCACCTGCGTGACCAGCGGCGACAGCTCCGGCGCGGCCGCGAGACCGCCGGCCGCCGCGGTGTCGAACGAGGTCAGCGGCACCCGGTGGGCCCGGCCGTCCGAGGGCACGGAGGCCGGGGCGGGCGCCCGCAGCACCCGCACCTCGCCGCCGTCGTCGACGCCCGGCAGGCCCTCGTCGGACGGCCCGGTGGAGCCGATGGCCTCCTCCCGCAGCTCGACCTCGACCGTCCGCCGCTCCTCGCCGGTGCGCTCGCGCAGGCTCAGCACGTCCTCGGTCAGCCGCGGCGGCTCCGACGCGAGCGCGGACCGCGCCGTCGACAGTGTCAGCCGCACCCCCGACCAGTCCTCGCCGGTGCGCTGCCACACCACGGCGTCCGTCTCCAGGGTCAGCCGCCCGTCCGCCAGGGTCGCCCGGTAGGCGGGCCGCCACAGCGCGCACGGCGTCAGGTGGCTCACCCGCAACGGCACCGGGCCGGCCGTGTCGGTCTCCACCGTCAGCTCGACGTGGGCGACCAGCTCGGCGGGCTCCTCCTCGGCCTCCTCCAGCGCCCGCTGCGCGGCGGCCAGCTCCTCGGCGAGCAGGTCGGTCCGCGCCCGGGCGGCACGCAACTGCTCGCCGTACGCGTCGCGTTCGCCGTCGATCCGGTCGAGCTCGCGGCTCCACCGGGCGCGTTCGGGCTCGCCCCGGCCGGCGCCCTCGCCGACCTCCCGCAGCAGGTCCGAGGCGAGCTGGGCGAGCAGGGAGAGCCTGGCCGCCAGGCGTTCGGCCAGCCGCTCGGCGGCCTGCCCCTCCTGTTCCAGGGCGTGCACCCGGCGGCGCAGCGGCGAGTCGTCCCCGGTGGGCGGCAGCGGCGCGCGGGGTGTCCAGCTGCGGACGATCCGGGCGTCCAGGACGCGGGCAGGGCCGTCCGGCTCGGCCCGCAGGGAGCGGTCGACGGCGAGCGCGGAGACCGGTCCGAGACGGAGCCGGGTGACCCCGGCGGCGAGGTCGGCGACCGCGGTGCGCTCGATGTGCGCGCGGTCCTCCAGGCAGGTCACGGCGGTCACCGGCAGCGGCAGGACGGCCTGCGCGGCCCGCGCGGGTGGCGCGGCCGCGGGCGGCGGGGTGACGGGGAGCGGGGTGGCGGGTGTGGCGGTCATGGTCAGCTCCTCCGGTTGCCGCCGACGATGGCCTTGCCGGCCGGGATGCGGATCTCGTAGCCGCCGTCGAGGGCGGTGGTGCCGCCCGCGGGCAGCTCCACGCGCCAGCGGCGCGTGCTGGCGGGGTAGGCGTCGGTCGGGTGGTCCGGGGCGGTCCAGGCTGCGCGTTCCTCGATCCGCACGTCCGTGTCGGCCGAGACCGGCACGCGCTCGCGCACCTCGACGGTGACGGCGTGCGACAGCCGGTTCGCCAGCTCCACGTGGATGCGGTGGTCGAGCACCGTGACGTTGTTGCGCAGACCCGCGGTCGACTCGTGCAGCTCGGTGCGGCGCGACACGCGGACGGCCTCCGCCTGCCCCAGGCCGACCCGGCGGGCTGCACCCGGTGCGAGGGTCGGCAGGGCGGAGGTCAGCAGGTGGTCGCCGTCCGCGGTGACCTCCACCGGGCCGGCCAGCAGGGCGCCCGCGCTGTGGTTGGAGAGCACCAGGGTGGCGTACACGGCCTCCTCGACCGCGGGCACGCACACGTACTCGGTGCGCAGCGACACCTCCATCGCGCCGACGGTGACGGTGTGCCAGGTGCCGTCCGAGGGGATGTCGGCCCGCGCCCCGGCGTCGTACCGCTGGTCGAACGAGCCCGCCGACACGCGCGGCCGCACCGCGTGGGCGGGCAGCGGCAGGGCGGACACCGAACGGGCCCGGTTCTCCTGGAGCACCGTCGCCGCGTCGTGCACCGCGTCCGGGACGAGCAGGCCGCGGCGGTGCGGCGTGTCGTCGGGGCCGTTCAGCACCAGGCCCGCGTAGTCCAGCTGGGACTCCGACGGGCCGGGCGGCGGCAGCACCTCCGGCAGGGCGTCCGACTGCGTCCCGAGCGGCGCCCCGGGATCGGCCGGGGCCGCGGCCGTGCTGCGGGCGCGCAGCGCCGGGGCGGGCGGCGGTGCGCCGTACGCCTGTGGCGCGCCGTACGCCTGCGGTGCGGGCGCACCCGGCGGCGCGCCGTACGCCTGCGGTGCGGGCGCACCCGGCGGCGCCGGCGCGGCGGACGCCATGGGGGCAGCCATGGGGGCCGCCATGGGGAACGCCGCGCCGGCCGGGGCGGGAGGCGGCGGCGGGACGGGCACCGCCATGCCGATCAGCGTGTCGCCGCCCCGCTCGGAGCCGCCCGGCCCCGAGCCTCCGAACCCCGGGCCTCCGAACCCCGGGCCGCCCAGCGCGCCGCCGCCCGGCCGTCCTGCGCGGCCCGGCCGCGGCGCCGACGCGACCGGCCGCCGCGCGCCGCCGAACTCCGGCTCCGGCGGGCGGCCCGCCGCGTCGTACCCGGCGAAGAGGTCACGGAGCCCGCCGGGAGGCTCCCGCCAGCCCGGCGGCGCCGGCACCGGCTGGCGGCGGCCGATCCGCAGCGAGCGCAGCTTCGGCAGGTCCGTCCGGCGGTGCAGGTCGGCCGTCGACAGGCCCACCCGCACGCCCGTCCAGTCCTCCCCGGTGCGCTGCGCGAGCTGTGCCCGCAGCAGCAGCGTGCCGGAGTCGTCGCCCTGCCGGTACGTCAGCCGGTACGTCGGCACCCACACGGCGCCGGGCACGCCGTACTCCAGCTCCAGCCCGACCTCGGTGCCGTCCGGCACGCCGTCGAGCGTGACCAGCGCCGTGCGGGTGAGCGCCGTCGGCTCCGCGCGGTCCGCGGTCGACGCGCGGGCCAGTGCGTCGATCGCGACGGCGAGCGCGTGCTCGGCCAGCCGCACCTCCTCGGCCAGCAGCGCGGCACGCGAGTGGAGCGCGGTGAGCCGTTCGTCGACGAAGTCGGCCAGCTCCAGCCAGGCGTCCGCGGGGACACGGCGGTGCGGTTCGTCGGGCTGCGGCGCCGGAGGCACCGCCCGGACGCCGGCGATCTCCGCGATCCGGGCGTCCTGCCGGGCGGCGCGGCCGCGGGCCGCGTCGACGGCGTCCCGGGCGCGCTCCACCCGCTGCTGCAGCTCCGGCAGGTCGGTGCGGTCGAGCAGCTCCGCCTCGGACTCCAGCCGCACCGACGTCACCCGCGCCCCGCCGGACAGCACCGACGCACGCAGCGACGACGCGTCCGCCACCCGCGGCAGGCCCGTCAGGCGCACCCGGCCGTCCGCCGGAACCGTTCCCCGTGCGCGGCGCCGGCACAGCGCCCCGCTCGCGTACACCACCACCGAGTCGAGCACCGACTCCCAGCGTCCTGCCGCCGTCTCCGCTGACACCCCGTCCTGCCCCCTTCGTCCGTCCCGTGAGCCCGGGGCGCCCAGTCTGCCCCTGCCGCCGCCGCGGCGCGCCGGATTTCCCCTGCGCGTCGGGAGAGTGGACGGCGGCGGGCCCTCGGCGGTTGCGCGGCAGGCCCCGCAGGCCGCGGACGGCCGCGGACGGCCCCGGGCGGCCCGGGGGCGGCGGGCCCGGGCGGACACCGGCGGGCCCGCTGCGAGAGGATGGGCGCACGGCGGACCACCGCCGGCCACCCGCACCAGGAGACGCACCCCGCCATGCGCACAGCCGCCGTCATCGGCACCGGACTGATCGGCACCTCCGCCGCCCTCGCGCTCGCCGGACGCGGCGTCGCCGTGTACCTGGAGGACGCGGACCCGGACGCGGCCCGTACGGCCTCCGCCCTGGGCGCGGGCACCACGGAACTCCCCGACGCGCCGGTCGACCTGGCGATCGTCGCCGTGCCGCCCGCCCTCGTCGGCAAGGTGCTCGCCGACTGCCAGCGCCGCGGCCTGGCCCGCTGCTACACCGACGTGGCCAGTGTGAAGGCCGGCCCCCGCAGCGAGGTCGCCGCGCTCGGCTGCGACACCGTGCACTACATCGGCGGGCACCCCATGGCCGGCCGGGAGCGCTCCGGCCCGCTGGCCGCCCGCGCCGACCTCTTCGAGGGCCGGCCGTGGGTGCTCACCCCCACCCCGGACACCGACACCGACACCCTCAACGCCGCGCTGGAGCTCGTCGCCCTCTGCGGGGCCATGCCGATCGTCATGGACGCCACCGCGCACGACCGCGCCGTCGGCCTCGTCTCGCACGCCCCGCAGCTGCTCTCCTCGATCATCGCCGCCCGCCTCGAACACGCCGACGAGACCGCCGTCCGGCTCTCCGGCCAGGGCGTCCGCGACGTCACCCGCATCGCCGCCTCCAACCCCGCGCTGTGGGTCGACATCCTCTCCGCCAACGCCGGGGTGGTCGCCGACATCCTGCAGGAGGTCGCCGCCGACATCGACGACACCGTGACCGCCCTGCGCGCCCTGCAGGCCGCCGACGAGGGCGAACGCCGCGCCGGCGCCTCCGGCATCGAGGCCGTCATGCGCCGCGGCAACACCGGCCAGGCCCGCATCCCCGGCAAGCACGGCGCGCCGCCCACCCGCTACGAGACCGTCACCGTCGTGCTCGGCGACCAGCCGGGCGAGCTCGGCCGGCTCTTCGGCGAGGTCGGCACCCTCGGCGTCAACATCGAGGACGTCACCATCGAGCACTCCACCGGCCAGCAGGTCGGCCACGTGCACCTCGACGTCGCCCCGGCCGCCGTGCGGCTCCTCACCAACGGGCTGCGCGACCGCGGCTGGAGCGTCCGGGACTGATCCCGCCCGGCGGCACGGCGGGTGCGGCCGGAACCGTACGGTGCGGTCGGCGCGTTCCCTCCCGTGGGGCTGCGGGCCGCCGACGGCGTCCGGGCCGCCGGGGCCCTGCCGCGCACGGGGGAGGACACCGGTGGACGCATCACGGACGGACGGCGGCCTGAGCTGGAGCCCGGGCCCGCCCGACCGGGAACGCACCCTGACCGGCCTCGGGGCGGCCGACGCCGTCGCCGCGCTGGTGCTCGTGCTCCTGTGGCCGGAGCTGCGCTGGTGGGTCTTCGCGATCGGCGGCCTGCTCGGCGCCGGCCAGGCCGTCGGCCTGCGGATGCTGGGCGTACGGCACGCCGGGCTGGTGGTGCGGGTCGAGCTGGAGCCCGCCCCGGGCACGGCGAGGTTCGCACTGCACTCCGGGGAGACCGTGACGGTGCCGCTGGCCGCCGTCGAACGGATCGGGCTCACGCACCGGGGCGAGCGCGACGGCCTTCGCACCCGCTCCGACGCGGCTTTCGCACTGCGGCCCGCCCCGGGCCGTCCCGGCACGCTGCGGACGGCGCGCACCGTCCTCCCGGACGGCGCCGGGGCGGCGCTGGAGGCCTTCGCCCGGGCGAACGGGGTGCGCTTCCACGAGGAGGAGCGGCTGCCCCGGGACTGAGCGCCGGGGAGAGTGCCGGAGGCGAGTGCCGGGGGGTGGGTACGGGGCCGGGCGCCGGGGGGTGCCCCGGCCGACCGGCCGCCCCCGGGCCGGTGGGCGCCCGGACGGGAACCCTCCGCCGGTCCATTAACCTTGAGATAGTCATCCCGGCCCAGCGCGCCGGACCGAGAGAGAGGTTCGCCCCGTGGACACTGCCGACCGAGCGCACGCCCCGGTCGTCGTCGCCATCGACGGACCCTCCGGTTCCGGCAAGTCGACCGTCTCCCGGGCGGTCGCCGCCCGGCTCGGCCTGAGTTTCCTGGACACCGGCGCCATGTACCGCGCGATGACCTGGTGGATGCTGGCCAACGACGTCGACGTCGACGACGCCGAGGCGGTCGCCATCGCCTGCGGCAAGCCCGTCATCCTCTCCGGCACGGACGCGGCCGGCCCGACCATCACGGTCGACGGCCAGGACGTCTCCGGCCCGATCCGCGGCCCCGAGGTCACCGCCAAGGTGTCCGCGGTCTCCGCCGTCCCGGCCGTGCGCTCGCGCCTGGTGGAGCTGCAGCGCAGCTGCGCCGAGCACGCGGTGCGCGGCATGGTCGCCGAGGGCCGGGACATGGGCACCGTGGTCTTCCCCGAGGCCACCGCGAAGATCTTCCTCACCGCCTCGGGCACCGCCCGCGCCGAGCGCCGCGCCGCGGAACTCCGGGCGAAGGGCGTCGACGAGGAGACGATCACCGCGATGGCCGCGGACCTGGCCCGCCGGGACGCCGCCGACTCCTCCCGGGAGACGGCCCCGCTGACCCAGGCCGCGGACGCCGTGCTCGTCGACACCAGCACGCTCACCCTCGACCAGGTGATCGACACCGTCGCCGCCCTCGTGGAGGAGCGGTCGCAGGAGCCGTCCACCGTCTGAGCCGTTCCGGCCACCGCAGCACCGCAGCACCACCGCTGTGCCGCAGCACCACCTGAACCTCTTGAACCTCTTGAACCGTTCGTGAACCACCCCGGACCGTCCGGTCCGACCCTCAGGCCACAGGATCGTGGCCTCGCGCTGCCCCTGCGGGCAGATACGCACGGCGTGCCCCTGGGAAGGGCCGCGCCGGGAAATGGAAAACCGAGCATGAGCAACGACACCACCACGCACCACGGCGAACTCGGCGACAGCGAGTACGCCGAGTTCCTCGCGCTGGCCGCCGAGGAGGGCTTCGACGCCGAGGAGATCGACGCCGACCTCGACGCCGCCTCGCACGGACCGCTGCCGGTGCTGGCCGTCGTCGGCCGCCCGAACGTCGGCAAGTCGACCCTCGTCAACCGCATCATCGGCCGCCGCGAGGCCGTCGTCGAGGACCGCCCGGGCGTGACCCGCGACCGCGTGACCTACGAGGCGACCTGGAACGGCCGCCGCTTCAAGCTCGTCGACACCGGCGGCTGGGAGATCGACGTCCTCGGCCTCGACGCCGCCGTCGCCGCGCAGGCCGAGTACGGCATCGAGTCCGCCGACGCGGTGCTCTTCGTCGTCGACGCCACCGTCGGCGCCACCGACACCGACGAAGCCCTGATCAAGATCATCCGCAGGGCGGGCAAGCCGACCGTCCTCTGCGCCAACAAGGTCGACGGCCCGTCCACCGAGGCCGAGGCCGCCTACCTGTGGTCGCTCGGCCTCGGCGAGCCGTACCCCGTCTCCGCCCTGCACGGCCGCGGCTCCGGCGACCTCCTGGACGCCGTCATGGACGCCATGCCCGAGGCCCCGCCGCAGACCTTCGGCTCCGGCCCGCTCGGCGGCCCCCGCCGCGTGGCCCTGATCGGCCGCCCGAACGTCGGCAAGTCCAGCCTCCTCAACAAGGTCGCCGGCGAGGAGCGCGTGGTCGTCAACGAGCTGGCCGGCACCACCCGCGACCCGGTCGACGAGATGATCGAACTCGGCGGCAAGACCTGGAAGTTCGTCGACACCGCCGGTATCCGCCGTCGCGTTCACCTCACCGCCGGCGCCGACTTCTACGCCTCGCTGCGCACCTCCTCCGCGCTGGAGAAGGCCGAGGTCGCGGTCGTGCTGGTCGACGCCAGCGAGACCCTCGCCGAGCAGGACACCCGGATCATCTCGATGGCCGTCGAGGCCGGACGCGCCGTCGTCATCGCCTACAACAAGTGGGACCAGCTCGACGAGGAGCGCCGCTACTACCTGGAGCGCGAGATCGAGCGCGACCTCGTCCAGGTGCAGTGGGCCCCCCGCGTCAACGTGTCGGCGAAGACCGGCCGCCACATGGAGAAGCTCGTCCCCGCCATCGAGACCGCGCTGGCCGGCTGGGAGACCCGCATCCCGACCGCGCGCCTCAACGCCTTCCTCGGCGAGCTCGTCGCCTCGCACCCGCACCCGGTGCGCGGCGGCAAGCAGCCCCGCATCCTCTTCGGCACCCAGGCCGGCGCCCGCCCGCCGCGCTTCGTGCTCTTCGCCTCCGGCTTCCTGGAGGCCGGCTACCGGCGCTTCATCGAGCGCCGCCTGCGCGAGGAGTTCGGCTTCGCCGGCACCCCGATCTCGATCTCGGTGCGGGTGCGCGAGAAGCGCCGCAAGAAGTAGGACCACCACCGACGGCCGGGGCCGGGCAGCGATCACGCTGCCCGGCCCCGGCCGTTTCCGTGTCCCCGGGAGGCGGGGGCACGCGCCGGGTGAGCGCGGGGTCAGTGCTGCTCGCCCGAGCGGCCCGGCGGCAGCTGCAGCACCGAGCGGTGCCGTCCGCCGCCCGCCGTCACGACGTCGAGGCCCACCGGGAGCCGCCCCCCGCCGCCTGCCGCGCCCGCCGCGGCGCCGTGCCCGTCGGCCTCCGCGCGGCCGGAACCGAGGTACCCGGCCGCCACCCAGCCCTGCCCGCCGCCCGACGCCTGCGCGGTCGCCGCGCGGCCCTGCTGGTGCTCCACGTGCTGCAGCCGGCCCGACGCCTCCGTGAACGCGCTGCCGTGCGCGCTTTCGTGCGTGTCGCCGTGCGCGTCGCCCGCGGTCCGGCTCTCGGAGATGAACTGCGGCATCCCCTGGGCGTGCCCCGGGAACGTCTCGAACGCCTGGTGCTGCGGGTACGGCGCCGACCCGGCCGACCCGGCGTACCCGTAGCCGCCGAACACGGGGAGGCGCAGCTGCTCCTCGTCGGTCCGGTCACCCGGGAGGGCCCGGAAGAGTCTGCGGTACTCGGAGTACAGCGAGTCGTAGATCGGGGTCGGCGAGGTCGGGCGGTCCGTGTCGTACGCGGGGCGCATGCCCGGAATGGTGCGGGCGGCGGACGGGCGGGTGGTGGGGGCGACGTCGTAGCTGTACACGTGAGGGCCAACGAGCGAGGCCGCCCGGGGATGCGGGGCGGGACGGCCCTCATCCCCGGGCGGCGCGCGGCCGGCCGGTCGTCTGCTGCCCATCGGGCGCCGCCCGGGGGTGCGCCGGGTGCTGCCCGGTCGTCACGGGCTCCGGCGGCCGCCGGAGCCGGGCGCCGGAGCCGGGTGGGCCGGTGCTGCTGGGTGCCGGGCGCCGGAGCCGGGTGGGCCGGTGCTGCTGGGTGCCGGGCGCCGGTGCCGGGTGGGCCGGTGCTGCCGGGTCGGTGTCCCTCCGGGGGCGGTCAGGTGCCGGCGAGCGGGAGCATGCCGGCGGCCAGGATGCCCTGACCGGCGGCCCGGTCGAGGGCGATGCGCAGCAGGTCCTCGCGGGGCTGGCGGCCGATGGTGCCGGCCGGCACGGCGTACATGATCACCTCCGAGCGGCGGCTCACGGAGGACCGCCAGGCGTCGGTGACCTGGAGCGGCTGGTGGGCCTGCCACCAGGCGGTGCTGCCCCCGGCCGCGGAGGGCTGCAGGATCGCGTGCAGCTGGCCCATCGCCATCAGCACCGACCAGCCGGTGAGCGGGCGCACCGGCACCCGGTCGACCGATCCGACGAGCTGGAAACTGTGGTCGGTGAGGAGGGAGAGGAACTCGTCCTCCGCCGAGCCGCTGCCGGGCCGGGCGATCGGGCCGGTCGGCTCGACGACCAGCGCGGCGTACGGGGTGTCCCCGCAGAGCACCAGGCCGCAGGTGACGCCGAGGACGGCGGGCTGGGCGCCGGGGTCGGCGGGGGCGTACTGGGGTGCGGGGGCCGGAGCGGGCGGGGGCGTGTAGGCGGGCGCGGGGACGCCCGGGTAGGCGTGCGCGGTGGCCGGGTACCCGGCGTGGGCGGCGTGCACGGGCTCCGGCGCGTAGGCGGACGGTGCGGGCGCGCCGACGCCGCCCTGCGCCTGGCTGATCGAGCGGACGGCGCCCAGCAGCTGCTCCTCGGCCACCGGAACCACCTGGGACGGGATGCAGCGGGCGTGGGCGAAGGCGAGCACGGCCGTCTCGTCGCCGATGAAGAGCACCGTGCTGGTGGCTTCGCGCAGCGAGTCGCCGGGGCCCCGGCAGGAGGTGCAGTCGTAGGCGTCGGGGGCGTGGGCGCCGGCGAGCAGGCGATCCGCCTCGTCGTCGCCGATCTCGGCTCGTACTTCGTCGCAGACATCGAGCATGCGCGGCAAGGGGACTCCTCCGGTCGTCAGGGGTGGCACGGGCGCACGTGGCCGCCATTCCCAACGGGCCGCCTGTGGCCGGGGTCACGGGTGCGTCCGGCGACGACGGGATTTGCCGCGGATCTGACTGCAACGGGTGGGCGAATGGTCGCCGTCTGTCGATCCTGTGCCCGAGGTCACAGCGCGTCACCGGTGAGCAGGGTCACGACCGGGCGATGGTTGATCATGGAAAATATGGTCAAAAGGGGCATAGTGTTGCGATCTGCTAGATCGATACCGGCGGTAACGCACCGCTGAGCTGCGCGGACCCGAAACCGTTTGGTGCCCGGCCGGACGGCTCGTAGCTTTTTGGGCAGTGCACCGAGCACTTCCCGGGTTCACCCCCACGCACCGCCCACCGGCTCCGACCGGTCGGAGCCGGTGCCCGCCGCAGCGGCTGACCACCGCGGCCGGCGAGGACGGTGGCCGGGGCGGCACGGCACGTACGACACGTGCACAGCCGCCTTGCGGACGAGGCAGACGAACCGGGCCCCCAGGGCTCTGGTTCCGCATGCCCGCCCGGGGCTGTGGAGAGGAATCCCATGACCTTCCGTAACGAGTCCGCCGCTGCCACCACCACCGCCGTCAAGCGCAACCGCGTGCGGACGGCCCTCGTCGGCGGCGCCATGGTCGCCGCCCTCCCGGTGGCCGGCCTCGTCACGGCCAACTCCGCCTCCGCCGCCTCCGTCTCCACCTGGGACGCCGTCGCCCAGTGCGAGTCGGGCGGCAACTGGGCCATCAACACCGGCAACGGCTTCTACGGCGGCCTGCAGTTCACCAACAGCACCTGGGCCGCCTTCGGCGGCACCGCGTACGCCTCGCAGGCCAACCTCGCCACCAAGGCGCAGCAGATCTCCGTCGCCGAGAAGGTCCTCGCCTCGCAGGGCCCCGGCGCCTGGCCCGTCTGCTCCGTCAAGGCCGGTCTGACCAAGGGCGGCGCCGCCGCCCAGGTCGACACCACCACCCCGGCCGCCACCCCGGCCCCGAAGGCCGCCGCGCCCAAGGCTGCTGCGCCCAAGGCCGCCGCCCCGGCGACCACCGCGCCGAAGGCCGACACCGAGCAGAAGGCCTCGCGCAGCGAGACCCGCGCCAAGTCGGACTGGAACACCAAGAAGACCGACGGCGGCTCGTACACCGTGCAGGCCGGCGACACCCTGAGCAAGATCGCCAACGCCAAGGGCGTCGACTGGAAGACCCTGTACGACAACAACGCCGGCGTCATCGGCAGCAACCCGAACCTGATCCTCCCGGGCCAGGTCCTGTCGGTCTGACACCGGACCCCCGAACAGCCCGGCACGGCGTCCACCGCCCACGGCTGACGCAGTGCCGACGCCCGCCGGCCGCCGCCCGTACCCCGCGTACGGACGGCGGCCGGCGGGCGTTGCCGCGGGTCTTGCCGCGTGTCTTGCCGACGGGGGCTCGCGGGTCGGCGCTGCCGGGTCGGTGGTCCCCGGGTCGGTGGTTCCCGGGTTGGTGGTCCTGGCGTCCGGTCCGCGGGCGGTGTCCCCGTGCGGTGGCTACGCTCGGGTGCTGTGTGCTCCGAGGCCCTGAGGGCGCTCCGTCCGGTGTTCGCGCCCCTGGCCCTGCTGCCGGGTGTGCTGGTGTCGGGCGTTCTGCTGCCGGGTGTGCTGGTGTCGGGTGTCCTGGTGTCTGCGCCGTCCGCGGCCGCGGTCCCGTCCCCGGTGCCCGCCCGTGCGCACCCCGTGGCGGCCGCCGGGGCAGGGCCCGCCGGAGTCCGTCCGTACGGCCGGCGCGTCACCGCCCGGGCCGATGCCGGCGTCCCCACCCCCGACGCGGTGTGGGACGCCCTCGCCGACTGCGAGAGCGGCGGCGACTGGCAGGCGGACACCGGGAACGGCTACTACGGCGGCCTCCAGATCTGGCCGCCCACCTGGGCCGAGGCCGGCGGACTGCAGTTCGCCGCCCGCCCCGACCTCGCCGCCCGGCGCGAGCAGATCACCGTCGCCGAGGAGATCCTGAGCCGACAGGGCTGGCAGGCCTGGGCGTCCTGTGCCCGGCAGATCGGCCTGCTGCCGCGGACCGGCCCCGGCCGCGGCGCCGCTCACCCCCAGGCCAGTTCGCCCTTCGCCACCTTCGTGCCGAGCTCGACGGCCACCGGCAGGCCCGCGTCCGGGTAGAGGCGCAGCAGCGCCGCCTGGGCCGCGGCGGCGTCCGGCGCCTTGCCGAGCTCCCGCTCGAAGTCCTTCAGGTAGTCGCGGGTCCAGGTGATCGCCGAGGTGTCGGTCGGGGCGCCCGCCGTCCTGTGCCCGGCCACCACCAGGGCCGGTTCCAGCGCCTCCATGGCGTCCAGCAGGTCGATCCAGGCGGCGCGCTGCGCGGGGTCGGGGGTGTCCGCCGTCCACACGTGCACGCCCTGGAAGAGCGCGACCCCGCCGAGCATCACCCGGCTGCGGTGCTCCCAGAGGAAGTGGTGGCCGGGCAGCTTCGGCTCGAACCCGCGCACCTCGAACCGGTGCCCCTCGAACGTCACCACGTCGCCCTCCAGCGGCTGCAGCCGCGGCGGCCGCGTCGGCAGCTCGCTGCCCAGGTGCGCCCAGACCGCCAGCTTGGCCGGGTACGTCTCCGCGATGTGCGCCACGACCTGCGGGTGGGCCACGAAGCGGGCGTCGGGAAAGGCGTTCTGCACCTCTTCGGTGCCGAAGTAGAAATCCGGGTCGCCGTGGCTCACCACGACCGTGTCGAGCGGCCGGCCGACGGCCCGGACGACCTCGGTGAGCCGCCGCCCGTCCGAACGGGTGAACCCGGTGTCCACCAGCATCGTCCCGTGGGCGCCCGTGACGAGCACGGCCGTCTTGTGCATCGACGACTCGGGGAGGTCGACGACGGCGAAGTCCAGCCTGCTCATACCGGCTCCTTCGGGGGCGCGGCGCGGCGCGGCGTACGCGCAGCGGCGGGGCGGGCGGGGAGCGCGGCGCCGCAGGGGCGGGCCGGGCCTCCCGACCAGCGTGGGCCGCCGCACCCGTCGGCGCATGTCGATCGGGCCCGGGACGGTCCCGCCGTCCCGGGGGCGGGTGCGGTCGGCGTCCGGGCGCCGGACGGGACGGGACGGGGTGGGACCGGGGGAGTGCGCCGCTGCCGGAAGCCTCCGTGGGCTCCCGTGGGCTGGAAGGATGGGGGCATGAGCGGCGATCCCCTCCCGTTCCCGCGCGAGCGCGCCGACCCGGCCCCCGGTGCCGTGCACCTCCCCGACTGGCTGGCCCCCGCCGAACAGCGCCGGCTCGTCGAGGCCTGCCGCGCCTGGGCGCGCCCGCCCGCCGGGATGCGGACCGTCCGGCTGCCCGGCGGCGCCGAGATGTCCGTCCGGACGGTCTGCCTCGGCTGGCACTGGTACCCGTACGGCTACGCCCGCACCGTCGTCGACGGGGACGGCGCCCCCGTCAAACCGTTCCCCGACGAACTGGGAGACCTCGCCCGCCGGGCCCTCACCGCCGCGTACGGCCCCGGCGACCGTGCCCCGGTCTCCGGTGCGGCCGGGTACGACGTGCCCGACATCGCCGGTGCGGCCGGGTACGCGCCCGACACCGCCCTCGTCAACCACTACCCGTACGGTGCGCGGATGGGCCTGCACAAGGACAAGGACGAACGCACCGACGCACCGGTGGTCTCCCTCTCCCTCGGCGACACCTGCGTCTTCCGGTTCGGCAACACCGAGACCCGCACCCGCCCGTGGACCGACCTCGAACTGCGCAGCGGCGACCTCTTCGTCTTCGGCGGCCCCGCCCGGTTCGCCTACCACGGCGTCGTCCGCACCCTGCCCGGCACCGCCGATCCCGCGCTCGGGCTGACCGGGCGTCTGAACATCACCGTCCGGCAGTCGGGGCTGGCCTGACCGCCGGTTGCCGCCCGATGTCCGCTGCCCACCGTCCCGATGTCCGCTGCCCGTGGGACGGTGGCCGCCACGCCTACCCACGCCTGCCCACGCCAGGCCCGCCCACGCCATGCCGACGGCCGGAATCCCGGTGACCGACACCCCCGGGCGGCGGGAATTCCCCGATACGGAGGAGACTTCTCGGTAGACGTAGAAGGCGCCGGGCGCCGCCGGACCGGAGATCCCGGGACCGGCGGGCGGCGGCCGGGAGAGGACACACGACCATGGGGACGCCCGTCGACCAGCTCGTCGACCTGCTCGACCTGGAGCAGATCGAGCTCAACATCTTCCGCGGCCGCAGCCCGGAGGAGGCCCTGCAGCGGACGTTCGGCGGCCAGGTCGCGGGGCAGGCGCTCGTCGCCGCCGGCCGCACCGTCGAAGCCGGCCGCCCCGTCCACTCGCTGCACGCCTACTTCCTGCGCCCGGGCGTGCCCGGCGTGCCGATCGTCTACCAGGTCGACCGCATCCGCGACGGCCGCGCGTTCACCACCCGGCGCGTCCTGGCGATCCAGCAGGGCCGGTCGATCTTCGCGCTCACCGCCGACTTCCACCTGCCCGAGCAGGGCGGCATCGAGCACCAGGACGCGATGCCCGACGTGCCCGCGCCCGAGGACCTCCCCAGCGCCCTCGACGAGGTCGGCTCCCGCCTCGGCGAACTGCCGCCCTTCATCAGCCGCCGCCAGCCCTTCGACATCCGCTACGTCGACCGGCTGCGCTGGACGAAGGAGGACCTCGAAGGCGTCCAGCCGCGCAGCGGCGTCTGGCTGCGCACCAACGGCGCCCTCCCGGACGACCCGCTGATCCACGTCTGCGCGCTCACCTACGCCAGCGACATGACGCTCCTCGACGCGGTCCGCGCCCCCGTCGAACCCCTCTGGGGCGAACGCAACTTCGACATGGCCTCGCTCGACCACGCCATGTGGTTCCACCGGCCGTTCCGCGCCGACGAATGGCTGCTCTACCAGCAGGAGTCGCCGATCGCGCACGGCGCCCGCGGCCTCGCCCGCGGCGAGATCTTCGACCGCAGCGGGCAGCTGGTGGTGTCCGTCGTCCAGGAGGGACTCTTCCGACCGCTCGGACGGCGCTGACCGCCGCCCACCGGCCCGCACCCGCAGCCCGCCCCGCACCGAGGCCCACCCCGCGCCCGCAGCCGTACCCGCAGCCCCAGCCGTACCCGCCACGCGCCGACGCTCAGGAGGACATCCGATGACCGCCGCCGAGACCGCCCTCGAATCCTGGCATCGCTGGACGGAGGCCCGCACCGCGGCCGCCGGCGCCCCGCACGGGCCGCTCGCCCTCGTCGGCACCCACTGGCTCGGGCCCGACCGCGAACGCATCCCCGGCCTCCCCGGCGAATGGTGGGCCCACGACGGCACCGTACGGCTGCACGCCGAGGCCGCCGACGGCATCCTCCCCGAGGGCGACGCGTCCCCGCCCGGAGGTGCGTCCCTGCACGGCGAGGTCGCCCTCCGCCCCGACACCCACCCCGAGCCGCAGCGCGCCACCCACGGCGAGCTGCGGCTCGTGCCGATCGAACGCGAAGGCGAACTCGCCCTGCGCGTCTTCGACCCCGCCGCACCCGCCCGGACCGCCTTCGCAGGCATCGACACCTACCCGTACGCCCCCGACTGGGCCGTCCCCGCCGTCTTCACACCGTTCGAGCACGGCGACCAGGCCCTCACCGTGCCCAACGCCGACGGCCGGGAACGCCCCCTCGCCCTCGCCGGGCAGATCGCCTTCACCCTCTGCGGCGAGGAGCACGCACTCACCGTCGGCCGCTCCACCGGCGGCCGGCTGAGCGCCGTCATCGCGGACACCACCAGCGGCCACGAGACGTACCGCTTCCGGTTCCTCACCCTGCCCGCCCCCGACGCCGACGGTCGCACCGTGCTCGACCTCAACCGCGCCTTCCTGCCGCCCTGCGCCTTCGCCGACCACTTCATCTGCCCGTTCCCGCCGCCGGGCAACAAGCTCCCCGTCGCCGTGGAAGCCGGCGAACGGCACGTCGTCACCAAGGGGGAACCCGCCTGACCCCGGCAAAGACTCCTGGTCGACGATGGTGGCATGCCCTCAGACCATCCCGCCGCCGCCCCGGCTCCCGGTGCCCCTGCTCCTGGTGTCCCGGCCACCGGTGCCCCTGCCGCTGACGACGACTCCATACCCGTAGCCGGACCCGACCCCGCCCCGGCAGCGACAGCGGGCGGCCGCCTGGGCCGCGCCGCCCGCGGAGCCCTCGCCGACATCGGACCCCTGCGCGACCACCCCGACTACCGGCGCCTCTGGTTCGGCCAGACCGTCTCCTCCGTCGGCCAGCAGATGACCGCCGTCGCCGTCGCCGTACAGGTCTGGGACCTCACCCGCTCCAGCTTCGCCACCGGCCTCGTCGGACTCTTCTCACTCGTCCCCCTCGTCACCCTCGGTCTCTGGGGCGGCGCCATCGCCGACACCGTCGACCGCCGCCGCCTCGGACTCATCGGCTCCGCCGGTCTCGCCGTCGTCTCCGTCCTCCTCGCCACCCAGGCCGTCCTCGACCTCGGCGCCGTCGCCCTGCTGTACGCGGCCGTCGCCGCCCAGGCCGGATTCTTCGCCCTCGCCTCGCCCGCGCGGTCGTCGATGATCCCCCGCCTCGTGCCCAAGCACCAGCTCCCCGCCGCCAACGCCCTCAACACCGTCAGCATGAACCTCGGCATGACCGTCGGCCCCATGCTCGGCGGCCTCCTCATCGGCGCGTACGGCGTGCAGTCCGCGTACATCGTCGACGCCGTCGCCTTCAGCGCCACGCTGTACGCCATGTGGCGCCTGCCCGCCATGCGTCCCCTCGGCGACCGCAAGGGACGTGCCTCCGTCCTCGACGGCCTGCGCTTCCTCGCCACCCGCCCCAACCTGCGCACCAGCTTCCTCGCCGACCTCGCCGCCATGATCTTCGGCCTGCCGCGCGCCCTCTTCCCCGCCATCGCCGCCGGCTTCTACGGCGGCGGCGCCGGCACCGTCGGCCTCCTCGTCGCCGCCCCCGCCGTCGGCGCCCTCGGCGGCGCGCTCTTCTCCGGCTGGGTCGGCCGCGTCCACCGCCACGGCGCCGCCGTCCTCGCCGCCGTCGCCGCCTGGGGCCTCGCCATCGCCGGCTTCGGCCTCGTCCACAACCTCTGGATCGGCCTCGCCCTCCTCGCCGCCGCCGGCTGCGCCGACACCGTCAGCATGATCTTCCGCAACACGATGATGCAGGTCGCCGCCCCCGACGAGATGCGCGGGCGCCTCCAGGGCATCTTCATCGTCGTCGTCGCCGGCGGCCCCCGCCTCGGCGACTTCGAATCCGGCACCGTCGCCGCCCTCACCTCCTCCGTCACCACCGCCGTCGTCACCGGCGGACTCGCCTGCGTCGCCGCCGTCCTCCTCCTCGCCGCCCGCCGCCCCGCCTTCCTCCGCTACGACTCCCGCCACCCCACCCCCTGACCAGCCAACTCGCCACCACCCCCCACACCCGAAACCTGGCAGCGAGCACCCCTCCACGTGCTGTATTGTTTTCCACGTCGCCGGGAGACCGGGGACAAGGTCAAGAAGCCGAAGATCACCGACCCCGGTCGGCGAACCGAAGCAACAGGACCACGGGACGTGGCGCAGCTTGGTAGCGCACTTGACTGGGGGTCAAGGGGTCGCAGGTTCAAATCCTGTCGTCCCGACAGAAATGTCGGAGCCCCGCTGACTGGACGAAAGTCCAGACCAGCGGGGCTTTTGCCGTTCCTGCGGTCGTTCAGCGAACGAGCCGCAGGTGGCGTCCGGGGGAGTTCGGCGGAACCACTTTCGGGACCAGGGGCCCTGCGCGGGCCGCTCAGGTGCGCGCTCAGCGCCTCGTGGGGCGTTGTTCCGGCAGCGGGCGGATTTCGGGGATCAGTAGGGCCGTTCTCCGGCGCTTGCCCTTGTTGCCCTTGTTTAACAGCAGGACGGGGCCGGGCGTGGTCTGCCGACAGAGGTCCCGCATCCAGGTCGTCCGGTTGATGTTTTTGGTCCGGGCACCGGAGGCCTCCTCGATGCGGGTGGCGGTGCGGGCCGTGAACCTCATGACGTCGTCCCGCCCCGGGTGTTGGTCGGCGGGACGTTCGACCAGGGCCGTGGCGAGTTGGTCCAGCGCCGCCCGGTTGCGCAGTGCGAGAGAGCAGGGGCCGTCCAGTTCGTCCCTGGCCTGCTTGTACTCCTGCTGTCAACCGACCATCCGGGCCGGGTTCACGTCACCGCGAGGCTGGACTTCACGGTCGATTTGCTGCACTCGTCCGCGATCCACCCGTACACGGCGCGGTCGGCCACCGCCATCGTGGCTTCGGTCGGGGCGATGCCGCGGAGGCGGCCTTCTGCATCCGTTCGATCCAGCCGAGTGTGTCGTTCTCGGTCTCGAACGCCCCGGAACGGGAGGGCTGCTTCTTCGTCCGAAGACCGGTCCACCGCGCCGGGCATGGAAGGGAGTTGCCCGGTGGGGCTGGTGCTCCACGTCAGGTGGCAGCTTGACCCAGGGGCGACGGCTACGAGGCCGGCGAGACGGTGCGGTCGGCCGCCGGCACGCCGGTGACGTGTGGAAGCCGATGATCCACCGGGACCTTCGGCTGGCTGAGCGGGATCCTCCCGGCCGGCCACCGGTCGGGTGTCTGCGGCGGAAGGACGGGCCGGGGGCCGGGCCCGTCCTTCGCCGTTGGGGCCGGGTTCAGGACGTCGCGAGGGTGTCCACGAAGTTGGTGCCGGCGCTGTAGAAGTCGTCCACCGTCTTCTGGACGTCCGTGTAGGGGACGGCCGCGGCGTCCTTGTAGTAGAACCAGTTGATCTTCAGGTTCCAGGTGCGCTGTCCGCCGAGGGACGGCAGCAGGTCGATGAACCAGTTGCTGAAGTGGACGTCCATCTTCTCGCGCGGGACGTACTTGCCGGTGCTGGTGAACAGCTCCTTGCCGTCCATGGAGTAGGTGGCCTTCCCGTCCACGGCGGTGACCATCATGACGTGCCAGCCCTTGTAGTGCTGCTTGTGCGGCTTGGTGACCCGGTCCGGCGGATCGGCCTTGAACCAGCTGGTGGTGTCGAGCTGCGGACCCGGCGTGCCCCAGCCGCCGTTCGGCATGTACTCGTAGTCGAGCTCGCTGTAGTTCGCCGAGTCGTCCGAGGGGGAGATCGGGAAGTAGGACTGGACGACGTGGTCGCCGTTCTTGCCGCCGGCCGGCTTGTCGCTGAGGTAGACCCGGGCGGCGAAGGTGCCGTTGAAGAGCTTGGTGCCGGTGCTCTGGATCTCGACCTGCTTGGTGCCCTTCTGGGTGCCGTCGGTGGACGCCTGCAGCTGCAGGGTCCGGCCGCCCTGGGCGGTGGTGTCGGCGGGGAAGCTCGCGCCGGCGTCGGACCACGTGTCCTTGATCCCGGGGCCGCCCTCGCCGGTGCGGATCTCCCAGCCGTGGGCGGTGAGCGCGGGGTCGGTGGGACCGGTGTACTGGAAGCTGTCGAACAGGGTGCCCGGCGGGCCGGTCGGGGTCGGCGAGGCGCTGGTCGCGGACCCGTCCTTCGCCGTCGCGGCGGCGCCGTCGCCGCCACCGGACGCCGCACCGCTCGAACAGGCGGTGAGCACGCACAGCAGGGTCGGGAGGGTGAGCACGCTCCACACGCGGTGACGAGGGATGCGGCGGGGCTGACTCACGCGGGCTCCTTGGGGCGTACCGATCACACGTGCGCACTGATCAGATGAGGGGGTCATCCTAACGGGACGGGCAAGCCCCTCCGGTGCGTGCCCGTCCGGATCCGGAGGGCCGGAGTCCGAGGTCGACGGTGAGTGCACGCTTGCACTCCGGTATGCGTCGACCGGCATTTCGATCCGATTACAACCCCCCGTCAGATCGGGTCAAATCCACCCATCGGTCCTCATTCGGTTCAGGCCGGTGTACTAGCGTTCGCTCTACGCTCCCGCGGTCCACGTACCCTGCACTGAAAGGCGTCGCAAGGTGCGCCCAGCCATCACCTCCGTCGAACACGGACCGGTGCACCCGTCGCAGTCTGACGTGTACGAGTCAAGCCTTGAAGAGGCTGCTCCCGCGCCGGTGTTCGTCGACCAGTCCGGTCTGCGCGGCCGGCTGCTGCGGGGCCTCGGCTGGCCGGTCTCGCTGGTCGGCGCGATCCTGGCGGTCGGCATGGCCAGCAGCATGGTCGGCATGCAGGCGGACGCCCCGGCGATGGGGATACCCGCGCATCCGCCTGTCCACTCGCCGGCCCCGTCGCCCACGCCCGTGACGTCGCCGTCACCCACCCCGTCGCACTCGCGCTCGCCGTCGCACTCGGCGTCGCCGTCGCACTCGCCGTCCTCGCCCAGGACGCCCTCGCGCTCCGCGACCCCCTCGACGAAGACCACACCGAAGTCGACGACCACCCCACGGCGTGGCGCGACGCCCTCGGGCCAGTCGACCAAGCAGCCCTGAACCGCCGCACCACCCATCTCCAGGAGCGCCATTGTCCCGCCACCAGCGCCGTCGGCAGTCCCTGCGGAGGCCGCGTCGGCTGGCCGCGCCGCCGCTGCGCTTCTTCATGCCGCTGTCCCTGCTGGCGTGCCTGCTCTCGCTCATCGTCCTGCGCGGCCTGGCCACCAACGAGGTGTTCCACGACGCCCGGGTCGCCGACTCGGCCGACCAGACGACCGTGCCGCAGGACCTGCTCAAGGGCGGCCCGATCATCGACGCGCGCGGCAGCAGGAACGACCACCCGGTGAGCTACAGCATCCCGGACCGCACCGTGGTCCTGAGCTTCGACGACGGCCCCTCGGAGGAGTGGACCCCGAAGATCCTGGAGATCCTCGCGGCCCGCGACGTCCGCGCGGACTTCTTCGTGACCGGCGCCATGACCGCCCGCAACCCGGACCTGATCCGGAAGATCGTGGCGGGCGGCCACGAGATCGGCCTGCACAGCTTCACCCACCCCGACCTGGCGTTCCAGTCGCACACCCGGATCAGCTGGGAGATGGCCCAGACCCAGCTGGCGCTGGCCGGCGTCGCGGGGGTGCACAGTTCGCTGTTCCGCCCGCCGTACTCCTCCAACTCGGCCGCGCTGGACGACTGGAGCTACCCGGTGATCAAGTACCTGGGTGCCCGCGGCTACGTCACCGCCTTCATCGACCACGACACCGACGACTGGAAGCGTCCGGGTGTGGACGCGATCGTCAAGGAGGGGCTGCCGGCCAAGCCCGGCGCGGGCGAGCTGATCCTGCTGCACGACGCCGGTGGCGACCGCTCCCAGACCGTCGAGGCGCTCGGCGTGCTCATCGACAAGCTGCGGGCCGACGGCTACCGCTTCGCCACCATCTCCGAGGCGCTCGGCGCCTCCAGCGCCACCACGCCGGTGCACGGCTTCCAGCTGTGGGCGGGCAAGGGCTACATCTGGGCCACCCAGCTGGCCCTGCACACCCTGCCGGTGCTGATCGGGCTGCTGGCCGTGGTCGGCTTCCTGAACTTCGGCCGGTTCGCGCTGATGCTGGTCCTCGCTCCGATCCACGCCCGCCGCGCCAAGCGGCAGGACGCCTGGGGCGAGCCCGTCACCAGGCCGGTCACCGTGCTCGTCCCGGCCTACAACGAGCGCGAGTGCATCGCCAACACCCTCAACTCGCTGGCCGCCAGTGACTACCCGATCGAGGTCATCGTCATCGACGACGGCTCCTCGGACGAGACCGCGGACATCGTCGAGGAGATGGACCTGCCGTTCGTCCGGCTGATCCGCAAGGTCAACGGCGGCAAGTCCAGCGCGCTCAACGTCGGCATCGAGGCCGCCTCGCACGACATCGTCGTGATGATGGACGGCGACACCGTCTTCGAGCCGTCCACCGTGCGCGAGCTGGTCCAGCCCTTCGGCGACCCGGGGATCGGCGCGGTCTCGGGCAACGCCAAGGTCGGCAACCGCGACACCCTGATCGGCGCCTGGCAGCACATCGAGTACGTCCTCGGCCACAACCTGGACCGCCGGATGTACGACATGCTCGGCATCATCCCGACCATCCCCGGCGCGGTCGGCGCCTTCCGCAAGGAGGCCCTGCAGGCCGTCGGCGGGATGAGCGACGACACCCTCGCCGAGGACACCGACATCACCATGGCGGTGCTCTGCGAAGGCTGGCGGATCGTCTACACCGAGCGCGCCCGCGCCTGGACCGAGGCCCCCGCCAGCCTCCAGCAGCTCTGGTCCCAGCGGTACCGCTGGAGCTACGGCTCGATGCAGGCGATGTGGAAGCACCGCCGCGCCGTCACCGCCGGAGGACCGGCCGGGCGCTTCGGCCGCCTCGGGCTGCCGCTCGTCGTGCTGTTCGGCGTGGTCGCCCCGCTACTGGCGCCGCTGGTCGACATCTTCCTGATATACGGCGTGCTGTTCGCGGACGCCGGGCTGACCCTCACCAGCTTCGGCGGCTTCCTGCTGATCCAGGCCGCGCTCTCCTGGTACGCCTTCCGGCTCGACCGCGAGAAGCCCTGGCATCTGATCAGCCTCCCGACCCAGCAGCTGGTCTACCGGCAGCTGATGTACATCGTCCTGCTGCAGTCCGCGATCACCGCGATGACCGGTGGCCGACTGCGCTGGCAGAAGCTCCGGCGCACCGGCGAGGTCGCCGCACCGGTGGAGGCGTGACCGAGAAGTCCCCCCGGGGGTCCTGGACAGCTTGATACGTCGAAGACGCGGTGGTGGCGCACGCGCAGGCCGGACCGGTTTCCGCGGATCAGGTGGTCGGGGCGGAGACCGGCGCCTCGGGAACGTTCTCCGTGGCCCACGGCACCCCGCGGCCTGCGGGCGTCCCCGCACGGCCGGGATCGAGCGGGGCGGTCGTCCACCTTGCCGCGCTGTTCGGTGACGGGCGCACGGTGGGGCGTAGCCGGGGAGGGCTAGGTTGGTGGGCGACGGTGTGCGAGCTCCTGGTAGGTGGGTGCGCCGTTGCCGTGGGGTCGGAGGAATGGGGGCATGCGTATGGCTGCGTGGCTGGTTCTGGCGGTGGGGGACGACCGCTCGCACGGGGGCAACGACGGGTACGACGATGAGCCGTCGCGGCATTACAGCTGGGACAGCACCGTCCCCAACCACGCCGCGATGCAGCCCGGTGACGTGATCGCGCTGTGGGACAAGAAGGCCCTGCTCGGCGTCTCGGTCATCGAGGACATCGCGACCGAGCAGTCCGAGAAGGACGTCTACAGCTGCCCGGCCTGCGGAAGGGCCAGTTTCAAGGCCCGCAAGACCAAGTTGCCGGTGTACGTGTGCTGGGACTGCGCGGCCGAGTTCGACGTCCCCAACACCCGCCGCAGATCCGTCACCACCTACCGCTCGCGACACGACGCGTTCTGGACGGACATGACCGGCCTCCTGACCGGACCCGTCCTGCGCTCGTTGTGCGACTCTCCGAAGTCGCAGAACAGCCTGCGCCCGATCCGGTGGGACAGGCTGAGTGCCGCGATCGAGGCGACCGGTGGGAGCACGGTGCGGATCGTCGACGCCGGCCGCAAGGGTTTCCACGGTGACCAGCAGGGTTTCCACGGCGACCGGTCCATGAAGGGCGGTCACCGTATCGTCACTGTCCGAGCCAGGCTCGGACAGCGGGCCTTCCGTCAGCGCCTGTTGGCCGAGCACGGCGACACCTGCGCGTTCACCGGCCCGACCCCACGTGCCGCCCTCGACGCAGCACACCTCTACAGCTACGCGGCCAACGGCGAACACCACGAGGACGGTGGCCTGCTCCTGCGTCGGGACCTGCACCGCCTGTTCGACCTGGGCCTGGTGGCGGTGCATCCCGAGCGGCTGACCGTGGACGTGTCCGTCCAGCTCGCCGCCTATCCGTCCTACGCGCAGCTTCAGGACGCCGCAGTGGTCTCCCGGTTGTCCAAGGGCCACGTGGCGTGGTTGGAGGCGCACTGGACGCTTCACCGCACCGGCGCGAGGTAGTTCCTGGAACGGTCACCGGCGAGGCCCGCGACCGTGATCGGAGTTCCCGTCGGACCCAGGTGGTGCGGCGGGTGCGTGCTCGGCGCGGGTGGCGGCGAGGACGGTGTGGCGGTGGCGGCACGCTTGCCTGGACGTGGGTCGGAGATTCGTCAGGTCTTGTCTGAAATCGGCTGCTTGTGCACGTGGAAGTGGATGCGCTCAGGAGTTGGACGGTGTTCCTAAGTGATCGTCAACTCATCTATAGTGACCAACAGTTGATCTGACAGGTGCGCGTCCCTATCGACGGCATCCGCTGGGCGACATCGCGGCCACGAGCATCCCAGAGGACTTTGATGACGGCGTCACCTCCCTTTCCTCGGCGCGGCTCGGAGCGTTCGCGGCTGCGTGGACCTGCTGCGGGGTTCCTGGCGGCGGTGCTGGTGGCCGGGGTGGTGGTGGCGGTGTCCGCCGCCGCCGTGCCCGGGTCGGCGCGGGCGGGGGTCGTCGTGGGCGGGGCCGTCCTCGCGGTTCTGTGCGGGGGTGCCGTGGCGGTGGCCGTGCATGGCGTGCGGTCCGCGCGGTGGCACCGGGCGGAGGCGGAGTCGATGTCCGGGGACGCCGACCGGCTGCTCCGGGAGCGGGACGGACTCGCTCGTGAACTCGGTTCCGAGCGGCACCGGTTGACGGACGAGTACACGCGCCGGATCGCGGCCCGGGCCGACGAGCACGCCCACCACGTCGCCACGCTCTCCGAGGAGGGCACGCTGCGGATCGCGGCACTGGAGGACGGGCACGAGCGCCTTCTCGCGAAGCTGTCGGAGGAGCACGCGGGCCGGATCGCGACGCTGGGCGAGTAGCACGAGCGGGTCGTCTCCGCACTGTCGGAGGAGTACGACCGGGAGCGTCTGCGGCTCACCGGGGAGAACGGCCGGCTGGCCGCGGCGGCCCGGCGGGCCGAGGACGACCGGGCTGCGGCGCTCGCCGCCTGTGCCAACGCGGCGGGCCGGCTGCAGGCGCTGGCCACCGGCATCCTGGCCGACCTGCGGGAGATGGAGGACCGGCACAGCGACGAGACGGTGCTCGGCGACCTGCTCCACCTGGACCACCGGGCGGCGCAGGCCGGCCGGATCGCGGACTCCGTCGCGGTGCTGACCGGGGCGCGCTCCGGCCGGCGGTGGGCCCGTCCGATCGGCATGGAGTCGATCCTGCGCGGGGCGATGGGCCGGATCGGCGGCTACCAGCGGGTGCGGGTGCACTCGGGCAGCGACGTGGCCGTCGCCGGGCACGCCGCCGAGGGTGTCATGCATGTGCTCGCCGAACTGCTGGACAACGCCGCGAACTTCTCGGCTCCGACGGCCGAGGTGCACGTGTACGTCGAGGAGGTCCCCGCCGGCGTGATCGTCTCGGTCGAGGACAGCGGCCTGGTGATGGGCGAGGTGCAGCTGGACCGTGCCAAGCGCGCCGTCTCGGGGGAGAGCACTGACCTCGGCGGCCTCACCGGCACCCGGCTGGGTCTTGCCGTCGTCGGCCGGCTGGCCCGCAAGCACGGTCTCTCGGTGTCGTTCCGGCCGTCCGCCCGCGGCGGCACCGGCGTGCTGGTGCTCATGCCGCACGAACTGCTGACCCGGGTCACCGCTCCGCAGCCGGGCTCGGCCCCCCGTACGTCGCTCGCGCTCGGTTCCGGTACGGCGGGCGGTGCGGGCCGCCCGGCCGCGCCTGCGGCTGCCCCGGCGGCCGCTCCTGCCACTGCCTCTGCCTCTGCCTCTGCCCCCGCTCCTGCCACCGCGCCGTACGAGCCGGGCCGGTCCGTCACCGCGGAGGAGGCTCCCGGCGCCGGGGGCCTGGCCCGCCGGCAGCGCGGGCAGACCCTTGCCGCTGCGGAGGGGGGCCGCCGTGAGAGCGTGCCGCCCCGGACGGCGCCGGGCACCAGCGCCGGCGCGGGCCTCGCCCGCTTCAGCAGCTTCCGCCAGGCCGTCCGCGGCACCTCGGCGGGCACCGTCCCGGTGCCCGGGCATCCGGAGCAGCCGGACGCCGAACCGATCACCGGCCGGGCCCCGGCCGCTTCCCCGTACCCGGAAGGTGACACCCCCCGATGACCGCCACCGTCAACGAGCCCACCCCGGCGTCCGCGTCCACCACCGACGGCACGCTGGACTGGCTCCTGGAGAACCTGCTCGCGCGCACCCCCGGCGCCCGGCACGCGCTCGCCCTCTCCCGTGACGGCCTGAAGCTCTGTCGCACGTCCGGGCTCTCCGTCGACCAGGCCGACCAGCTCGCGGCGATCGCCGCCGGCATCCAGTCCCTCTCGTACGGCGCGTCGATCGAGTTCGGCGACGGCTCCGGCGGTGTGCGTTCGGCGGTGACGGAGTTCTACGGCGGGCTGCTGTTCATCGTGGAGGCCGGCGAGGGCGCCCATGTGGCGGTCATCGCCACCGAGGAGGCGGACGCGGGGCTCGTCGGCCACAACGTCAGCGAGCTCGTCGAGCAGATCGGCGAGCACCTGCGCGCCGCACCCCGCCGCACCGAGCAGCCGTGAGCCGCCCCGGCAGGGACGACGCGCCGGACCGGCTGTACACCGTGACCGGCGGCCGCAGCCGTGCCGGGTCGGACGTCTTCGACCTGGTGACCCTGGTGGTCGCCGAGTTCGACACGGCGGTCGGCCTGCAGTCCGAGCACGCCGCGATCCTGCGGATGTGCCAGCGGCCCACCGCGGTGGTGGAGATCGCCGCCGAACTCCGGCTGCCGGTGAGCATCGTCCGCATCCTGCTCTCCGACCTGCTCGACACGGGCCGGATCAGCGCCCGCCATCCGCGCACCGCGGCGGCCGCCTACAGCCGTCCCGACCCCGACCTCCTGGAGCAGGTGCTCGTTGGCCTCCGCAACCTCTGAACGGCCGGGCGGCACCGGCCGGTCGGACGGCACCGACCTGCCCACCGGCAGCGGCCTGCCGGCCGACCCGGACCTGCCCACCGGCAGCGGCCGGCCGGCCGACCCGGACCTGCCGGCTGACCCGGACCTGCCCGACGGTACCGGCCTGCCGGCCGTGCGCACGGAGCTCCGGGCCACCTCCGACAACGGTCTCAAGATCGTCGTCGTCGGCGGCTTCGGTGTCGGCAAGACCACGATGGTGCGTTCCGTCAGCGAGATCCGCCCCCTCAGCACCGAGGAGACGATGACCCGCGCCGGGGAGGCCGTCGACGACGTCACGGAGGTCCGCGGCAAGGAGTCCACCACCGTGGCCTTCGACTTCGGCCGGATCACCCTGGACGCGCGCAACGTGCTCTACCTGTTCGGCGCCCCCGGGCAGGAGCGCTTCTGGTTCCTCTGGGACCGGCTGTTCTCCGGCACCCTCGGTGCCGTCGTGCTGGTCGACACCCGCCGGATCTCGGACTCCTGGTACGCCATCGACTGTCTGGAGGCGCACGGCACCCCGTTCATCGTGGCGTGCAACGAGTTCGACGGCCCCGTCCACACCGAGCAGGAGGTGCGCGAGGCCCTCGACCTCGACCCGAAGGTGCCGCTCGTCGTCTGCGACGCGCGCCTCCGGGACTCCAGCAAGCACGTGCTCATCACGCTGGTGCAGCACGTCCGATCCCTGTACGCCCTCCAGGAGACCTCCCAGTGACTGCCGAGACCGCCGAGACCGCCGAGACCGCCGACGGCCCCGCCCGCGTCCCCCTGTCGGGTGCCGAGTTCCAGACCGAACCCGCCGTGCTGTACCGGCGGATGCGGCAGGAGCACGGCACCGTGGCGCCCGTCGTGCTCGACGGCGACGTGCCCGCCTGGCTGGTGCTCGGCTACCACGAACTGCACCAGGTCACCGGCGACCCGGTGCTCTTCAGCCGCGACTCCGACCTGTGGAGCGAGTGGGACCGCATCCCGGAGGACTGGCCGCTGCGCCCGATGATCGGCCACAAGCAGCCGTCCATCCTCTACACCGTCGGCGAGCGGCACCGGGAGCGCGCCGCGATGGTGAGCAACGCCCTCGGCGCCGTCGCCCCCACCGAACTCCGCCTGCACGCCGAGCGGTTCGCGGACGAGCTGATCGACGCCTTCTGCGCCCGCGGCAGTGCGGACCTCGTCGGCGACTACGCGATGCTGCTCCCGGTGCGCGTGCTTGCCCGGCTCTACGGCTTCTCCGACGGGCAGGGGCCCGGCCTGGTCTCCGCGATGAACGACATGATCGACGGCCAGGACCGCGCGATGGCCGGGATGATGCACCTGGGCGCGTCGATGCAGAGCCTCCTCGCGGACAAGCACGCCGTGCCCGGCGACGACGTCGTCTCCCGGATGCTCGCCGACACCTCCGGCTTCACCGACGAGGAGGTCGCGCAGGACCTGATGGTCATGATGGCGGCCGGCCACCAGCCCACCGCCGACTGGATCGGCAACTCGCTGCGGCTGATGCTCACCGACAACCGGTTTGCCGCCTCCCTCTTCGGCGGACGCAACAGCGTCGCCGAGGCCATGAACGAGGTGCTCTGGGAGGACACCCCCACCCAGAACGTGGCGGGCCGCTGGGCCTCCCGCGACACCCGGCTCGGCAACCGCCACATCAGGGCCGGCGACATGCTGCTGCTGGGCCTGGCCGCCGCCAACTCCGACCCGCGGGTCCGCACCGACGGCGCCGCCCTCACCGGCGGGAACAACGCGTTCTTCTCCTTCGGTCACGGTGAGCACCGCTGCCCGTTCCCGGCGCAGGAGATCGCCGAGGTGGTCGCCCGGACCGCCATCGAGGTCGTCCTCGACCGGCTGCCCGACATCGACCTGGACACCCCCGCCGAAACGCTCTCCCGCCGGCCGTCCCCCTGGCTGCGCGGCCTGACGGAGCTCCCCGTGCGATTCACCCCGACCCCGACCCTTGGAGGCACGACGAGATGACTTCTTCCAGCGGCACGCGCATCGTTCTCGACCCCTTCGTCACCGACCTGGACGGCGAGAGCGCCCGGCTGCGGGCCGCCGGCCCCCTCGTCGAGGTCGAACTCCCCGGCGGTGTGCCCGTCTGGGCCGTCACGCGGCACGCCGAGGCCCGCCAACTGCTCACCGACAAGCGGTTGGTCAAGGACATCAACCTGTGGGGCGCCTGGCAGCGCGGCGAGATACCCGCCGACTGGCCGCTGATCGGGCTCGCCAACCCGGGCCGCTCCATGCTCACCGTGGACGGCGCGGACCACCGCCGGCTCCGTACGCTCGTCGCCCAGGCCCTCAGCCCGCGCCGCGTCGAGCTGATGCGCGAACGCGTCGCCGAGCTGACCACCGGACTGCTGGACGGCCTCGCCGACCGGCCGGCGGACGAAGTGGTCGACCTGAAGGCGGAGTTCGCCTACCCGCTGCCGATGTACGTCATCAGCGAGCTGATGGGCCTGCCCGAGGACGGCCTGCCCCGGCTCAAGGTGCTCTTCGAGAAGTTCTTCTCCACCCAGACCCCGCCCGCCGAGGTGCTCGCGACCCTCGCCGAACTCGGTGGCCTGATGGGCCAGGTGGTCAAGGCCCGCCGCGAGGAGCCCGGGGACGACCTCACCAGCGCCCTGATCCTCGCCTCCGACGGGGACGACCGGCTCACCGACGAGGAGATCCTCAACACCCTCCAGCTGATGATGGCGGCCGGCCACGAGACCACCATCTCGCTGATCGTCAACGCCGTCGTCAACCTCTCCACCCACCCCGAGCAGCTCGCGCGGGTGCGCGCCGGCGAGGTCGGCTGGGACGCGGTGGTCGAGGAGACCCTGCGCTGGTCCACCCCGACCTCGCACGTGCTGATCCGGTTCGCCGCCGAGGACGTGCCGGTCGGTGACGCGGTGATTCCCGCGGGAGACGCCCTGATCGTCTCCTACGCCGCCATCGGCCGCGACGAGGAGGCCCACGGGCCCACCGCCGGCGAGTTCGACGTGACCCGCTCGCCCAACCGCCACATCGCCTTCGGCCACGGGCCGCACGTCTGCCCCGGCGCCGCGCTCTCCCGCCTCGAAGCCGGCGTGGCCCTGCCCGCCCTCTACGCGCGCTTCCCGGACCTCCACCTGGCCGTCCCGCGCACCGAACTGCGCAACAAGCCGGTCCTCACGCAGAACGACCTCCAGGACCTCCCCGTCCGCCTCCGCTGACACCTCCCCGCTCCCGCCCGCACCTCCCCGCTCCCGCCCGGCCGGGACGGCCCGTGAGGCCGGCACGGGTGCCGGGGGTGGTGCCGGTGCCGCTATTCCGACGAAGCCGCAGGTCCGCCGACCTGCGGCTTTTTCGTGCCCGGAGCCGGGGTGGCGCCGCGGGGGACCCCGCGGCAGGACCGGTGCCCCGGTGGCGGGATCCGCGCGACGGCGCCCCGCGGGCGGGACGCACGGCGATACGCGGGGGATACCGGGCCGGGTGAGGATGGCCGGGCGGGTGCCGTTCACCCGGGCCGGTCGACGTGCCCGGTGTGCGCGGGGCCGACCGGTCGCGGCCGGTCGGCCCGTCGCGTCCGCGTGTCCGGCGTGCAGGGCGTGTACGGAGGGGGGTTGTGCTGTGAGATCGCCGATCGGCGTCCGGTGCAACCCCGGTGACCGGCCCCGGGCACGTCGTGCGGACACCGCGCCCGCTTCCCGGGGCTGTTGACGGGCCTGCCCGCCCCGCCCGTCCGCCCGCGGTGCCGCGCACGGCCGTTCCGTGCGCGCCGTCGGCCCACCACTACGCGAGGGATCGCCCTTGTCCGAACACACCGATTTCGACGGGTTGAGCCTGCTGGTCCGTACGTACCCGGCGTCCGCCGTCGATGCGGCGATCGCCTCGTGCGGCCGCACCGAGCAGCGCCGGCGGCGGTTGTCCGCCCGGTTGATGGTCTACTTCGTGCTGGCCATGGCGCTGTTCGCACCCGCGCCGTACCTGGAGGTGATGCGGCGGCTGACGTCCGGGCTGTGCCGGGCCGGGCTGTGGGAGGACGGACCGCTGCCGACCAAGGCGAGCATCTTCCAGGCCCGCGAACGCCTGGGCGCGGGCCCGTTACGCGAGTTGTTCCGTTCCTGCGTGCGCCCGTCGGCAGGCCCGGACACGCCGGGCAGCCGCTGGCGGGGGCGGCCGGTGCTGCTGGTCGAGGAGCACGCCGTCGACCTCCCGGACGGTTCCGGCCGGGCGCGGCTGCCACTGGCCGGGCTGGTCGAGTGCGGCACCGGTGTCGTGCTCGACGCGGAGTGGGAGGCGCCCGATCCGGTCGGGGCGCTGCTGCGTTCGGTGGCGCCGGGGGCGCTCCTGGTGGTCGAGGGCGGGCCGTTCGGTCCGGAGGCGGCGGCCGCCGCGGCCGCCGGTGGCATCGGTGTGATCCGGCGACTGCCGTCCCCAGTGGTGCCGTTCCAGCCCGAACTCCGCCTCCGGGACGGTTCGTTCATCGTCAGCCGGGCGGGCCGCCCGTGGCGGGTCATCGGCCCCGACCTCGTCACCACCCTGCTCGACCCGGTCGAGGCACCGGCCCGCGAACTGCTGGGCGGCTACGTCATGGCGGGTGCCGCGCACGGCACGCTGCGCGCCGCCCTGCGCGGGCCCGACCCGGCGGGCGCCGGCCTCATCAGCCGGACGCCCGAGGGCATCGACCAGGAGCTGTACGGGCGGCTGCTGGTGCACCACGCCGCGCGGCGGTCCGCGCACGGGGCCCCGGCGGCCGCACGGGAGCACCGTGCGGCGTCCCGAGCGCCCGAACTCGCCTGCCGGCCCGTCGGCCGGCCCGCCCGTTCGTCCGTGATGACGGCAGTTGTGATGCGAACCCGTCACTAAACAAACGGCTTTGCCGCCGGAACGACCCCGGGGTTAGCGTTCCGGACGTCGGAGAAAGTCAATCCGGAATCCGGCTCCAGCACTCCACCAGGCGAAGGACGAACACATGCGTATCAAGGCTGCCATTGCGCTCGGTGCCGTCGGGCTCGCGCTCGCCACGGTCGGCGCGGGCACTGCGTCCGCGAGCAACTCGGCGACGCTCTACTACAACTCGAACTACGCCGGTAACTGGGTCAACTTCACGTCCAACGTGTCGAACTTCTCCGGTTACTACTTCATCGACGGCCAGCCGGTCAAGAACAACGCCGCCTCCGCGTGGAACTTCGGCACCAGCACGGCCACGATCTACTTCAACTCGAACTACGCGGGTGCCTCGGACCGCCTCGCGCCGGGCACCGGCCAGGCCCGTCTGGCGAACACCTACAACGAGAACGCCTCGCTGCGCTTCTCCTGAGCCCCACCGGCCGGCCGGGCCGGGTATCCCGGCCGGCCGCCCCGGCGCGCGCGTGCAGGCCGCCGCGCGCGCCGGACCCGACCGCCCGGCAGCACCGCCGACCGGCACCGGGTGAACCGCGGCCGCTGATCCGCAGCCGGTGAACCGCGGCCGCTGATCCGTATCCGTGCCGGTCCGCACAACCGCCGAGCTGCCGATCCGCGCGACGTCGTCCGGCACCCGCGCCTCGGCACAGCCCGCACCGCGTACTCCGCTCGTACTCCCCGTTCCGCACACCCTGGGAAGGACCACCCATGCGCATCAAGGCCGCCATCGCCGCCACCGCCACCGTCGCCGCCGCCCTCACCGGTCTCGCCGCGGGCACCGCCTCGGCCGACAACCACGTGGGCCTGTACTACAACTCGAACTACGCGGGTGACCAGGCGCACTTCTACAGCAACATCTCGGACTTCGCCGGGTACGTCTTCATCCACGGCCAGCCGATCAAGAACAACGCCGCCTCCGCGTGGAACTACGGCACCAGCACCGCCACGATCTACTTCAACTCGAACTACGCGGGTGTCTCGGACCGCCTCGCGCCGGGCACCGGCCAGGCCCGTCTGGCGAACACCTACAACGAGAACGCCTCGCTGCGCTTCTCCTGAACCGACCGGGCCGGCCGGGCCTCAGCCCGGCCGGCCCGCGCCGTCCCGGCGCACCGCCGTCGTCGCCGTCACCGCCGCACCCGGCGGGCGCCCGTACGGCGGGCCAGTCCCCCGCACCTCTGCACGCCACCGGTCCGACGAGGAGTCACCCAGGTCATGCCCGGTCGATCCCACCTCCGCCACGTCCTCGCCGCCGTCCTCGGCGCCGCGGCCGTCCTCGCCGCGGCCTCGGGCTGCTCGGGGCCCGCGGGCGCCGCGACCCCGGCGCCGGCTGCCACGCCCACCGTGCTCGACGCCACCGACCTCCGGCTCCCGGCCGCCGACTACCTGCTGACGCCGCAGGCCCGGCTCCGGATGGACCGTGCCTCGCAGGCACTGGTCACGGCCTGCGTGAAGCGGTACGGGCTGGAATTCACCGGCAGCCCGCCCGCCCCGCGCAGCGAGCCGGAGACGGTGACGGAAATGCGCTACGGAGTGGCGAACACCGAGCAGGCGCGGACCACCGGATATCACTTCGGGCCGGCGAACCGCGGTTATCTGCCGCCGACCGGTACGGCCGAACCGGCGCCGAACAAGGACGCCGGATATCAGCTCGTGCTGAACGGGAACGGGTCGCCGGGAAAGAACGACGGAACGGCCACGGAATACCGCGGTAAGCCCGTCGGTCCGGGTGGCTGCATGGCGGAGATGACGAAGAGGCTCTCGGGGCGTTCGACATTCCTCGGCGAGGCGGCGCTCGTGCAGCAGGTCGACGCCCGGAGTTTCGACGAATCACTGAAGGCGCCGGCCGTTCAGAAGGTTTTCCAGGCGTGGTCGTCCTGCATGCGTGACAAGGGATTCACCTACGCGACACCGCTCGACGCGGTGAACGATCCCGCGTTCGGCAAGCCCGAACCGGCCGCCGGCGAGCAGCGGACCGCCCAGGCCGACGTCGCGTGCAAGCAGCAGCACAACGTGGTCGGTGTCTGGTTCGCGACCGAGGTGGACCGGCAGAACGCGCTGCTGGCGCCGCACGCCGCCGAACTGCGGACCGTGAAGATCCAGATGGGCGAGCAGGACGCCGTGGTGACCGACGTGCTGCGCGGCGCAGACTGACCCTGCGTCACCGGTCGTCCCGCGCATGGCCCAGACTCTTCTGTGTTGTACCCGTCAGGAACATCGGGACTGCGAGCACAGTTCTCCCAGCACCCGATGATCATGAGTCGGGAGACCGAGGAGAGAATCAGTGGCCCGCAAACCGCGCCCCGTCGATCCGGCCGACGGGCCGATACCGGCCTTCGCCCACGCCCTCAGGAACGTCAGGGAGGACGCCGGCAACCCGACCTACCGCGCGCTCGCGGTCCTGGCCGGATTCAGTGCGACCACCCTGAGCGACGCCGCCGGAGGCGTCCGCCAGCCGAGCCTGGAGGTCACGCTCGCCTACGTCGGCGCGTGCGGCGGCGACGTGCCCGGCTGGGAGCGGCGCTGGCGTGAACTCGACGCCGTACTCGTGCAGGAACGCGCCGCCGCTGCGGGCTCCGCGGGCTCCGGTGCGGACGGACGCGTGGCGAAGGGGGCCCACCCGGTGCGGCCGGCCCCCCGGGACGAGCCGCCGGCCGAGGCCGGCCCGACGGTCGAGCCGACGGAATCGGCAGAGCGGACGGAACCGGCGGAACCGGCCGAACCCTCCGAACCGGCAAGGCCGGGAGCGCCGGGAGCCGCGCCCGCGCAGGTGCCCGAACTGCCGCCGCCCACCGAGGACCTCACGGCCGGTCCGGGCGTGACGGTGCCCGCCTGGGCCCGGTGGTCGGCGCTCGCCGCCGCGCTCGCCGTGGTCGTGCTCGCGGGGGTGTTCGCGGTCCGCCACGCCGGTGCCGACGGTGCGCCCGACATCGCCGCGTCGACGCCCGCCGCACCGCCGGAGTGCTTCCCCGACAGCCCGGCCGGCGTGTTCTCCGGTACGACCTACAACGTCAGTACGCAGATCAGGGCCGGTGCGAGCATCAGCGCACCGGTCCTTCGGCGTGCCCGCAACACCTGCTCGCTGCAGCTCACCGGGTACTGCCTGGGCGACGTCGTCGTGGACATCACCGCGGGCACGCCCGACATCCGGTGGTTCCAGGTCGAGGGCGGCGGGGTGGTCTCGTCCGCCGTGGTGCACGGCAACCCGCCGGGCGGCATGCAGCCGAGCGCCTGCCCGGACTCCGTGCCCGCGCCGACCGCGGTCGCCCTCTCCGCGGTGCGTCCCGGCGGCTCGGACTCGGTCGAACTGCGGGCCCGGGGCACCCAGGTGGCGATCGTCGGCTTCGCCGCGTACTTCGCCCCGCCGGGCGCCTCCGACATGACCCCGACGTGGCAGCAGATCGGGCTCACCGACACGGCGGCGCTGGGCTTTGCGACACCGTGGCGGATCGGGCCGCTGCAGGCGAAGGCGGCGCCGGGTGCGACCGTGCCCGTCGTGGCGGCGGCGTGCCTGGGCGGCGGGGGCCCGACCGCGGTGGTCGACGCCCGTCTGCTCCCGCTCTCCACGGAAAGCGGCACGGGCGCAGGCACGGGTACCGGCGCGGGCGGGAGCGGCGGAGGGGCGGCGCTGCCGCTCGCCGCCGTCCCGCCGGGGACGGACCTGGTGAAGGCGGCGCATGCCGCCTGCCGCTACCCGATGCGGGGCTGATCGGGGCCCGCCGTGCGGCGGATCCCCCGGAGGCCGGGCCCCGAGCTCCGTGGGATCCGCTGCGCGACCGGGACGATACGGCCGCGCCGGAGACCGGACCGGGCAACTGGCGCTGTGCGGTGGCGTTCTGTCGGACGGTCGGCGGGACGCGGCGCGGCCGTCCGTCCGTCCCCGTTCGGAGAGGCGACCCCGACCCGTGACACCCACCCGACTCCTGCGCCGGATGTCCGGCCTGGCCGCGACCGCGGCACCGGCCGCCGGAATCCTGACCCTCGGCCCCGCCCCCGCCGCCTCGGCGGCCACCGGCGGCGGGGCCGCCTCGCTCGCCGCGGTGAACGTCGGGCGGACGGCCGGTACCTGCGCCACCACCCCGACCCCGGACCCCCGGGCCGTGGGCCCCGATCCCGCGGGCCGACCCTGCCGACCTGCGGCGGAGCGGGCCCGGAGCCGTTGACCGGAATTGATTGAAAGGCGGCGGCGAGGCTCCTGGACAGCTCCGTGGCGGGCTTGGATCTGATCAGGCGGCCGGTGACGCACAGCGCACAGCGTGCGGCACCGGCCGCCGGAGCCGTCGTCGGGAGCACAGGGGAGCGGGCGGATGGAATTCGGGATCCTCGGACCACTGCAGATCAGGATCGGCGCCGCGGTGCAGGTCGTTCCGGCGGCCAAGCAGCGGGTGCTGCTCGCCGCGCTCCTCGTCCGCCGCGGCCAGGTGGTGCCCGCCGAACAGTTGGCCGACGCCGTCTGGGGCGCGCACCCACCGTCCAGCGCGGCCACCACCCTGCGCAACTACGTCATGCGGCTGCGCAAGGGGCTCGGTGAGGCCGGTGAGCGCATCGAGACGCACGCCGGCGGCTATCTCGTCCGGGTCGCGCCGGGCGAGTTCGACGCCGACCGCTTCACCGCCCTGCGCGCCCTCGGCGCGGACGCGCTGCGCGACGGCGCACCCGACCGCGCGGTCGGGCTGTTCGAGGAGGCGCTCGCGCTCTGGCGCGGACCCGCCCTGGCCGACGTCGACTCGGACACGCTGCGCCTCACCGAGGCCGGGCGGCTCGCCGAGGCGAGGCTCGACGTGCAGGAGTGCAGGCTCGGCGCCGAGCTGCGGCTCGGCCGGCACAGCGGCCTGCTGGGCGAACTGCGCGCGCTGACCGCGAGCCATCCGGAGCGGGAACGGTTCTGGGTGCTGCTCATGACGGCGCTCTACCGCAGCGGCCGCCAGTCGGAGGCGCTGACGGCCTACCAGGAGGTGCACCGCATCCTCGGCGAGGAGATGGGGGTCGAGCCCGGGGCCGAGTTGCGGACCGTCCACCGCCGCATCCTGCGCGCGGACCCCGCACTGGACGGTCCGTCCGAGGTGCCCCCGCGCCCCGGCCCCCCGGCGGCGCCGACCGGACAGGGCCACGCCGACGGGAGGCGCCGGCACCCCGGCGGGCAGCCGGGCCGCGCCGACGGGCGGCGGACACGCGCCACGCCGCAGCCGGGCCGCACCGCCCCGCAGCCCGGTCCCTCCGACCCGCGTCCGGGGTATGCCGCCGTGCAGCCGGAGCATGTCCGGCCGTTCCAGCTGCCGCCGGACGTACCCGACTTCACGGGCCGCGACGCCGTGCGCGCCGAGCTCACCGCCCGGCTCGCGGCCCGCGGACGGCGGGCGCCGTTCGTCGCCGCGGTGTCGGGCGGGCCGGGGTCCGGCAAGACCGCGCTCGCCGTCCACCTCGCGCACGCCGCCCGTGCCCAGCACCCGGAGGGCACCCTCTTCGCGGTGCTGCGCGGCAGCACACCGGTGCCCGCCGAACCCGCCGCCGTGCTGCACGGCTTCCTCACCGCGCTCGGCGTGCCGGGGGAGTCCGTCCCGGCGGGCGTCGAGGCGCGTACCGCACTGTTCCGCTCGCTGATCGCCGGGCGGCGGATGCTGGTCGTGCTCGACGACGCCCGGGACACCGCGCAGGTGCGGCCGCTGCTCCCCGCCGATCCCGGTCACGCGGTGCTGGTCACGGGCCGCGGACGGTTCACCGACCTTGAGGGCGCGCAGCCGGTGGTGCTCGGCGGGCTGGGCGAGGCGGCCGCCCGGGTCTTCCTCGCGCGGGCGGCGGGCACGGGCCGTGCCTGCACGGACCCGGATGCCGCGGCCGCGCTCGTCCGGGCCTGCGACGGCCTGCCGCTGGCCCTGCGGGTCTGCGCCGCCCGGCTGTCCGCCCGGCCGTCGTGGAGCGTGCGCGACCTGGCCGCGCTGCTCGCGGACGACCGCCGGCTGCTGGACGCGCTGCGGGCCGGCGACCTGGACGTGCGGGCCGCGCTGTCCGGCGCGTACGACGCCCTCGCCCCGGCGGCCGCCCGGGCCCTGCGCCTGCTGGCCCCGGCCGACGGCCTCCCGGCCGTGCGGGTGCCGGCGGCCGCCCGGGTGCTCGGCGAGTGCGAGCCGCGGACGGAGCAGCTGCTGGAGCAGCTCGTCGACGCGCACCTGCTCACCGCCGCCGGCCGCGGGGAGTACCGCTACCCGCGGCTCGTGCGGGTGTTCGCGCGGGAGTGCAGCGGCCGGGTGGACGGCGTCCTCGCGCAGCGGCGCGCCGGACAGGCCGCCCTGCAGGGCGCACCGGCTGCCGCGCTGGCCTGCTGACGGCCGGACGCCGGGGCGGGCGCAGACGTACGGGCGGGCGGCCCGCCAGGCCCCCCGCCCGTACGCCTCCTGCCCGTACGCCTCCTGCCCGTACGTCTCCTGCCTGTACGTCTCCCGGGCCGTCAGCTCCGCACGCCGGTCCGCGGGGTGGTGGCGGTGGCGTCGGCGGTGTCCGTCGACCGGACCGGCGCGGTGACCGGCTCCGCGACCGGCTCCGTGACCGGCTCCGTGACCGGCGCGGTGGCCGCGGGCACGCCCGTCCGGCGGGACGGGACGAGCAGCGCCGCGAGGGCCGCGGCCAGGCAGAACACGGCGAGCAGGGTGAAACCGTGGGTGTAGCCCGAGGCGTACGGGAGGCCGGAGGGCTGGAGGTGGCCGGTGACGAGCCCGGTCATGAGGGCGGCGCCGACGGAGCCGCCGATGGTGCGGATGTTGGCGTTCATGCCGGTGGCGGCGCCGGTCCGGTCGGCGGGCACGCTCTGCACGATGAGGTTGCTCATGGAGGCGAAGGCGAGGCCGATGCCGAGCCCGAACACCCCGGCGGCCAGGCCGACCTGCCACGGCTGGGCGTGCCAGGCGGCGAGGATCGCGCAGGCGGCCGCGCCGAGCACGGCGCCCGTGGTGAGCTGCGCCTTCGCGGGGAAGCGTCCGGCCAGGCGGCCGCTGAGGACGCCCGCGGCGAACATCGTGACGAGCATCGGCAGCATGAGCAGCCCGGCGCCGGTGACGCTCGCGCCGAAGCCATAGCCCGCGGAGGCGGGGGCCTGCGTGAAGCCGGGGAGGAAGGCCCACACCGCGTACATGCCGCCGCCGAACAGCAGGGCGGCCGTGTTGGTCGTCCACACGGCGGGGAGCCGCATGATGCGCAGGTCGATCAGGGGGTTGCGGGAGCGGCCCTCGACGACGGCCCAGACGGCGAAGAGGACGACGGCGGCTGCGAGCAGGCCGATCACGAGGGGGGAGCCCCAGCCCCAGCTCGACGCCTGGCTGATGGGCAGCAGCAGGGCGACGAGCCAGCCGGAAAGGAGCGCCGAGGCGAGCCAGTTGACGCTGCCGTGGGTGCGGTTCGGCGACTCGGGCACGTACCGGTGGGCGATCAGTGCGGTGATCGCCACGATGATCACGGGGAACCAGAACAGCCAGCGGTAGTCGAGCGCGCCGACGATCGGCCCGGCGAGCACCATGCCGAGGCCGCTGCCGACCGCGATGACGGCGGAGAGGTTGCTGATGCTGGCGGGCACCCGGCCCGCGGGGAACTCGTCGCGGATGATGCCGAACGACAGGGGGAACAGCGCGCCGGCGATGCCCTGGATCACCCGGGCGATGATCAGCACCGTGATGTTGGGCGCGAGGGCGGCGACCAGGCAGCCGACCAGCAGGGCGACCAGGGCGGCGACGAGGGTGCGCTTCTTGCCGGCCAGGTCGCCGACGCGGCCGAGGATCGGCGTGAAGACCGAGGCGGAGAGCAGGTAGGCGGTCATCACCCAGGTGACCGTGGCCTGCGAGGTGTGCATCGCCTGCTGGACGGTCGGCAGGGCGGGCGTGATCAGCGACTGGAGCAGGGCGTAGACGCCGGCGCCGGTGGCGAGGACGCCGAAGGTGAGGCGGTTGGAGGCAGGCTTCGGACGGAGTGAGGCGCGGGTCATCGAACCTTCTCGGGACGCGGGTTTTCTCGGACGCGGCACATCGGGACGCGGGCACGCGGGACGGTGCGGGCGGTGCGGTGCACGGACGGTGCAGGGCGCGGACGTGCGGTGCGGGCGGGCGGTGCAGGCGGAGCGGGGGCGGCGGCACGGCGGCCGGTGGCCTCCGGGGAGGTCGGGCCGCTGCCGGACGGCGGCAGCGCGCGGCCGGGCCCCCACTGCTAAAGTTGAGGCACGCCTCCACATTAACGGAGGTGCCCCTCCGGTTCAACCCGGTGTGCCCGAAGCGAGGTCCCCGTGCCCGAACAGGTCGTCGTCGGTGAGTTCCTCGCCGCCCAGCGCCCCCGCCGTGCCGACGCCGCACGCAACTTCGACGCCCTCCTCTCCGCCGCCCGCGAGGCCTTCGCCGAACACGGCGCCGAGGCCTCCCTGGAGGACATCGCCCGCCGGGCCGGCGTCGGCATCGGCACCCTCTACCGCAACTTCCCCACCCGTAGGCACCTCTTCGAGGCCGTCTACGCGAGCGAGGTCGACGACCTGGGCGTCGTCGCCGCCGGACTCGCCGGCGAACCCCCGTGGGAGGCGCTCACCGCCTGGCTCCGCCGCTTCGTCGCCTACGCCCTCACCAAGCGCGCCATCCGTGAGGCCCTGGAGGACGAGGAGACCGACGTCTTCCTGGCCTGCCGTCAGTCCATGTACGACGCGGGCGAGCCCCTGCTCCGCCGCGCCCAGGAGGCCGGCGTGGTGCGGCCGGACATGGGTATCGGCGACCTGCTGCGCCTCGTCTCCGGCATCACCTCCGTCGCCTTCCCCGACGAGGCCCGGCGCGACCACGTCCTCGGCATCGCCCTCGACGGCGTACGCGCCCGGCCGTGAGGGCCGCCTCCCCGGCGGGCGGGCGGACGTGTTCCGTGTGCGCCCAGGTCGGGGCAGGTTGTGGCGAGGTCATGCCATTCGATCGAGGCGCCGTTCCGCCATGTGGTCGCGGGCGGCGGCGGAGGGGGTGTGATCTCCGTCACCCCGGTCTGCGGGGGAGGCTCGGATCCGAGGTGACACCGAGGCTCTGGCCTGTGCGTTTCGGTGACCGGTGAAGACCGTGTGAGATCGCGGTGCTGTCGCTTCCGTCCGAGTTGATCTTGTTTTGGCAGCGTGTTCTGCGCTTGACTCCTCCGAGTGCCCGGGCCGGTGCCGGCCGGGTCCGCCGGTCGAGCGGGATGGTGAAGACCCCGTCCCTCTCGGGCGCCTGAAGCCGGATGAGATGGTGAGCACCATTGCGTACGAGGACTGACGGGCGCCCGTGCCCGCCCCGGGAGACGGCCACGCCGGACGGGGTGCCGCCGGACCGGGCCGGACAGGACACCTCCCGCCACCTCGTGCCCCGCCCCGTACGCGCCCTGGCAGGCACCCTCCCGCTCCTCGCGCTGACCGGCTGCGGGGCCGCCGCCGACGGCTCCGTGAGCCCCGGGGTGTGGGGCCCGGGACTCGCCGTGGGCGTGCTCGCCCTCGGCGGCACCGCACTCGGGATCCGCCGGGCCGCCGCACGGCGCCTGCGCGCGGCGCTCGACAAGGCCGACGCGGACCGTGACGCGCTCATCGCCAACGGCAGGGCCCAGATTTACGGCATGGCCACCGAGCGCCACGCACTGCTCGGCGAACGGGCCGAACTCGTCCGCCGCCTCACCGAGGCCGCCGAGGGACAGGCCGAACTCGCCCGGCTGCGCGACGAAGCCGCCGCCGAACAGCACCGGCTGATGCTCGAACTCGACGAGATCGCCCGCGAACGGGACGACCTGCAGGGCAGCGTCGACGCCACCTTCGTCAACCTCGCCATGCGGACGCTGACCCTGGTCGAGCGCCAACTCGTGCTCATCGAAGGGCTGGAGGGCCGCGAGGCCGACTCCGCCCAGCTGGAGAGCCTCTTCCGGCTCGACCACCTCGCCACCCGGATGCGCCGCAACAGCGAGAACATGCTGCTCCTCGCCGGCCTGGAGAACAGCCACCGCAGCCGCCAGGCCGTCTCCCTGCTCGACGTCGTCCGGGCGGCCGTCTCCGAGATCGAGCGCTACGAGCGGGTCAGGATCGGCTTCCTCGCCGCCGTGCGCCTCAGCGGCGCGGCCGCCGACGACACCAGCCACCTGCTCGCCGAACTGCTCGAGAACGCCACCGCCTTCACGCCCCCGCAGGACCAGGTCGAGGTCGGCGGCTGGCTCCTCGACAACGGCGAGGTCATGCTCTCCGTCGTCGACCGCGGCATCGGCATCCCCGCCGAGCGCCTGCGCCAGCTCAACGAGCAGCTCTCCGAGCCGGTCGAGCCCGTGCCCGACCGGCGGGACGCACTGCTCGCCGGGGCCCTGACCGGCCGCAGCATGGGCCTCTTCGTCGTGGCCCGGCTCGCCCGCCGGCACGGCATGCGCGTGCAGCTGCGGGAGAACGCCCAGGGCGGCGGCGTCACGGCGATGGTGGTCCTGCCGCGCGAAGCCCTGCTGCAGGACGCCGTCTCCACCTCCGACCTCGACGACCAGCGCCACGCGGAGCGCAGCGCTGCCGCCGAGGCCGAGCAGGGCCGCGCCGCCGAGCAGGCGGCCGCGCCCGCACCGCCGCCGGCCGCCCCGCGGGCGGCGACGTCCGCCCTGCCCGCGGCCCGGACCGGCGACGACGGGCCGCTGCCCGAACTGCCGCGCCGCAAGCCCGCCCGGACCTCCGGCCCGGCCCCGCAGGAGCCGGCCGGCGAGCACCGGCGGGCGGAGGAGGCCGAGGGACACGCGGACACCCGCACCAGCACCGCCGCCGCGCCCGCTGCGCCCGCTGCGCCTGCTGTACCCGCCGCGCCCACCGTGCCGTCCACGCCTGCCGCGCCCGCCCCCGGACTCCCGGTGACCTCGCGCGGGCTCCCGCGTCGCGTACCGAGCGGCAACGGCCTGCCCGGCACCGGTGAGGCACCCGTCTCCGGGCTGCGCCGGGTGGCCGTCGCGGCCGACCCGGCGGCCGACCTCCCGGCACGGGCCCCCGGACCGCAGGGCGCCGCCGAGGCCCCCCGCAAGCGCGGCATCTCGCCGGAGGAACTGCGGCGCCGCCTCGGCGGCTTCCAGGGCGGGCTCCAGCAGGCCGCGCGGGGGGAGCGGGCTCGGGGCACGGCCGGCGGAAGCGCCGCCGCGGGCGCGCGGGACGGATCCGGCGCGCAGGACGGCATCGGTGCGCGGGATGCGGGGAATGCAGGGGATGCCGCGGATGTCCGGGGGATCCGGGGGGTACGGCACGAAGGACCGGGGGCGATCGATGAGGGGCAGGATCGATGAGCAATCCCGTGAGGGGCGCGATCAGTGCCGAGGCCAGCAGTGTGCGCTGGCTGCTCGGCGACTTCCTCGGGTCGGTGCCCGGGGTCGAGGACGCCGTGGTGGTCTCCTCGGACGGCCTGCTGCTGGCCGACTCCCAGGACGGTGCCCGCGGCACTGAACTCGCGGCGATCGTCTCGGCGCTGGTCGGCCTGTCGACCGGTGTGTCGCGGGTGCTCGACCGCGGCGGGCTGAAGCGGGTCATGACGACGATGGACGAGGGCCATCTCGTCGTGATGGCGATCAGCGACGGGTCGTGCCTGGGGGTGTACGCCTCGCTCCGCTGCGACCTGGGCGTGCTGGCCTACCAGATGGCGCTGCTCGTGGAGCGCGCCGGGCACGCGCTGACGCCGCAGGTGCGCAGCGAACTCCAGCGGGCGATGGCCGTCCGGTGAAGCCGACGGAGGTGGGAGGCAGCGTGAGCGCCGGTGATACCGGATCGTCCCTGCAGGGCCAGGACTTCGGGGGGCGGCGCAGCGGCACCGTCCGGCGTGACCGCGGGCGGTCGTCCCGGGTGCGGCCGTACACCATCACCGGCGGCCGGACGCGGTTCCGGCAGGTCCTGCTGGTGGAGACCCTGGTGTCGGCGCTGAACCTGCCGGCCGACCGGGCCGACCGCAGCCTGCCCGAGCTCGCGGCCATCCACGAGCTGTGCCGTGGTCAGATGCGGTCGATCGCGGAGATCTCGGCGGTGCTGAGGATTCCGCTGGGCGTGGTCAAGGTGCTGGTCAGCGATCTGGCGGACCAGGGCGGCATCCGGGTGCACGGCACCCCTGCCGCGGAGGTGCAGGACGGAACGGTCGGGGCGACGGCCTCGAAGCGGGATCTGCTGGAGAAGGTGCTGGGTGGACTTCGCAAGCTCTGACGCCGGTGCGGGTGTGCCGGCGGGCATTCCCCTCACGGGCGGTAACGCCGTCTCCACCAAGATCGTGGTGGCGGGCGGGTTCGGCGTGGGCAAGACGACCTTCGTCCGGTCGGTCTCCGAGATACCGCCGCTCACGACCGAGGCCGTGATGACGCAGGCCGCCGCCGACGTCGACGACGTCAGCGGCACACCGGACAAGGTCACCACCACGGTGGCGATGGACTTCGGCCGGATCAGCCTGGAGTCCGACCTGGTGCTCTACCTGTTCGGCACGCCGGGGCAGGGCCGGTTCTGGTTCATGTGGGACGACCTCGTGCGCGGGGCCGTCGGCGCGGTCGTGCTGGCGGACACCCGTCGCCTGGCGGACTCCTTCCCCGCGCTGGACTACTTCGAGGCCAGCGGGCTGCCGTTCCTGGTGGCGGTGAACCAGTTCGACGACGCCCCGGTGTACTCGCCGGACGACGTCCGCGACTCCCTGGCGCTGAAGGACCACATCCCGGTGCTGGTCTTCGACGCCCGCGACCGGGCCGGTGTGGTGCAGGTGCTGACGGCCCTGGTGGTGCACGCGCTCGCCGAGGAGGAGCTCCCGGCGGGCCCGCTCCCCGCGGCGCCGTGACGACGTCCGACCAACGACACGAAGCAAGAAGGCAGGCAGCGATGCGCAGGATTTTGATCGTCGGGGCCGGACAGGCCGGGCTCCAGCTCGCGCTGGGGCTCCAGTCGCACGGTTACGACGTCACCGTGATGACCAACCGCACCGCGGACGAGATCCGCGACGGCCGGGTCATGTCGACCCAGTGCATGTTCGACACCGCGCTGCAGACCGAGCGCGACCTGGGCATCAACTTCTGGGAGGACGAGGCGCCCCGCATCGAGGGCCTCGGCGTCTCCGTGAGCGGTCCCGGGTCGGCCCGGGTGATCGACTGGGTCGGCCGGCTGGACGGCTACGCGCAGTCCGTCGACCAGCGCCTGAAGATGGCCGGCTGGCTCGACGCGTTCGCGCAGCGCGGCGGCCAGGTCGTGGTGCACGGCGTCGCGGTCTCCGACCTCGACTACTTCTCCCGCTCCTACGACCTGGTGCTGGTGGCCGCCGGCAAGGGCGAGCTGGTCTCGATGTTCGGCCGGGACGCCTCCCGTTCCCCGTACGACGCCCCGCAGCGTGCGCTCGCCGTCACGTACGTGCACGGCCTCGGCCCGCGTCCGGAGCACGACTTCCGCGCGGTGCGCTGCAACCTGGTGCCCGGTGTCGGCGAGCTCTTCGTCATGCCCAGCCTCACCGTCTCGGGCCCGTGCGACATCCTGTTCTGGGAGGGCGTCCCGGGCGGGCCGCTGGACGTCTTCGGCGACGTCAAGGACCCGCAGGAGCAGCTGCGGATCACCCTCGACCTGATGCGCACCTTCACGCCGTGGGAGTACGAGCGGGCTGCCGGGGGCGTCGAGCTGACCGACGCCGGCGCCACCCTCTCCGGGCGGTACGCCCCGGTCGTCCGCAACGCCGTCGGTGAACTCCCGGGCGGCGGGGCGGTGCTGGGCGTCGCGGACGTCGTCGTCGCCAACGACCCGATCACCGGCCAGGGTTCGAACAACGCGGCCAAGTGCGCCGCGGTGTACCTCGCGGCGATCCTGGAGCACGGCGACAAGCCGTTCGACCGCGACTTCATGCAGGCCGCCTTCGACCGCTACTGGGACGACGCGCAGCACGTCACCAAGTGGACGAACGCCATGCTGGCCCCGCCGCCGGAGCACGTGCTCAACCTGATCGGCGCGGCCGGCCAGCTGCCGCCCGTGGCGCACCGGTTCGCGAACGGCTTCAACGACCCGGCCGACTTCGAGCACTGGTTCTACGACCCGGAGAAGGCCGCCGCCTACCTGGGTTCGGTCGCTCCGGCGGGCTGACGGCCGCCGGCCCGCGCCTCTCCCCGCACGTGCGGAGGAGGCGCGGGCCCGCAGCCGTCCCGGGGCTGCCGCGGGGCGGTCAGACGGTGGCCGGTGCCGCCGGGCGGAGGACCGGGGTGGGCTGCCTGCGGGTGCGCCACTGCCGGACGGTGCCGTGCAGGCGCTGCACGGCGACGAGGGCGCCGGTCCGGCCGGCGAGGGTGAGGCGGTACTTGACGCGCAGCGGGGCGCCGAGACGGGCGATCCGCTCGGTGCCGATGGCGTGCAGCAGGCGGGTGACGTGCTGCTGGTAGGCGTCGCGGTACGGCCGGTCGCCGTCCGGTACGGACCAGAAGAACATCGGGATCTCCTCGACCAGCGCGTTGTGGTCGTAGGCGTGCAGGTGGGCGGCGAACTCCGGCTCCGGGCGGGCGAGGAGCCAGGCGCGGACGAGCTCCATCGAGCGGACCCGGTCGACGAGGCCGCGCGGATCGGTCCTGCGCTGGGTGATCGACCGGTCGGCGCCCTCGCGGACCCGCCAGTGGTAGACGTGGTCGGCGAGCACGTCGACCCGGTCGGCGAGGAAGTGGTGGGGCACGCTCACCGGGGCGTCCTCGTAGAGCATGCCCTCGGGGTAGAGGATGCCCGCGCGGTCGAAGAAGCTGCGGCGGTAGACCTTGTTCCAGGCGGTGCGGTCGGTGACCAGGGCGGGCGTCTCGCTGATGTGCGTCCGCAGCCGGGTCTCCCGGAACGGCCTGAGGTGGGCGTGGGACTGCTCGTACCCGCCCGCGCGCAGCCGCAGCGCGTTGCCGGCGGCGAAGTCGGAGCCGGTGGCGTCCAGGGTGTCGACCATCAGCCGGTAGGCGTGCGGCGGCAGGGTGTCGTCGCTGTCGACGAACGCCAGGTACTCCGTGCCGTCGGCGATGTGGCGGTAGCCGGTGTTGCGGGCCGCGCCGAGCCCCTGGTTCTCCTGCCGGACGAGCCGGAAGCGCGGGTCACGGGCGGCGTACGCCTCGGCGATCGCCGGGCCGGAGTCGGTCGAGCCGTCGTCGACCATCACGCACTCCAGATCCGTGAGGGTCTGGGCGGCGATCGAGTCGAGGCACGCGGCCAGGTAGGGCTCGACGTTGTGGATCGGGACGACCACGGAGAGACGGGGGGCCATCGGCGTCGCGGCGCCTTTCCTCGGGGGCGGGCGACCGCCCGGCGACCGGCCGCAGGGGCGGCCGGTCCCAGGCTGCCCGTCCGAGGTGACGTCCTTCCCGGGGCTGGGCCAACGGAGGGTTGCGCGGCAGGGACGGCCCGCCGTCGGCCCGGCGCGCCGGGGTTCACCCGGGGTCGTCGGTCACCCGGTCGTCCGGCTGCACCCGGTCGTCCGGCTGCGCCCGGTGCAGGCCGAGCCCGGGGAGGTGGCCGGTGCGGACGGTGCCGTCCGTGCCGCCGATGCCCCGCCAGGGGTCGTGGGCGAGCAGGAGGTGGCCGTCGAGGTCGGCCCAGTGGGCGTGGTCGGCGAGGTGCACGGCGGGGGCGATGCCCAGGGAGCTCGCCGTCAGGCAGCCGAGCATGATGCGGGTGCCGCTGCCCTGCAGGGCGTCGCAGATCCGCAGGGCGGCCGTGACGCCGCCGCACTTGGCGAGTTTGACGTTGACGCCGTGCACCCGGCCGGCGAGGCGGAGCACGTCCTCGTGGGTGACGGCGTCCTCGTCGGCGACGACCGGCAGCGGGGAGCGCGCGGCGAGGGCGGCGAGCAGGTCGGGACGGCCCGGGGCGACGGGCTGTTCCACGGCCTCGACGCCGAGGGCGGCGAACCCGGCGAGCAGGCGGGGCGTCTCCTCGGCCGTCCAGCCGCCGTTCGGGTCGAGCAGCAGCCGCACCCCGGGGGCGGCGTCGCGGACGGCCCGGACGCGGGCGAGGTCGTCGGCGCGGTCGGGGGAGCCGGCCTTGACCTTGAGCAGGGTGAAGCCGGCGGCGGCCAGCCGGGCGGCCTCGGCGGCGGCCCGGTGCGGCGGGGTGATGCCGATGGTGCGGGCGGTGGCGGTGGACGGCGGCGCGGCGGCGCCGAGCAGCCGGTGCACGGGCAGCCCGGCTCGGTGCCCCGCGAGGTCGAGGAGGGCGGCCTCGACGGCGGCCAGCACACCGGCCGGGAGGCTCTCGAAGTGTGCTGCTCCGTCGCGGAGTTCGGCGAGCGCGGTCTCCGGGTCGGGGAGCCGGGCGAGGGCCGGGGCGAGGCCGGCGAGGGCGCGGCGGATGCGGTCGGCGGGGAGGCCGAGGTACGGGCTGGCGACGGCCTCGCCGTGGCCGGTGAGGCCGTCGTGGTGGAGGGTGACCTCGACGGCGTCGCGGGCGGCCATGACCGAGCGGGAGATGCGCAGCGGTTCGGTGAGCCGCAGGTGCACGGTGCGGGCGTGGAGCCTCACGGCCTGGCCTCCCGGGAGGGGTCGGGTGTGCGGCAGAGGGCCCGGCCGCCGACCTCGGCGGCGCCGGGGTGCGGGATCTCGGCGGGGTGGGTGGCCGTCCGGGCGGGGTGCAGTCCGCGGGTCCGGCAGAAGGCGTCGTCGTGGACGGTGCCGAGGTGGCGGTGCGGACCGTCGGGGAAGACGGTGGCGACGCGCTGCCCGGCGGGGTCGGGGCCGAGGGCGCCGGTGCGGGCGCGGTCGGTGAGGGTGGCGAGGGTCAGCACGCGGGGGCCGCCGCCCGGTCGGCGTGCGGCAGGAGGCTGCTCATGGAGCCCACCCGGCTCTCGACGACCAACAGATGTGCCACGGGCCTGCCTCTCGGTTCGCGGGCACGGCGGTGCCGAGGGAGAACTTAGCGAGATCGGTTTTCATTTTCAACAGCTGTCCGGAGTGTCCCCCCGCCCGGCGCCCCGGCGGGTCCGGAGGGCGAGATCTCCGCGGCTCGACCCAGGGTCCTGTCGAGCGGGGGCCGCCCAGGAGATATCTTGATGTCGAGCAATGTTGCAGACGTGGAGCGGAGCACCCGGTGACTGACTCGACCATCATCTACACCCACACCGACGAGGCCCCGGCCTTGGCGACGTATTCGTTCCTGCCCGTCGTGAAGGCCTACGCCTCGACGGCCGGGGTCGGCGTGGAGAGCCGCGACATCTCCCTGGCGGGCCGGATCATCGCGAGCTTCCCGGAGTACCTCCAGGAGGAGCAGCGCATCGAGGACGCGCTCGCCGAGCTCGGTGAGCTCGCCAAGACGCCGGGCGCGAACATCATCAAGCTGCCCAACGTCTCGGCCTCGATCCCGCAGCTCAAGGCGGCCGTCGCCGAGCTCCAGCAGCAGGGCTACGCGCTGCCGGACTACCCGGACGACCCGAAGAGCGACGAGGACAAGGACGTCCGCGCGCGCTACGACAAGATCAAGGGCAGCGCCGTCAACCCCGTCCTGCGCGAGGGCAACTCCGACCGCCGGGCCCCCGCCTCGGTCAAGAACTACGCCAAGGCGCACCCGCACCGCATGGGTGCCTGGACGGCCGACTCGAAGACCGACGTCGCCACCATGGGCGCCGACGACTTCCGCTCCACCGAGAAGTCCGCGGTCGTCGCCGAGGCGGGCGCGCTCCGCATCGAGCTGGTCGCCGAGGACGGCACCACCACCGTGCTGCGCGAGTCCGTCAAGGTGCTCGCCGGCGAGGTCGTCGACGCCTCGGTCATGCGGGTCGCCGCGCTCCGCGAGTTCCTCGCCGCGCAGGTCGTCCGCGCCAAGGCCGAGGGCGTGCTCTTCTCCGTGCACCTCAAGGCCACGATGATGAAGGTCTCCGACCCGATCGTCTTCGGCCACGTCGTGCGCGCCTTCTTCCCGAAGACCTTCGCCGCCTACGGCGAGACCCTGGCCGCGGCCGGCCTGAGCCCCAACGACGGCCTCGGCGGCATCCTCAAGGGCCTGGAGGCGCTGCCCGAGGGCGACGCGATCAAGGCCTCCTTCGACGCCGAGCTCGCCGAGGGCCCCGCCCTCGCGATGGTCGACTCCGACCGCGGCATCACCAACCTGCACGTGCCGAGCGACGTCATCGTCGACGCCTCGATGCCGGCCATGATCCGCACCTCCGGCCACATGTGGGGCCCGGACGGCGCCGAGGCCGACACCCTGGCCGTGCTGCCGGACAGCAGCTACTCCGGCGTCTACCAGGTCGTCATCGACGACTGCCGCGCCCACGGCGCCTTCGACCCGGCCACCATGGGCTCCGTGCCCAACGTCGGCCTGATGGCGCAGAAGGCCGAGGAGTACGGCAGCCACGACAAGACCTTCGAGATCGCCGCCGCGGGCACCGTCCGCGTCGTCGACGCCGCGGGCGAGGCCGTGCTGGAGCAGCAGGTCGCCGCCGGCGACATCTTCCGCATGTGCCAGACCAAGGACGCGCCGATCCAGGACTGGGTCAAGCTCGCCGTGGGCCGCGCCCGCGCCACCGGCAACCCGGCCGTCTTCTGGCTCGACGCCGAGCGCGCGCACGACGCCCAGCTGATCGGGAAGGTCCGGGCGTACCTGCCGCAGCACGACACCGAGGGCCTGCAGATCGAGATCCTCTCCCCGGTCGAGGCGACCGCGTTCTCCCTGGAGCGCATCCGCCGCGGCGAGGACACCATCTCCGTCACCGGCAACGTGCTCCGCGACTACCTGACCGACCTCTTCCCGATCCTGGAGCTGGGCACCAGCGCCAAGATGCTGTCGGTCGTCCCGCTGATGAACGGCGGCGGCCTCTTCGAGACCGGTGCCGGCGGCTCCGCCCCGAAGCACGTCCAGCAGCTGGTCAAGGAGAACTACCTGCGCTGGGACAGCCTGGGCGAGTTCCTCGCGCTCGCGGTCAGCTTCGAGCACCTCGCGCAGACCACCGGCAACGCCCGCGCCCAGGTGCTCGCCGACACCCTCGACCGCGCCACCGCGACCTTCCTCAACGAGGACAAGTCGCCGAGCCGCCGCCTCGGCGGCATCGACAACCGCGGCAGCCACTTCTACCTCGCCCTCTACTGGGCCCAGGAGCTGGCGCAGCAGACCGCGGACGCGCAGCTCGCCGAGGCCTTCGCCGCGCTGGCGAAGACCCTCGCCGAGCAGGAGGCGACCATCGTCGCCGAGCTGATCGCGGTGCAGGGCTCGCCGGTCGAGATCGGCGGCTACTACCAGCCCGACCCGGCCAGGGCCGCGGCCGTCATGCGCCCGTCGGAGACGTTCAACCAGGCGCTCGCGCTCCTGGGCTGACGCTCCCCGCACGCAGCCGTGGGCCCCACCCGGACGGGTGGGGCCCACGGGCGTTCCCGGGCCCGGCGGCGGCCCCGGCGGCGGCGCGCGGTCACCCGGCCCCGGTGAACGTCCGCGAGCCGTGCAGCCACGCCACCGCGTCGTACAGGCCCTCCGTGCCGTACCCGGCGAGCCGCTCGTTGCGGGCCTTCGCCGCGTCGCCCGCCGGGTGGTACAGCTGCCGGCCCATCTCGCGGGCCACCAGCTGCGCCCGGGCCGTACGGCCGCGCCGCAGCGCCGCGTACCGCAGCAGGGCGCCGGCGGGGTCGGCGGCCCCGGCACCGCCGAGCAGGCCGCCCAGGACGACCGCGTCCTCCAGGGCCGTGCAGGCGCCCTGGGCGGCGTACTGCAGCATCGGGTGGGCGGCGTCGCCGAGCAGGGCGACCCGGCCGTCGGTCCAGGTGTCGACGGGGTCGCGGTCGCACAGCACCCAGCGGCGCCACTCCTCGCCGAGTTCGAGCAGGGCACGGGCGGTCGCCCCCAGGTCGGGGAACTCGCCGAGCACGTGCGCGCGCTCCGCCGGCACGCCGGCGACGGCCTCGGCCGCGCCGTCGTCCCGGGTGGCGGCCAGGTTGAGGAACGCGCCGCCGCCGATGGGGTAGTGCACGAAGTGCCACTTCGGCCCGGCCCACAGGGTGACGGTGTTCCACCGCAGCTCCGGCGGCACCCGGTCCATCGGGATCACCGAGCGGTAGATGGTGTGCCCGGACACCCGCGGCTCCCCGTCGCCGAGCAGCTGCTCGCGGACGGCCGACCGGATGCCGTCGGCGCCGATCAGCACGTCGCCGGTGAACCGCCCGCCGTCGTCGGTGACGGCGGTGGCCGGGCCGCCGTCCTGCGCGTACCCCACGACGCGGTGGCCGCCGAGCAGGCGGATGCCCTCGTGCGCCCGGCAGGCGTCGAGCAGCGGCTGGTAGAGGTCGCCGCGGTGCACGACCGCGTACGGGTTGCCGAAGCGCTCCCGGTAGGCGCCGGTGAGGGGCATCGCGGTGACGCGCTCGCCGGTGGTGCCGTCCATGAACCGCAGCTCGTCGATGAAGACGGCGCGGTCGCGGACGGCGTCGCCCACCCCGAGCCGGTCGAGCGCGTGGAAGGCGTTCGGGCCGAGCTGGATGCCCGCGCCGAGCTCGGCGAACTCCTCCCGGCGCTCCAGCACCGTCACCCGGTGCCCGGCCGCCGCGACGGCGACGGCCGCGGCGAGCCCGCCGATGCCGCCGCCGGCGATCACTGTCTCCGTCATCGCTGTCGGTCTCCTCTCGGTGCGAACGGTCGGTGCGGCCTGCCGGGCGGGCCGGCAGGGGCGGGACGTCCGGAAGGGGCGGAGCGGCCGGGGGCGGGTACGGGCGTCACGGGTACGGGCGCCACCGGAGGGCTCACCCCTCCCACAGCAGGCCGCGCCCGCCGAGCGCGGCGGCCTCGAAGACGCCCTCGACGGTCGCCTCCACGTCGAAGGCGAGCCGGACGGCCGGCGGCCCGCCGATCAGCTCCGCCGCCCGCGGCGGCAGCTCGACGGCCGCGTGCTCCGCGGACTCGGCGGACTCCCACAGGAAGACCGCGCCCCAGCGGCCGGCGGCCCGGTCGGAGATCCAGAACTTCAGCCGCAGCCCCGGCACGGCCGCGTACCGGTTGACGGCCTCGTCGCGCAGGAACTCCCGCAGCGACTCGACGGTCTGCGGCGACCCCGCGAGGTCCCACCAGGCGATCACGGCGTGCACGACTGCAGCACCCCCGTCATCAGACCGGCGAGGATCCGCACGCCGTCGTCGGTCAGCACCGACTCCGGGTGGAACTGCACCGAGGCGAAACCCCGGCCGCGCAGGGCGTGCACCTCGCCGCCCACGGTGTCCCGGCTCACCTCGACGCTGCCGAACTCCGGGTGCTCGACGAGGTCGTGGGCGCTGCGCGCGGCGAACGTGTTGTAGAAGCCCACCTGCTCGGTGCGGCCGAAGAGGTCGATGCCGCGCCGCACGCCCTGGGCGGGCGCGTCCCGGCGGACGAGGTCGAGGCCGAGCCGCGCGCTCAGCACCTGGTGGCTCAGGCAGACCGCGACGAACGGCAGCCGCTGCGCGAGCCGTTCGCCGACGGCCGCCGCGAGGTGCGCGATCTTGGGGTGGGCGGCATCCCGCGGGTCGCCCGGTCCGGGGCCGAACAGCAGCAGGTCGTAGCCGTCGGTGCGGTAGGGCTCGTCGAAGCGCCGGACGGTCACCTCCAGCCCGGTGGAGCCGAGTTGCTGGGCCAGCATGGAGGTGAAGGTGTCCTCCGCGTCGACCACGAGCACCCGCCGGCCGGCGAGTCCGGCCACCGGCTCCGCCCGGTCGACGGGGCGGCGCAGCCAGAAGTCGGCGATGGTGTCGTTGCGGCGGCCCAGCACCTCCCGCACCTCCGGGTGGTCGGCGAACCGCCGGGTGCCGCCGTCCTCCAGGGCCGCGAGGAGCCCCGCGGCCTTCGCCCGGGTCTCCGCGACCTCGCCCCACGGGTCGGAGTGGCGCACCAGCGTCGCGCCGACCCCGATGCGCAGCCGGCCGGCCGCGCTGATGTCGGCGGTCCTGATCATGATCGCCGAGTCGAGGGTGCGGCCGCCCAGTTCGTCGCGGCCGATCAGCGCGAGGACGCCGCTGTAGTAGCCGCGCCCCTCCGGCTCGTACCGGCTGATCACCCGGCAGGCGCTCTCCAGCGGCGAGCCCGTCACGGTCGGGGCGAACAGCGTCTCGCGCAGGATCTCCCGGACGTCCCGCGAGGAGCGGCCCTCGATGAAGTACTCGGTGTGCGCGAGCCGCGCCATCTCCTTGAGGTACGGGCCGGTGACCCGGCCGCCGCCCTCGCAGATCCGGGCCATCATCTTCAGTTCCTCGTCGACGACCATGTACAGCTCGTCGGCCTCCTTGCGGTCGGCGAGGAAGTCCAGCACGCCCGCGAGGTCCGGGCCGGCCGCGGGGTAGCGGTAGGTGCCGCTGATCGGGTTCATCACGGCGGTGCCGCCGCGCAGGCTGACGTGCCGCTCCGGGCTCGCCCCCACGAACGTCCGCTCGCCGGTGTGCACCAGGAACGTCCAGTACGCGCCGGTCTCGCGCTGCAGCAGCCGCCGCAGGAACGACAGCGCGGTGCGCGGCGTGCAGTCGGTGATGTCGGCGACGAACGACCGCTTCACCACGAAGTTCGCGCCCTCGCCGCTGCCGATCTCCCGGTCGATCACCTCCCGCACCAGGGCGGCGTACTGCGCGTCGTCCACGTCGAAGCGCCCGTCCTGCAGCGTCACCGGGTCGTCGGGCAGCCGGTGCAGTGCCTCCTGCAGCGGCACCGAGGCCTGCTCGTGCACGGTCATGGCGAGCAGCGGTTCGCGGTCGTCGTTGACGGCGTAGCCGCGCTCCGCGATCTGCCGGTACGGCAGCACCGCCAGCACCTGGTGGCGGCCGCCGCCGTCGCCCTCCGGCACCGGGATGTCGCCGATCCGGCCGACGTCGCCGACCTCCCCGAGCAGCACCTCCAGCACGTCGCCGCCGGCCGACTCCGGGCGGTACAGCAGGGCGTACGCCGACCGGGTGCCCGTCAGCACGTCGTCCAGCAGGTCAGTGGCACGGGCCGGCGCGGTCACCGCCGCCCCCCGTGGGCGACCAGTCCGGTGGCGAGGGCGTCCGCCACGGCGGCGGTCGTGGTCACGACCGCGCACCGCTCGGCCGCGTACGCCAGCGCCTGCTGGTGGTAGGCCGCGGAGAAGTCGGCGACCGCGTCGGCGACGAGGAAGGTCTCGATGTCGTTGGTGAAGGCATCGACCGCGCTCATCAGCACGCCGACGTGCGCGTACACCCCGCACACGACGAGCTGGTCGCGTCCGGCGCGGCGCAGCCGCTCCAGCAGGTCGGTGCGGAAGAACGCGCTGTACCGCCACTTGGTGAACACCCAGTCGTCCTCGACGGGTTCGAGCGGGTCGACCACCTTGCGGTCCTCCGGGGCGACCCGCATGCCGGGGCCCCAGAAGTCCTTCAGCAGCCCGCGGTCGGTGTCCGACATCCCGCCGGGCTGCGCGGTGTACGCGACCGGCACGCCGCGCCGGGCGGCCTCCTCGCGCAGCCGGACGGCGTTGCGCAGCAGGGCGTCGCCGGGCTCGGCGGGCAGCGGCTGCAGGAAGTAGCGCTGCATGTCGTGCAGGAGCAGTACGGCCCGGTCGGGGTCGACCGTCCAGCGGGCGGTGGAGGCCGGCAGGTCGGTCGCGGCGGGCATCGGGTAAGGGGTGATGGCGGGCAGGCCGGCCATGGGGTCCTCTCTGCGGAGCGGGGATGCGGACAAAGACAGGGGCGGTGCGGGACTTCGGCCGTAAGGCCGTCAGACGCCCAGCGCGGCGCCGCCGTCGACGGTGAGGTCGTGCAGGGTGATGTGCGCGGCCCGGTCGGACAGCAGGAACGCGACGGCGTCGGCGACGTCGGCGGGCCGGGCCAGCCGCCCGAGCGGGATACCGACCCGGAACGCCTCGGGCACGCCCTCGACGGACACCTTGGAGCCGTCCGTGTCGTGCCACATCGCGGTGAGCATCGGGGTGTCGGTGGAGCCGGGCGCGACGACGTTGCAGCGGATGCCGTACTGCGCGACCTCCAGGCCGAGGCACTTGGTGAACATCGTCGCCGCCGCCTTGGACGCGGCGTACGCGGCCATGTCCTGGCGGGCGGTGCCCGCGGCGTTCGACGCGACGGTGACCACCGCGCCGGACCGCCGGGGCACCATCCGGGCGACGACCGCCCGCGAGACGTGGAACACGCCGGTGGTGTTCACCGCGAACGTCGCGGCCCAGTCGTCGTCCGTGAGGTCGACGGCCCTGGCCAGCCGCAGCACCCCGGCCGCGTTGACCAGATCGGTGAGAGGGCCGAGGCGCCGCTCGACCTCGTCGACGGTGCGTTCCACCGCGGCGGACGAGGTGACGTCGCACGGGAAGGCCTCGGCCCGCAGGCCGTCGGCCGTCACCTCGGCGACGACCTGCGCGAGCCGGTCCGGATCGCGGTCGACCGCTGCCACGGTGACGCCGCGCGCGGCGAGGTCGCGGACGACCGCGGCCCCGATGCCGCCGGCCGCGCCGGTGACGAGGGCGGTTTTCTCCGTCATGTGCTGCTGACCTCCGGGTCGGCCGCGCCGTGGGCGCGGCGAGGGACGGCAGGGGCGGTACGGGCAGTGCAGGCGGTGCAGGCGGTACGGGTGCGCAGGGGTGGGGCAGGCAGGACGCGGGTGGTGCGGTGCTGCCGCGGACGGGCGGCGGTACCGTGCCGGGACCGGGACGGTTCAGCCGCGCCAGGCGGAGGCGACCGTCACGGCCTGCCCGGGGTTCAGCCGCGGATCGCAGAAGCTCGTGTACTTCAGGCCGACCTCGTGCAGCCGCGAGTGGTCGCGCACGCACTCGGTGACCTCGGACGGCGTGGTCTCCAGGTGCAGGCCGCCGGCGGTGCCGCCGCTCTCGGTGACGGCGGTGTGGAACTCCTCGACCTCGTGCACGACGGTCTCCACCAGCCGGGTCTTGAGGCCGTCCGGCGCGGTCAGGGTGTTGCCGTGCATCGGGTCGGTCAGCCAGATGACGGGGTGCCCGGCGGCGCGGACGGCGGCCACCAGCGGGGGCAGCCGGTCGGCGACGGCCGCACTGCCCATCCGGGCGATCAGGGTGAGCCGGCCGGGCACGTGGTCGGGGTCGAGCCGTTCGCACAGGGCGAGGAGCTCGTCCGTGTCCGCCGTGGGGCCGACCTTCACCGACACCGGGTTGGCGACGGCGGCGAGCATCGCCACGTGGGCGCCGTCGACCTGGCGGGTGCGCTCGCCGATCCACGGCCAGTGGGTGGAGGTGAGCAGCAGCCGGCCGTCCGGCTGGCGGCGCAGCTGGGGCAGTTCGTAGTCCAGCAGCAGCGCCTCGTGGCTGGTCCACACCTCGCCGTCGATCCGGGCGGCGGTGCGTCCCGTACGCCAGCCGAGGTGGCCCATGACCTCGGCCGCGGCGTGGTAGCCGGTGAGCATGCGGCGCGGGTCGGGGCGGCGCAGCTCGGGGTCGGGCTCCGGCGAGTTCACCATGTGGCCGCGGTAGACGGGGAGTTCGACTCCTCCGACGGTCTCGGTGGGGCTGGAGCGCGGCTTGGCGTACTGGCCGGCGAGGCGGCCGACCCGCAGGACCGGCTTGTGGGAGATCATCTTCATCGCCCCGGCCAGCATGTCCAGCAGCCCGGCCCGGCGGGCGACCTCGCCCGGTGTCGTCTCGGCCCAGTCCTCGGCGCAGTCGCCGGTCTGCACGATCTGGATCCGGCCGCCGGCCGCCTCCGCCAGGTGCTCGCGCAGGGTGTCGGTCTCCGCAGGTGTCACGAGGGGCGGGAGCATGCCGAGTTCCTCCCGCACGGCGGGTAGCTCCGGATGCTCCGCCCAGTCCGGCTGCTGACGGGCGGGCAGAGAGCGGATGAATGCATGGACTCTGTTCAAGGGGTGCCTCCCTGGAAGTGGTCTGGGAACGACTGTCCGGGATGCGGCGAGCGGAAAAGAAGTGCGTCCCTGAACTTTGTCAGGTGCCGCTCCACCCATTCCCGACCTGACACAGTCACCGGCCGTCCCTTGCCCCACCCGCGGGGTGCTGCGGAAACTCGCCTGAGCCGACTGCGGGAGCCGACCGGGCCCCGCCCCCGTGTGCAGGAACGGAGGCCTTTTCTTGAGTTTCGAGGAGCAGTGGTCGCGCCGGGTCGTCCACGTGCCGCCCGGCGCGGGGCCGAGCCGATGGGCCTTCGGCGACCGCTACACGATCAAGTCGGGCCTGCACAACACCGGTCCGGGCTTCTTCATGATGGAGGCCCTGGTACCGCCGGGTGGTGGGCCGCCCCCGCACATCCACCACCGCGAGGACGAGGCGTTCTACGTGCTGGAGGGCGAGGTCTCCCTCTTCGACGGCACGGAGAAACTCGCCCTGGGAGCAGGTTCGTTCGTGCATGTCCCGCGGGGCTCCGTGCACAACTTCACGAATGTCGGTGACGAGCCGTCGAAACTCCTCATCATGTTCGTCCCCGGCGGCAAGGACGGATTCTTCCTGGGCGCGGGCGTCTCCGCCGACGACGGTGCCCCGCCGCCCCCGCAGGCCCAGTACGACCTCGATGTGGAAAGGGCCCTGCGGGTGGCCGCCGAATTCGGTGACGAGTACCTCGGATGACCCCGCAGCCAGGAGCACCCACCCCGTGACAGAGACGCTGGAGACTGCCATGCCCGCGCCCGCCGGACTCATCGACGTCCACCACCACGCCGTGCCGCCGGAGTACGCCGCCGCCCTCGCCGACCGGGTGGCCATCCCCGGCGTCGACTACCCCCACTGGTCGCCCGAGGAGAGCCTGGAGGTGATGGACCGCCACGGCATCGACGCGGCCGTGCTCTCCATCACCGCGCCGGGCGTGACGTTCGTCGAGGGCGACGACGCGCGCAAGCTCGCCCGCACGGTCAACGAGTACTTCGCCGGGCTGATCGCGGCCCACCCGGCCCGGTTCGGCGCGTTCGCGATCCTGCCGCTGCCGGACGTCGACGCGGCCCGTGAGGAACTCCACCACGCCGTCGACGAACTGGGACTCGACGGGGTCGGCCTGCTCACCAGTTACGGCAGCCGCTACCTCAACGACCCGGCCTTCGAACCGCTGCTCGCCGAGATCGCCGAGCGCGGACTCGCCGTCCACGTGCACCCGGTGGTGCCGCCCTCCGCGGACCTCGTCACCTTCGACCTACCGCCCTCGCTCTACGAGTTCACCTTCGAGACGACCCGCACGGTGGCCGGCCTGCTCTTCGACGGCGTCCTCGACCGGCTGCCCGGCCTGCAGCTGATCCTCTCGCACGCCGGCGGCACCCTGCCGTTCCTCGCGCAGCGGCTCACGCACGGGCCCACCATCGGCGCGTACCTCACCGGGCGGGCACCCGCCGACGTGGTCGGCACGCTGCGCCGCCTGCACTACGACATCGCGATGTCCGCGAACGCCTTCGCCCTGCCCGCGCTCACCGAACTCGCCGGCACCGAACACATCCTGTACGGCAGCGACTTCCCGTTCATGCCGGCGTCGCACACCACCGAGAACACCGACGGCTTCCGCGCGTACGCGGGCTGGGACGAGACCCAGCGGGCCGCCGTCGGGCGGGCCAACGCGCTGCGGCTGCTGCCGCGCCTCGCGGAGCGGATCGCCCGGCATGCGTGACCGCCGGGACGCCGAGGCCGCACCACCCATCGAGACCGCACCACCCCTGAGACCGCACCACCCCTGAGACCGCACCACCCTGTACAGAAAGGTCCTTCCACGTCATGAGCACGGAACAGATCGGGATGCCGAGCCGCCGCCGGATCCTGGGCGGCGCGGCCGCCCTCGGTGCCGGCGCGGTCGTCACCGTCGGAGCGGGCCCCGCTCTCGCGGCGCCGCGCCCGCCGGCGGGAACACCGGCCCCGGCCGTACCCGGTGCGGTGCCGCAGCCGGGGCCGGCCCCGGAGTTCGGCGCCGCCACGGTCACCCCCGCCGACGCCCGCTACCGCGACCTGGTGCGCGGCATGAACCAGCGCTGGGTCGGCAGCCCGGAGTCGGTGCGGGTCGTCGACTCCACCGCCCAGGTGCTCGCGGTGGTGCAGGAGGCGGCGCGGGCCGGCAAGAAGCTGACCGTGCACAGCGGCGGGCACTGCTACGAGGACTTCGTCTTCAACGCCTCCACCCGGATCGTCCTCGACATGTCCGAGATGACCTCGGTCTCCTGGGACGACCGGTTCAAGGCCTTCGCGGTCGAGGCCGGTGCGACCCTGCTGGACGTCTACGAGCGCCTCTACAAGGTGTGGGGCGTCACCGTGCCCGGCGGCATGTGCTACTCCGTCGGGGCGGGCGGGCACGTCAGCGGCGGCGGCTGGGGCATGCTGGCCCGCGAGCACGGGCTCATAGTCGACCACCTGTACGCCGTCGAGGTCGTCACGGTCGACGCGGCCGGCACCGCCCGCGTCGTGGTGGCGACCCGGGAGCCGAACGACCCCGAGCGTGACCTGTGGTGGGCCCACACCGGCGGTGGCGGCGGCAACTTCGGCGTCATCACCCGCTACTGGTTCCGGTCGCCGAAGGCCGTCGGCACCGCTCCCGGGCAGGCCCTCCTCCGGCCCCCGGCCGAGGTCTTCATCAGCGCGATCTCCTGGGACTGGGCGCAGGTCACCGAGGCGGCCCTCACCCGGCTCACCCGCAACTTCGGTGCCTGGCACGTCGCCAACTCCGCGCCGGGCGGCCCGTACGGCGGTCTGATGAGCTTCCTCAAGCTCAACCACCGCTCCAACGGCCAGATCGGTCTGCTCACGCAGATGGACGCGACGGTGCCGAACGCCGAGCAGCTGCTGCACGACTTCATCGCGGCCGTCACCGAGGGCGTCGACATCCCGACCGGTCCGGTCACCACCGCCATGGGCGAGCACGGCCCGATGCCCGAGTACTACACGCCGCAGCGCATGCCGTGGCTGCAGTCGGCCCGCTACCTGGGCACCACCAACAGCACCCTGGTCGACCCGAGCCTGCGCGGCGACTACAAGTCGGCCTTCCACAAGCGGAACCTGACGGACGCGCAGATCGCGACGTTCTGGAAGCACCTCACCCGCACCGACCTCGACAACCCCGGTGCGATGGTGCTGCTCAGCTCGTACGGCGGCGCGGTCAACGCGGTGGCGCCGGGCGCGACGGCGACCGTGCACCGCGACTCCGTCTTCAAGCTGCTCTTCCAGAGCTACTGGCCGTCGGCGGCCGACGACGCGGTGAACATCGGCTGGCTGCGCGACGCGTACGAGGAGACGTACCGCACGACGGGCGGGGTGCCGGTGCCCGGCGACACCACCGACGGCTGCTACGTGAACTACTGCGACATCGACCTCAACGACCCGCAGCACAACCGCTCCGGCGTGCCCTGGTACACGCTCTACTACGGCGCCAACTACCCGCGTCTGCAGCAGGTCAAGGCGAAGTACGACCCGAAGGACCGTTTCAACCACGGCCAGTCGATCCGGCTGCCGTAGCGCCACCGGCACACGGAAGGCGCCTCGGGCGCACGGAAGGGCCGCCCGGCACGGGAACGACCGTGCCGGGCGGCCCTGTGGTCAGGAGCCTGTGGTCAGGAGCCTGTGGTCAGGGGGCGGCGGGTTCGCCGATCCAGGTCCGCAGGGCGGCGGTGAGGGAGGCGGCGTCGCGGTCGGGGTCGGTGGCGCTCCACGCGGTGTAGCCGTCGGGCCGCACCAGCAGGGCGTCGGCGGGCGGTGCGTCGGTGACCGCCGTGACGGTGACCACCCGGGGGCCCCAGGGAGCGGCGGCCGCCCGCAGGTCCGCGCGGTCGGCGAGGTCGAGCAGCAGGGGCTTCGCGGCGCGCAGCAGCCGGGCGACGCCGGTGCGGGCCGCCGGGGTCTTCAGCGGCAGGTCGGGGGTGAGCCGGCCGGCCAGCGGGTCGGTGTGCGGTCCGGTGTCGTAGTGCACGCCCTCGCCGCTGATCATGCCGGAGAGGTAGGTGTTGACCTGCGGCATGTGCATGAGCCGGACGAAGAGGTCGCGCAGCGCGTCCGTGCGGGGGTCGGGGTTCATCAGGGCGACCTGGGCCCGGACGTTCCACAGCACTTCGGCGGCGGCCGGGTGGCGTTCGGCGTGGTAGGTGTCGAGCAGTCCGGCGGGGGCGTCGCCGCGGACCTCGGCGGCGAGCTTCCAGCCGAGGTTCACGGCGTCCTGCAGCCCGAGGTTGAGGCCCTGGCCGCCCGCCGGGAAGTGCACGTGCGCGGCGTCGCCCGCGAGCAGCACCCGGCCCGAGCGGTACTGCTCGGCCTGCAGCGCCGCGTCGCTGAAGCGGGTGAGCCAGCGCGGGGAGGCCATCGGCACCGGGCGGCCCGCGATGCGCTCGGTCTCGCCCTGCAGCTCGGCGAGCGTCACGGGTGCGCCGCGGTCCGGGTGCGGCCCGCGGAAGTCGTACGTCGACACCCGGCTGCGGCCGTACGGGTTGAGCCAGACGAGCGTCCAGCCGCGTTCGTTGCGCTGCCAGCCGGCGGGCGCGTCGTACGGGTCGAGGAGTTCGACCTCGCCCATGAGGGCGCCCACCCCGGCGGGGGTGCCGGTGAAGCGGATGCCGCTGAGCTGCCGTACGGCGCTGCGGGCGCCGTCGCAGCCCACCGCCCACCCGGCGGTCACCGGGCGGGTGGTGCCGGTGCCGTCGCGGACGGTGAGGTGCACCCGGTCGTCGTCCTGCCGGATGCCGACGACCTCGGCGCCGCGCACGATGCGGGTGCCGAGCGCCTCGGCGAGCCGGGCGAAGACCTGCTCGGCGTACGCCTGCGGGCTGCCGACCATCGCGGGCCCCTCGTCGACGACCGCGGCGAGGTCGAGCTCGAACATCCCGCCGAAGTGGAACGGTACGGGGCCGCGGCTGTACCGCGCCTTGTGCGGGCCCGGCTGGACGGCCTCCAGGAGTCCGCGCCGGTGCAGGGTCTGCGCGGTGCGCGCGTGCAGCGTGCCGGCCTTGGACTCGCCGGTGGGGCGGGGCAGTTGCTCCAGCACGGTGGTGCGGATCCCCTGCAGCGCCAGCTCGTACGCCAGCAGCATGCCGACGGGGCCGCCGCCGATCACGGCGACGTCGGTGTCCAGCGGCCCGGTGCCGGGCCGGCCGCCGGCGGGGCGGGAGGCGGCGGGGCGCGGGGTGCCCGGGCGCCCGGTGTCCACGGGCTCGGGGGAGGGGGCTTCGGGGGACATGCGGTCGACCTCCGGGAGGGGTGGGATCGTCGGGATCTGCGGCGGACGGCAGGCGCGGCGGGGAGCGGGGACGGCCGTGCCCCCGCTCCCCGCCGCGCCCGGGCCCGGTCAGGCCTGGCTGCGGGCGCCGGCCGGGGCGGTGCCGGCGTGGCGGTCGGCGGGCCCGGCGGCCGCATCGGGCGAAACGGGGCCGGTCGGCAGGGCCGGCCGCCGGCCGGGCAGGGCGAGGGCGACGATCGCGCCGAGCAGGATGCCGGCGGCCGCCACGTAGACGGCGGTGCGGGTGCCGTCGGCCATCGCGGTGCGCAGCAGGTCGCCCTGCAGGCCGTCGGTGCCGGAGTTGGCGATGGCGATGAGGACGGCCAGGCCGACGGCGCCGCCGATCTGCTGGGTGGTGGAGGCCATGCCGGAGGCGATGCCCTGCTCGTGCGCGTCGACGCCGGACGCGGCGGCGATCCACATGCCGGTCCAGGTGATGCCCTGGCCGATGCCGGAGACCACCAGACCGGGCACGACCGAGCCGTAGCCGCCGTCGGCCGCGATGCCGAATGCCAGGACGGCGGTGCCGACGGTGCCGACGAGGAGGCCGGTGAGCAGGGTGGTGCGGGTGGCGGTGCGGGTGGCCATCCGCTCGCCGATCTGGGTGCCGGCGGCGATGGAGAGCGACGGGACGAGGAAGGCGAGGCCGGTCTGCAGCGCGCTGAAGCCGTGCACGCTCTGGAAGAGCACGGTCAGGAAGTACGGCAGGGCGCTGAAGGTGCCCATGAAGATGAAGGTGACCGCCATGCCGGCCGCCAGGCTGCGGTTGCGGAACAGCCGCAGCGGCATGAGCGGGTCCTTGCTGCGGGCCTCGATCAGGGTGAAGAGTCCGAGGAGCAGGACGGCCGCGACGGCGCTGACGACGATGCCGGCCGAGCCCCAGCCGCTCTCCGGGCCCTGCACGAGCACGTACACGAGCAGGGTGACGCCGGCGGTGGCGGTGACGGCGCCCGGCAGGTCGAAGCTGCGGCGCTCGCCGGAGCGGCGGTCGCGCGGGATGACGGTGAGGGCGGCGATCGCGACGATGCCGGCCAGCGGCACGTTGACGAAGAACACCGACGCCCAGCCGAAGGCGCCGGTGAGCACGCCGCCGAGCAGGGAGCCCAGGGTGAGGCCGCTGGCCCCGGCGCCGCCCCACACGGCGAGTGCGCGGTTGCGCTGCGGGCCCTCCGCGAACAGCGTGTTGATGAGCGAGAGGGTGGCGGGGAAGAGCAGTGCGCCGCCGAGGCCCTGCACGGCGCGCACCGCGACCATCGTGCCGGGGTCGCCGGCGAACCCGCCGACCAGGGACGAGAGCGCGTACAGGCCGAGGGCGAGGACGAACATGTTGCGGCGGCCGAGCAGGTCGGCGGCCCGGCCGCCCAGCAGCAGGAACCCGCCGAAGGCGACCGCGTAGGCGCTGACGACCCACTGGAGGGACTGGTCGGTGAAGCCGAGCTCGGCGCCGATCTCGGGCAGGGCCACGTACACGATGTTGAAGTCGAGCGAGATGATCAGCTGGGCGAACGCCAGCAGCGCCAGGACCCAGCCGAGACGCGGGGTTCCGGCACCCGGGTGAGGGGCGGAAGCGGTGGCAGTCATGGGGGTACGACGACCTTTCTCAGGGTACGACGGTACGCGGACGTTCGCACCGTAGGAATGTACGTGGATCGTCGTACGGTTTGGGTGGGCCTGTCAACGGCAGGCCGATGCCCTGTCAGGTCCGCACGCCCCCAGCACTCTTGTGACCTGCGAAAACGAGGGCAGCGGACAGAATTGTTCGACTGTACGAGGACGGCCGGGTTACTTTGGGGCATGGCTGTCACCCACCCCACCCGGGACAACATCACCCTGGAGAACCTCTTCGTGGCCCTCGGCAACCCCATGCGGCTGCGGGTCGTCCGCGCCCTGGCCGCCGGCGGCGAGCACCCCTGCGGCGCGCTGCTCACCGGCGTCTCGAAGTCGACCCTGACCCACCACTGGCGGGTGCTCCGCGAGGGCGGCCTGATCTGGCAGAAACCGTCCGGACGGGAACTGCTGCTCTCGCTGCGGCGCGAGGACCTCGACGCCCGCTTCCCCGGCCTGCTCGACTCCGTGCTGGCCGCCATCGACTCCGCCGACGCCGCGGGCCCCGCGCCCGCCGCCGTCGGGGGATCCGCTGCTGCGGACGGGACCGCCGGCCCCGCCGGGCGGTGAACACCGCGGTGCCCGCCCGCCGGCGGCTCCGGGCCGGTCCGCCCCCGCCCCCGCCTGCCGTCCTGCCCGCCGTCCCGTCCGCGTCTGTTCAGTCCGCGCCCGTTCTGCCTGCGCCCCATCGTGCCGCCCGGGCCCGCGGGGTCCGGCCGGACCTGCGCAAACACGGGCCGCCCGGTGGTGCCGGACAGTCACGGACCGGTCACGCGGGAGCTTGACCGTACTCCGGGTGGGCACATATGTTCTCCTTGCGCCGGGCTTGATTCGCGAGTGGCGGGGGTTGTCGGTGTGGAGCGGTACGAGGCGGCCTCGCCGACCGACCCTGCGCTGACGGTCCTTCAACTACTGGCCTCGGGCGGGCCGTCGGCCTGTTTCGACGACCTCCTGCTGGACGCCGTGGGCCGTGGCGCGCCCACCGCCGAACTCGCCGCGCTCCGTGCCGCGGTGGATCTGGCCCGCACCGCCGGGGCGGTCCTCGCCCCCGGCCTGCCGCCCGCCACCGCATCCGCCGCGCCGGACACCGTCCGGCTGCGCCGGGCCGCGGCCCGCGCCCGCCACCTCCACGCGGTGCACGGCGAACTCACCACCGCCGTGCTGAACGGCGGCGACGTGCACGGCGTCGTCCGGCAGGCCTCCGGCGCGCTCGGCGGCGACCTCCTCGTGCGCGACGCCGCCGGCCGCACCCTCGCCGGCGCCGGCTCGGTGACCGCCCTGGACCAGCTCGCCGCCGAGGCCGTGCCGCCGGCGCCGCACACCGGCGGCCCGGTACCCGTCCTGTCCGCAGGCGTCCGGGCCGCCGCGGTCACCGCGGGCGGCCGCCACCGCGGTGTGCTCCTCCTCCGGACGGACCGCGCCCTCGACGAGTCCGAGGAGTGGTTCCTGCAGGCGGTGGCCCAGACGGTCGGCCTCCTCACCCTCCTCGCCGACCGCAGCACCGCCGTCGCGGAGGGCCCGCTGCGCGACGAACTCTTCGAGGACCTCCTCGCCGGTCCCGCCCGCTCCGCCCGCCAGCTCGGCGAACGCGCCCGAAGACTCGGCATCGACCCCGGCGCCCCGCACGTCGTGCTCGTCGCCCGTCCCGAGGGCGGCGAACAGGGCAAGGCCATCGTCTGGGCATCCTCGTACGCGTACCGCATGGCCGGGCTCAAGTCGCAGCACGGCGACTGCATCTCCCTGCTCGTGCCCGGCTCCGACGCCTCCGCCGCCGCCCGTGCCGTCTCCGGTGAACTCACCCCGCTGCTCGGCCACCCCGTCTCCGTCGGCGCGGCCGGTCCCGCCGCCGGACTCGACGCCGTCGCCGGACTCCACCGGGAGGCCGTCCGCTGCCTGGAGGTGCTGATCGCCCTGGACGGCGCCGGCAGCACCGCCTCCACCGAGGACCTCGGCTTCGTCGGCCTGCTGCTCGCCGAGGACAACGACATCGGCGGCTTCATCGACTCCGCCCTCGGCCCCGTGCTCCAGTACGACAACGAGCGGTTCACCGACCTCGCGCGCACCCTGGAGGTCTACTTCGCCGCCGGCGGCAGCCCCACCCGGGCCGCCGAGACGCTGCACGTCCACGCCAACACCGTCTCCCGCCGCCTGGAGCGGATCGGCGAACTCCTCGGCCCCGGCTGGCAGAAGCCGGAACGCGCACTGGAGATCCAGCTCGCACTCCGGTTGCTGCGCACCCAGGACGTCCTGCACCGGCAGCGCGCGGCCCGGCCGCGGGCCGCCGGCATGCCCCAGCACCCCCGCGGCGAGCACGGCCTGACGCCCGACGGCCGGCACGTCTGAGCCCGCCGCGTCACCGGTTCCGGGCGCGACCCCGGGCGCGGTGCCGCGCCGGGTGCCCGTGCCCCGCCGTCACTCCGTGCCCCGCCGTCACTCCGTGCCCCGCCGTCACTCCGTGCCCTGCCGTCACCCCGTGCCGTCCTGCCCGTGGTCACGCCGCCCGGGGCGGACAGGGGCCGGTGTCCTGCGCCGGCAGCCGGGCCGCGGAGCGGCCGGTGACGTGACCGGACGACTCCCGCCGGCTGCCCGCCAGCACGGCCACCGCGTGCGCGGCCGAGGCCAGCGTGATGTGCCGGTGCCAGCCGCCGAACGAACGCCCCTCGAAGTCCTTCAGGCCCGCCTCCGCCCCGGTGCCGCCGAGCGCGTGCCCGACCCGGCCCGCCAGGTCGGTCAGTTGCACCAGCGTGCCGCGCGACGCCGCGGTCATGTTGGTGAGCCACAGCTCCGCGGGCGGCCGGTGGGCGTCCCGCCACCGGCCGAGCAGCACGACCTCGCCGGTCGACGGGCCCCCGCCCGGCTCCTTCGCGGGCGTCACCCGGACGGTCGCCGCAAGCCCGCTGCGCAGCACGGACGGATCCCGCGGGTCCGTCCAGGCCGTGGGTCTGCGCAGGCCCTTGACGGACTCCAGGATCCGGCGGGCCGTGAGCGGGCCCATGCCGTAGCCCGGCAGGACCGTACTCCCCACCGTGAAACGGGCGTTGGCCGCGAGCCGGGCGATCACCGGCACCCCGGCCCGGGTGAAGCGCTGCACCGACGCGGCCGCGTGCGCCGAGCAGATGTCGAGCACGACCGGCCGGGCCGGCGGTGACCAGGCCAGGATGTCCTCCAGCACGGCCGCCGCGCACTCCTCCGGCGTCTCGCCCCCCACCCCGCCCGGGATCTCCACCCGGTCGCGGCGGGCGGGGTCGCCGGCCCACGAATCGGGCAGCAGCAGGCGCCAGTTCACCGGCGTGCTCAGCGTGTCCGCGGCGAGCCAGACGCCGAACGCCTGCTGACCGTAGAACTCCCGTCCCCGGTGCGGGTCGAAGCCGTGGTCGACGCCCACCGAGTGCTTCCCGGCCTTGGGGATCGGCATCGGCCGCACCACCCAGGCGCGCGGGGTCACCGCTGCCTCGACGTAGGCGGCCAGCGCCGCCCGTACGGGCATCCAGTCCCAGGTCGAACTGCTGATGAAGTGGTGGATCCGCTGCTCCGCCGCCGGGCTGCCGAGCCCGGCGGCGATGTTGCGGATCGACTTGCGGCCCTCGGTGCCCAGCAGCCCCCGCAGGTACTGCTCGCCCCGCTGGCGCTGGTCCCGCCGCGGGAGCGAGGCGAAGAGCGCGTCGGACAGCTCCTGCACCACCACCTCCCGCAGCACCCGCCCGTAGCCCGCGGGTTGCGGCAGCTGCCGGGGGGAGAACAGGTCGAGCGTCGATCGTTCGTTGCAGACAGGGATGTTCACGTCACTCCCACCGCGTTACGCGCGAAATCCGGTTCGTCCCTTCAAGCCTGCCTGCGGGGCGGCTCCCGGAGGAGGTGGGCAGGCCACCTGATTCGGGCGGGGGACGGTTGTTGCGGCACCCGGTGCCCCCGGACTTTGTCAGGTCGCCGGCCGCCGCAGGAGGCTGCGCCGCGCATCCGGGCACGCCGGAACGCCGCCGGGGCCGGTGCCCGCGGCGGCGGCGGGGCGGGGCCGGCGGGCGTCCCGGCAGGCGCCGGCTGGGAAGACGATCATCGGTCAGGAAGGACGGGTGCCCTGCTCGGCCGACGTACCGGCCCCGCATCGAACATGCTGAAGCATGTAGTTCTCTGTTGCAAGTCATGCGCAATAGAGTGTCCCTCGCATGATCCGTACCGATGAAGAGGACATCACCTGATGGGCGTCTACTCGCTTCCCGACCTTCCGTACGACTACTCCGCGCTGGAGCGTGCCATGTCGGCGGAGATCCTGGAACTGCACCACTCCAAGCACCACCTGGCCTACGTCAACGGCGCCAACACCACGCTGGAGCAGCTCGCCGAGGCCCGCGACAAGGAGCAGTTCGGCGGGCTGGTGGGCCTGCAGAAGACCCTCGGCTTCCACCTGTCGGGCCACGTCCTGCACTCGCTGTTCTGGGAGAACCTCTCCCCGGACGGCGGCGGCCGCCCCGACGGCGCCCTCGCCGACGCCATCACCGAGCACTTCGGCTCCTTCGACGCCTTCAGGAAGCAGCTCACCGCCGCCACCGTCGGCGTCCAGGGCTCCGGCTGGGGCATCCTCTCCTGGGAGCCCCTCGGCAAGCGCCTGATCGTCGAGCAGGTCTACGACCACCACGGCAACGTCGGCCAGGGCACCACCCCGCTGCTCGCCTTCGACGCCTGGGAGCACGCCTACTACCTGCAGTACAGGAACGTCCGCCCCGACTACGTCACCCGCCTGTGGGACGTCGTCGACTGGCAGGACGTCACCACCCGCTTCACCGCGGTCGCGGGCGGCTGAGCCGCTCCTGACGGTTCCGGCCTCCGGCTCCGGCTCCGGTGCGGTACGGCGGTGGCCCGCCGTACCGCCGTGCCGTCAGCTGCAGTGCACCGCACGGCTGCCGAGGCTGCTCGCCGTGGTGCCGGTGGCGCCGCCCCAGGTGATGCTGCCGTAGCCGGTGATGCAGGTGGACGCGGCGGCCACCCGCACCGGCCCCGCGTACATCGTGAAGTTGCCCTCGTCGGTGCTGGTCGTCCCGGCCACCTTGGTGCACGTCGCGGCTGCCGCGGCGTTGCTGCACCGGCTGATCGACGCCTTCACCGCGGACGCCGTGCCGTAGCCGCTGTTGACCGTCTTGATCGTGGCCGCGCAGTTCCGGCCGCTCGTGTTGTCGAACCAGATGTAGAAGTAGCCGAGCACGGCGCCGCTGCCGGTCTTCACCGGATAGCTGCCGACCAGCCCGCCGCTGCAGCCGTATGCGGCTGCGCCGGTTCCGGGCGACGGGGGCGCCTTGGTCGGCGCCACGGTGGTGGGACGGGCCGTGGTCGGTGCCGCGGTGGTGCCCGGCGCGGCCGGACCGGTGGTGGCGCCGCCCGGCCGGGTCGCCGTGCCCGTGGGCGATGCGGGGGCGCCGGTGGCACCGGCCGCCGACGGGCTGCCGGACGCCGCGGGGCCGGAAGGCGTGCTGCCGTCCGAGGCCGCCGCCGAGGCCGGGGCGGTGCCCGGCGGGTCGGTGGCGGCCGCACCGGTGTCGAGCGGAGCTCCGGCGGCAGCGGCGGAGGAGGCGGCCCCGGGCCGTCCCGCGGCGATGTCCGGTCCGGTGTCCCGGCTGCCGATCACCCAGGTGAGGCCCGCGACCAGGGCGAGGGCCAGCGCGGCGCTCCCCGCCACGACACCGGCGCGGCCGCCTGCCCGTCGGCGCCACCAGGGCTCCTCCTCGAACGCCTCGAAGGGGGTGAACGTTTCGGTGACCGTGAAGCCCGGGGGAGGCGTGAACGCCTGCTCGGGCGTGAGTCCGTGCGCGGGGGTGAAGGGTGCGCCGGGGGCGAGCGCTGCACCGTCGGCCGGCGGTGCGTCGGCCGTGCCCGCCGACCCGGACGCGGATGGCGCCCCGGACGTGAGTGCCGCGTCCGGCGTGAACGGCGCATCGGGCATGAAGGCTGCATCGGGCGTGAACGCTGCATCGGGCGTGAACGCTGCATCGGGCGTGACCGGCGCGGCGGTGGCCGGGAACCCGGCGGCGTACGGCGACGCGGCGGCGGCAGCGGCCCGCACGTCCTCGGAGAGTCCGCCCAGTTCGGCGGCCACCTCGTGCGCGTCCGCGGGCCGGTCCTCCGGCGCCTTGGCGAGCAGCCGCAGCACGAGTGCGTCGAGCCCGGCGGGCAGGCCGGGACGCTGCCGGCTCGGCGGCGCCGGGGTCTCCCGCAGGTGCGCGCCGAACTGGACGGTCACCTCGCGGTGGCCGAACGGCGCGGCGCCGGTGAGGAGATGGTGGAGCACGCAGCCGATCGCGTACAGGTCGCTGCGGTGGTCCACGTCGCCGGTCCCGCGTACCTGCTCCGGCGACATCCACGGGACGTCGGTGAGCACGGTGCCCCCGCCGTTCCCGGCACCCGCGGCACCCGCGGAGCCTGGCCCGCCCGCGCCGGGTGCCCCGGGAGCGGGGGCAGCGGCGGTGGCCGTGTCGATCGCGAGGCCGCGGATCTTCACCGTCCCGGCCGGGGTGAGGAGCAGGGCGGCGGGCCGGATGCGGCGGTGCACCAGCCCGGCCGCGTGGGCCGCCGCCAGGCCGTCGCACGCCTGGCGGATCCACTCGGTGGCGCGCGCCGGGTCGGGGACGCCGTCACCGGCGAGGACCTCGTCGAGGCCGCGTCCCGCTTCGGGTCCGGTGACGGCGTACACCTGGCCGGTGGCGTCGTCCCGGCCGGCGGCGATGACGCGTACGAGGTGGGGGTGGTCCGGCAGGGCGGCCGCGGTGCGGGCCTCGTCGAGGATCCGCCCGGCGGTGGCGGGGTCGGCGGCCGGTCCCGCGAGGAGCGTGACCGTGACGGTGCGGTGCTCCTCGTGGTCGTGGGCCGTCCATGCGGACGTTCTCCCGCCGTGCTGCCGTTCCCTCAGTTCGTAGCGTCCGTCGATCAGCTGGCCTTCCACGGCGCGTCCCCTTTCCCGGCCGGTACGGCACCATCGAATGATCGTCCGAGAACCTATCGGGTCGCGCCGGCGCGGCGTCACGCGGGAGGCGGGAAGGCGTCTACGGCCCGTCGGCCGCCGCGGCGCTGCCCTCGACGGGACGCGGACGCCGGACGCCCCGACCGCCGGCGCCTCCGCCCGGAACCCCGTCCCCGCCCGGCCCTTCGGCGGCCGGGCCGTCGGCGCGTCCGCCCGCCCAGGAGGCCAGCAGGCGGAGGGCGTCGGCGGAGGGTGTGCCGGGCTCGGCGTGGTAGGTGAGCAGCACCTGGTCCGGGTCGCCCGGGGGCCGGAACATCTCGTACCGGAGCGTGAGGCGGCCGACGACGGGGTGGTGGAGTTCCTTCACGCCGTGGCCCTTGTCGCGGATGTCGTGGGTGGCCCAGACTCGGCGGAAGTCCTCGCTCTTGACGGAGAGTTCGCCGATGAGGGAGGTGAGCTTCGGGTCGTCGGGGATGCGTCCGGCGTCCATCCGCAGCCCGGCGACCACGTCGGAGGCCTTGGCCTCCCAGTCGCGGTAGAGGTCGCGCGCGGCCTGGGTGAGGAAGACCTGCCGGGCCATGTTGCGCTGCTCGGGCGGCATCGAGGGGAAGTCCCCGACGAGCGCGCAGGCCAGGGTGTTCCAGGCGAGCACGTCCATGCGCAGGCCGAGCACGTAGGCGGGGACGTCGGCCATGGCGTCGAGGAGCTGCTGGAGCGCGGGTCGTACGCGCTGCGGGCGCTGGGCGCCGCGGGAGCGGCGGGGTACGGGCCGGACGAGCCGGTCGAGGTGGTCGCGTTCCGCCTGGTCGAGCTGCAGGGCGCCGGCGATGGCGTCGAGGACGGCGGTGGAGACGTTCTCGCCGTGCCCCTGTTCGAGGCGGATGTAGTACGCCGTGCTGACGCCGGCGAGTTGTGCGATCTCCTCGCGGCGCAGGCCGGGGACGCGGCGCCGGCCGCCGTACCGGGGCAGGCCGACGTCCTCCGGCCGGAGGCGGGCCCGGCGGGAGCGCAGGAACTCGCTCAGCTCGGTGCGCATGTCCATACCGGAAGTATGAGGGTGAGTCCCGCAGTGGTACGAATGCCGTGCGTACGTCCAGTGGGGGTCTGGTTCCGTCCGGCCGGGTGTTGCAGGCTGCTCCGTATGACCCACACGACTGTCTCCGCCTATGCCGCCCCGTCCCCGAAGGCACCGCTGGAGAAGACGACCGTGCCCCGGCGGGTGCCGGGCGCGCACGACGTCCTGATCGACATCCGGTACTCGGGCATCTGCCACTCCGACATCCACCAGGTGAACGCCGAGTGGGGGGTGGGCACCTTCCCGATGGTGCCGGGCCACGAGATCGCCGGCGTGGTCGCCGAGGTCGGGCCGGAGGTGACCCGCCACGCGGTGGGCGACCGGGTCGGTGTCGGCTGCTTCGTCGACTCCTGCCGCACGTGCGAGAACTGCCGCACCGGGCTGGAGCAGTACTGCACCGGCAGCGGCATGGTCGGCACCTACAACAGCGTCGGCCGTGACGGCGAACCGACCTACGGCGGCTACTCCACGCACGTGGTGGTGGACGAGAACTACGTCCTCCGCATCCCCGGGGCCGTCCCGCTGGATGCCGCGGCGCCGCTGCTGTGCGCGGGCATCACCCTGTACTCGCCGCTGGTCCACTGGGGTGCCGGTCCCGGCACGAAGGTCGCGGTGGTCGGCCTGGGCGGCCTGGGCCACCTCGGGGTGAAGCTGGCCCGTGCGAAGGGGGCCGAGGTCACGGTGCTCAGCCAGTCGCTCCGCAAGCAGGAGGACGGCCTGCGGCTCGGCGCCGACCACTACCGCGCGACGTCGGACCCGTCGACGTTCACGGAGCTGGCCGGCACCTTCGACCTGATCCTCAACACCGTCTCCGCCGACCTCGACCTCGGCGCGTACCTCTCCCTGCTGCGCACGGACGGCACCCTGGTGCAGATCGGTGCCCCGGAGAAGCCGGCCGTGCTCGCCGCCTTCTCCCTGATCGGCGGCCGGAAGTCGGTGGCGGGGTCGATGATCGGCGGCATCCCGGAGACCCAGGAGATGCTGGACTTCTGCGCCGAGCACGGCATCGGCGCCGAGATCGAGGTGATCCGCGCCGACGAGATCAACGAGGCGTACGCGCGGGTGCTGGCCAGCGACGTCCGCTACCGCTTCGTCATCGACACCTCCACCATCTGACGGAGCCCGGCCCCGGCCCGGTACGGCACGGCATCGGCCGCGCCGTACCGGGCCGTGTCGTACCGGGGCGGGCCGGTCGCCCTTGCGTCGGGAAACCGATCGGTTTACCTTGATGGAAACCGATCGGTTTCCTCCGAGGGGAGCACTCCCATGACCGACATCGAGGGCGTCACCGCCATCGTCACCGGCGGCAGCCGCGGCATCGGCCGGGCGCTGGTCGAGGCGCTGTACGCCCGCGGCGCCGCCAAGGTGTACGCCACCGCCCGCGACCCGCGCACCGTCACCCACCCCGACGCCGTCCCGCTCGCCCTGGAGATGACCGACCCCGCGTCGGTGGCCGCCGCGGCCGCACGGGCCCAGGACGTCACCCTCCTGATCAACAACGCGGGCGCCGCGGTCGGGGCGTCCTTCCTCGACGCGCCGGTGGACGACGTCCGCCGTGAGTTCGACACCAACTTCTACGGCCCGCTGCTCACCACCCGCGCGTTCGTGCCGGTCATCGAGCGGAACGGCGGCGGCCACATCCTGACCGTGCACTCGGCGCTCTCCTGGCTCGCCACCGCCGGCTCGTACAGCGCCTCCAAGGCGGCCCTGTGGGCGCAGACCAACGCGCTGCGGCTGGAGCTGCTGCCGCGCGGCATCGCCGTCACCGGGCTGCACGTCGGCTACGTGGACACCGACATGACCGCCCGTGTCGACGGGCCGAAGTCCGACCCCGCGGACGTCGCGGCCCGGGCGCTCGACGGCATCGAGGCCGGTGCGTACGAGGTGCTCGCCGACGAGGTCTCCCGCCGGGTGAAGGCCGGGCTCGCCGGTGACCTCGCCGTGCTCTACCCGCAGCTCACGGCCTGACCGGCCGGCCCCGCGCGATCCGCGGCCCCGGGCGCCCCGCACGACCCGCCCCGGCGCCGTCAGACCGGCAGCAGCCCGCCCACGAGTTCGCCGAGCCGGCGGGTGTTGCGGCAGGCGTACATGTCGACCACGGCGGCGTACTCCTGCGCGGCGGAGTCGCCGGACCCCCAGAGCGAGGCCTGTTCGGGGTTGAGCCAGATGACCCGGCGGGCCCGGTCGGCGACCAGTCGCAGGGCGTCCACGTCGGGATCCCAGCCGTTCGTCCGGGCGTCGCCCAGCACGAGGACGGCGGTGCGCGGGCCGACGGCGTCGAGGTGGCGTGCGGCGAACTCGCCCAGCGCGGAGCCGTAGTCGCTGCTGCCGTGGTAGCCGGTGACGGCCGCGCCGGTGAGGATCCGCTGCGCCAGGCCTGCCGGGTCGGCGGTGCCCGCGGCGACCAGGTCGGTCACCTCGGCGGTGCGGTTGACGAACGCGAACACGCGCACCCGGCTGAACTGGTCGCGCATCGCCCGGACGAGCAGCATCGTGAAGTCGGCGAAGCCCGCGACCGAGCCGGACACGTCGCACAGCAGCACGATCTCGGGCCGGGCCGGCCGGCGCCGGCGGTACGCCGGGCGCAGCGGTACGCCGCCGGTGCCGAGGGAGCGCCGCAGGGTGCGCCGGAGGTCGATCCGTCCGCGGGCGGCGCGGCGCCGGCGGGCGGCGAGCCGGGTGGCCAGCTTCCGGGCCAGCGGGTGCACGGTGCGGCGCAGTTCGGCGAGCTGGTCGGTGCCGGCGGTGAGGAAGTCGATCCGGTCGGGGGTGGGGGCGACGGCCCGTTCGGCGATCCGTTCCGTGCCGCGCAGTTCGGCGACCCGGCGCCGGGCCTCGCCGGCGACCATGCCGCGGAAGGCGCGGATCCGGCGGCGGATCTCGTCCTCGACGAGGCGGTCCGTGACGTCGGCGGCGTGGTCAGCGCCCCGGCCGGCCCGGACGGCGGCGAGCACCCGGGCGAGCAGGGTCTCGGGCTGGAGCCGGCCGAGGGTCTGGTAGGCGGACCAGCCGTCCGAGCCGGGCCCGGTGCCGTAGCGGCCGAGCACCTCGACCGCCTCCCGCGCGATCCGGGCCAGCCGCCCGGACGCGGCGGGGTCCGAGGGGTCCGAGGGGTCGGTGGCGGCCAGGGCGGCGGCCAGCCGGTCGCGCAGGTCGGCGACCAGTCCGGCGATCCGGTCGGCGGGGACGTCCGGCGCGCCGGTGCCGGCGCGGCCCTCCTCCCCGGGGCGGGCGGTGCCGGTGGGGGCGCCGACGCCGAGCGGGAAGTAGAGGTCGAAGACGGCGTCGAACACCGGGCGCTGCCCCTCGCCGCGGAGCAGTGCCGCGGCGAGCCCGGCCCGGACGTACGCACGGTCGGTGAGCCCGAGCGCCTGGAGGACGGCTGCGGCGTCGACGGTCTCGGCCGGGCCGATGCGCAGGCCGTGCCCGCGGAGCGCCCGCACCATGCCGGTCAGCCGCTCGGGCAGGCCGTCCGGCGCTCCGCCCCCCTGCCCGCCCGCCGTCCCGCCCGCCTGCCCGGTCACCTGCCCGCCCGCCTGCCCGGTCACGCGGGTGCCAGTTTCGCGGCGGCGCGGATGATGTCGTCCTGGTGCTTGAGCACGACCCCGAGGCTGTCGCGGATCACCGTGTCGTCCAGGGTGTCGGCGCCGAGGGCGAGCAGGGTGCGGGCCCAGTCGACGGTCTCCGCGACGGACGGCGCCTTGCGCAGCTCCATGGCGCGCAGGGCGCCGACGACCTGCACGAGGCCGTCGGCGAGGACCGCGTCCAGGCCGGGCACCAGGAGCCGGACGATGCGCGCCTCCAGGGCTGCGTCCGGGTAGTCGAGGTGCAGGTAGAGGCAGCGGCGGCGGAGTGCCTCGGAGAGCTCGCGGGTGGCGTTGGAGGTGAGCAGCACGAAGGGGTGCCGGGTGGCGGTGATCGTGCCGAGTTCGGGCACGGTGATCTGGAAGTCGCCGAGGACCTCCAGGAGCAGTCCTTCGACCTCGACGTCGGCCTTGTCGGTCTCGTCGATCAGCAGCACGGTCGGTTCGTCGCCGCGGATGGCGGTGAGCAGCGGGCGGGCGAGCAGGAACTCCTCGCCGAAGATGTCGCCGCGGGCGTCGTCCCAGCTCTCGTCCCGGCCGGCGGTGATCCGCAGGAGCTGCTTGGCGTGGTTCCACTCGTAGAGCGCCCGGGCCTCGTCGATGCCCTCGTAGCACTGGAGCCGGACGAGCCGGGCGCCGCCGACCCGGGCGACGGCCTTGGCGAGTTCGGTCTTGCCGACGCCTGCGGGGCCCTCGACCAGCAGGGGCTTGCCGAGGCGGTCGGCGAGGAAGACCGTGGTGGCGACGGCGGCGGAGGCGAGGTAGCCGGCCTCGGCGAGCCGCGCCGAGACGTCCTCCACCGAGGTGAAGAAACCTGTCCCGGCGCCGTGTCCGTCGGTGGCGGCCATCGCGTCAACTCCTGTCCGTGTGAGGCTGTGCGCCCGGCGCGGTGCGCCGTGCGGGGCGAGGTGGGCACGCGTCGGGCGAGGGCGGTGGCGGCGGGTCGGGGCGGGTGGCCCGCTCAGTGCACGCCCGCCGCGTCGAGCAGGGCGGCGGCCGTGGGCACGGCCAGGCCGGGGAGGGTCTCCGCCTGCACGCCGGACCGGGCGGCCGCCCCGTCGAAGAGGAGGGTGAGCCGCCGGGCCAGCAGGTCGGGGTCGGTGGCGCCGCCGGCCTCCGCCTCGCGGCGGAAGTGCTCGGTGAGGCCCTGCTTGACCCGGCCCGCGACGATGCTGGCCGGGTGGCCGGGGTCCTTGAGCTCGACCTGGGCGGCGAGGTAGGGGCAGCCGCGGTAGCCGGGTGCGGCGGAGAGCTCCTCCAGCCGTTCGAAGACGGCGAGCAGGCGGGCCCGGGGCGGCCGCGGGTCGTCGGGCGGGGGCAGGAGGGCGGCGGCGTAGCCGGGGGCCCGGCGTTCGAGGGAGGCGGCCAGCAGGTCGTCCTTGCTCGCGAACAGCTGGTACATGGACCGCTTGGACACGCCGGCGGCCTTGCAGAGCGCGTCGATCCCGGTGCCGACGCCCTGCCGGTAGAAGAGGTCGGCGGCGGCGTCCAGCAGCCGGTCGCGGGGGGAGGGCCTGGCCGTGGTGTCCATACGGCGAGGCTACCGCGCCGGGGCCGCCGGGGAAACCGATCGGTGTACGGCCTCCGGGGGCGGGCCCGGTCCCCGCGGCCGGCGGGTGGTGCACCGTCAGGCGCCCGTGGCCGGGGTGACGGTGCGGCGCAGTTCGCGCTTCAGCACCTTCATGCTCGGGCCGAGCGGCAGCGACTCCGCGATCTCGACCTGCCGGGGGTACTTGTGGCGGCCGAGCCGGGCGGCGGCCCACGCGGTGATCTCGGCGGGGTCCGGCGGTGCGGCCGGGTCGGCGGGCACGACGACCGCGCAGACCTCCTCGCCGTGCACGGGGTGGGGCACGCCGATCACCGCGACCTGGCCGATGCCGGGGTGGCGCATGAGCACGTCCTCGACCTCGCTGGGGTAGACGTTGAAGCCGCCGCGGATCACCACGTCCTTCGTGCGGTCGACGATGGTGACGAAGCCGTCGGCGTCCTTGGTGCCGAGGTCGCCGGTGCGGAACCAGCCGTCGGCCATGGTGGCGGCGGTCTCCTCGGGCAGGTTGTGGTAGCCGGCGAAGACGTTGTGGCCGCGCACCACGATCTCGCCGAGCTCCCCGGCGGGCAGGAACGCCGGCGGGTCGCTCTCCGGCACGGCGATCTCCACGTCGACGCCCCAGATCCGGTGGCCGACCGTGCCGGGCCGGGAGCCGAACTGCGGCTGGTTCACGGTCGCGGTGGGGGAGGTCTCGGAGAGCCCGTACCCCTCGAAGACCGGTGCGCCGAGGTGCTTCTCGACGGCTTCGAGCACGGCGAGCGGCAGGGAGGCGCCGCCGGAGACGCACATCCGCAGGGCGAGCGGGCCGGGCCGCCGCCGGGCGGCCGCCTCGGTCAGGGCGACGTACATGGTGGGCACGCCGTGGAAGATCGTCGCCCGGTGCTCGGTCATCAGTTCGAGGGCGCGTTCCGGCCGGAAGCGGCCCATGAGCACGAGGGTCGCGCCGACCCGGAAGGTGGTGTTCATCGCGACGGTCTGCCCGTAGGCGTGGAACAGCGGCAGGCAGCCGAGGACGACGTCCTCGGAGCTCACGTCGTTGGCGTCGAAGGCGTTGACGACCGCGTTCATCACCAGGTTGAGCTGGGTGAGCACGGCGCCCTTCGACCGGCCGGTGGTGCCGCTGGTGTAGAGGAACACCGCCGCGTCCTCGGGCCGCCGGGTGGCGTACGTGGTGAGCGGGGCGGTCGCGGCGGCCGTGTCCTCCAGGCGGGGCAGCACGCCGCGCCAGGCGGCGTCGGCCTCCGGGGCGCCCTCGGGTCCGCCGACGCTGACGACCGGGATGCTCGCCAGCCAGGCGGCCTCGGCGCCCGCCCCGGCCAGCGACCGGTCGACGAGCAGCAGCCCGGCGCCGCTGTCCTTCAGCACGTACGCCACCTCGGCCGGGGTGAGCAGCAGGTGCACGGGCACCACGACGGCGCCCGCGGCGAGGATCGCGTAGTACGCCCGGGGGAAGTCGACGGTGTTGGGCACCATGAGCGCCACGCGGTCGCCGGGCCCGACGCCGAGTTCGCGCAGGGCGGCGCCGCGGGCGAGCGCGCCCGCCCAGAGCGCCGCGTACGTCTCGTGGAGCGGGCCGTCGACGACGGCCGTGCGGTCGGGGTACCTGCGGGCGGCCTCGGCGAGGATGCAGGCGAGGGACAGGGTCACGGGAGGGCCCTTTCGGGTGTCGGCCGGGTCGGTCCGGCGGTGTGGTGCCCGGGCACGGGGACGCGGCGCGGACGGCGCGGGTGGACGGCGCGGGGCGGGGCGGCCGGCCGGGCGCGGGGCCCGGCCGGCCGGTCCGGTCAGCCCTTCGGCAGCTGGTAGCTGCGTCCGGCGGCGACCTCGTGGGCGGGCTCGACGGTGGTGAGACCGCCGGTGGCCTGCTTGGAGGGCTTCTGCACGAAGGACGCGTACGTGGACGGCTTCGAGGGGTCGCTGAAGTCGAACGGCACGTCGAGGATGTTCAGCGCGGTCTGGGCGCGGTGGGCGGCGGCGATGCCCTCACGGGTGAGCTTCTTGGAGGTGCAGGCGTCGCTCAGCGCCTCGGCGGCGACCTGCGCGGCGACCCAGCCGCTGACGACACCGCTGTCGACGGGGGCGTCGGGGTAGCGCGCCTTGTAGTCCTGCACGAGCTGGCGCATCCGGGAGGTATCGGCGCTCGCGGCCGGGTAGCCGCTGGTGAGGAAGAGCATCTTCTCCAGGGCGGGCGCGGCCGCGCTGTCGAGCAGCTGCGGGGCGAAGCCGGGGGCGCTGGAGACGACCGGCACGAGGAGGCCCTGGGCGGCGGAGAGGCCGACGAGGGACGCGGTCTGCTTGGGGCCGGCGCTGATCAGGATCGCCTTGACACCGGCCTGCTTGAGGGCGGCGACCTGGGCGGCGAGGTCGGTGTCGGTGGCCTTGATCTTCTGGCCGACGATCTCGTAGCCGCTCTGCTGGGCGGCGTAGCGGGCGCCGGCGAGGGCGTTCTCGCCGTACTCGCCCTCGAAGTAGACGTGTCCGATCTTCGCGCCCGCGGTGAGGTGGGCGGTGCGGGTGAGGAAGTCGACGGCGTTGACCATGTCGATGTCGTACGTCGGGCCGACCACCTGCACGTACTCCTGGCCGAGCAGGGTGGACGACCAGCCCAGCGGCAGGGTGAGGATCTTGCGGGCGGCGATGTCCTGCTTGAGGGCGGCGACGACGGGGGAGCCGATGACCTGGGTCAGCATGGCCGACTCCGGCTCGATCTCGGCGAACGCGGCGACGCCCTTCTGCACGTCGTAGCCGTGGTCCTTGACCTTGATCTCGACCTTGCGGCCGCAGATGCCGCCGCTCTTGTCGACCTGCTCCGCCCACATCTGCTGGGCGTTGACGATGCTCTTGCCGAGCGAGGCGTAGACGCCGGTGAGGTCGGTGAGGGCGCCCAGGGTGATGGTGGTGTCGGTGACGCCGGGGCCCATGGCCACGTCGTCCTTGCCGACCCGCTCCGAGGAGGTGCCGGTCTTGGTGCTGCAGGCGGTCGTTGCGAGGAGGAGGACGGCGGCGGCTGCGGCGGATCTGACGAGTCGGTTGTTCTTCACGGGGTCGGCTCCTTGCCGTGCGAGGGGTGGATGGCAGGCGTGGGCGGTGCGAGTGGTGCGGGTGAGGGCGTGGGGGTGGTGCCGGGCCGGCGTCGGACCAGCGAGGCCAGTCCGCCGGGCCGGAGCGTGAGGATCAGCACGATCGCGGCGCCGTAGAGGTACCGGGCGGCCTCGCCGGGGGTGGCCCCGAAGGCGTCGGAGCCGGCCGGGGCGACCAGCGGCAGCCCGTCGGCGTACGTCGTCAGCACCTGCGGCAGCAGGGAGACGAGGACGGCCGCGGCGGCGGCGCCGCCGACCGAGCCCAGACCGCCGATGACGATCATGGCGAGGTAGTCGATGGACAGCGCCAGCCCGAAGTGGTCGGGCACGACGCGCTTGAAGACGAGCGCGGTGAGCGCTCCGGCCGCACCGGCGTAGAGGCAGGAGACGACGAACGCCGCGCAGCGGTAGCGGGCCACCGGCACGCCCATCACGGCGGCGGCCGTCTCGCTGTCCCGGATCGCGCCCAGCGCGCGTCCCGGGCGGCCCTGCCGCAGGCCGTACGCGGTGAACAGGCCGACCGCGACCAGGGCCAGGCCGAGGTACCAGAGGCGTTCGATGCCGCCGAACGGCACCCCGAGCACGGTCAGCCCGCCGGGCGAGGCGTCGCTGAAGGAGAAGCCGAACACCTCCATGGGCGTCACCGCGCGGCCGTTGAAGCCGCCGGTCACCGCGTGGGAGGTGAGCATCACGTGCTGGCCGAGGAAGACCAGGGCGATGGTGGCGACGCCGAGGTACATGCCGCGCAGCCGGCCCGCGATCGGGCTGAACAGCCCGCCCGCCGCCCCGGCCAGCGCGATCGCGAGGACGAACGCGAGCACCGGCGGCAGGCCGAGCCCGGAGAGCCGGCCGGTGCCGCTGCCGGAGGGCTCGCCGGAGAGCCACACGTAGCCGTACGCGCCGACGGCGAGGAAGAACGCGTGGCCGAGCGAGAGCTGGCCGGCGGTGCCGGTGAGCAGGTTGAGGCCGATCGCCCCGAGCACGGCCGCCATCGCGAACAGTCCGCTCTGCAGCCAGAACCCGTCCGCGTAGAGCGGCAGGACGAGCAGCAGCACGACGCCGGCGGCGGCCGCGGCCCGGCGCGGCGACAGGAGCGGTGACAGGAGCGGTGACAGGAGGTCAGACACGGGAGGTCTCCTTCGACCCGAGGAGACCCGCCGGCCGCACCAGCAGCACGAGGATCATCACGAGGTACGGGGCGATGCCGGGCAGGCCCTCGCCGAACGCGCCGAGCCGGTCCTGGTAGCCGGTCGCGAGCGCGCCGGCCAGGCCGATCGCGATGCTCCCGGCGAGGGCGCCGAGCGCCGAGTCCATGCCGCCGAGGATCGCCGCGGGGAAGGCGGCGAGGGCGAGCTGGCCGGTGGAGCGGTCCAGGCCGGGCGCGGGGAACGCCGCGAGGAAGACCGCGGCCACCGCGGCCAGCGCGCCGGCCGCGCACCAGGCCACCAGCCGGACCCGCCCGAGCCGGATGCCCATCAGGGCGGCGGCCTCCTGGTCGGCGGAGGCGGCCCGCATCGACAGGCCCCAGCGCGACCAGCGGAAGACGGCGAAGAACACGCCGATCAGCGCCACCGACACGGCGATCCCGGCGAGGCGGGACTCCGCGAGCGACACCCCGCCGATCCGGACCACCCCGGTGCCCCAGGGGTCGCCGGTGCCGAGGTAGTCCGGGCCGATCCCGCGGGCCAGCGCCGTGACGAGCAGCAGGTCGACGCCGATGGTGAGGATGGTCGCGACGTGCACCCCGGCGCCGCGTACGCCGCGCGCGGAGAGCAGGTGCAGCAGGCCGGAGGCGGCGGCGGCGCTCGCCGCGCCGAGCAGCACGGCGAGGGGGAAGCCGAGCGCGGCGTGGGTCGCCGTGATCGTCCAGCCGCCGAGCAGCAGGACGGATCCGTGGGCGAAGTTCATGACCCCGGACGCCTTGAAGACGACGACGAAACCGAGGGCGATCAGGGCGTAGACCGACCCGAGGGCGATGCCGTTCAGCACGGTCCCGGCGAAGGTGGTCATGCGGATTCCTCCTGTCCGAGATAGGCGCGGACGACCGCCGGGTCCTGCTGGACGGCCTCCGGGGTGCCGTCGGCGATGCGCCGGCCGAAGTCGAGGACGGTGACGGTGTCGGCGAGCCGCATGACCATCCCCATGTCGTGCTCGACCAGCAGGATCGAGATGCCGAGGGCGTCGCGGACGGCGGCGACGGTGGACGCCATGGCGAGCCGCTCGGTGGGGTTCATGCCGGCCACCGGCTCGTCGAGCAGCAGCAGCTGCGGCTCGGTGCACAGGGCCCGGGCGATCTCCACCCGCTTGCGCAGGCCGTACGGCAGCGGGCCCACCGGCCGGTCGAAGTGCGGTCCGAGGCCGAGGAAGTCGGCGATCTCCGCGGCGCGCGCCCGGTGCCGCCTCTGCTCGCGGACGGCGGAGGGCAGCCGCAGGGCGGTGGCCGTGAACCCGGCCCGGGTGAGCCGGTGCCGGCCGAGCATGAGGTTGTCGGCGACGGTGCCCTCGGTGAGCACGATGTTCTGGAAGGTGCGGGCGACGCCCAGCGCGGTGATCCGGTGCGGCGCCAGGCGGGTGAGGTCGTGCCCGGCGTACTCGACGCTGCCGGCGGTGGCCCGGTAGACGCCGGAGAGCACGTTGAAGCAGGTGGACTTGCCGGCGCCGTTCGGGCCGATGAGCGCGTGCACGGTGCCGGGTTCGACCGTGAACGAGACGCCGTCGAGCGCGGTCAGCCCGGCGAAGCGGACGGTGACGTCGCGGACGGTGAGCCGGGCGGCCGCGGCGCTCACGCCGTCCACCTGGTCAGCGCGGCGGGCGCCGGGGCGGTGCCCGCCGCGGCGGACTCCTCGGCGGTCGGCTCCTCGGCGGCGCCGAGGTAGAGGCGGCGCACCTCGTCGCCGGCGGCGAGCTCCGCGGCCGGGCCCTCCAGCCGCACCCGGCCGTTCTCCAGCACGGAGGCGCGGTGCGCGATCGAGAGCGCCATGGCGGCGTTCTGCTCGACCAGCAGCACGGCGGTGCCCTGGCGGTTGATCTCCTGCACGATCACGCCGATCCGGCTGACCATCCGGGGCGCGAGCCCGAGCGAGGGCTCGTCGAGCAGCAGCACGCGGGGATCGGCCATGAGGGCCCGGCCGATGGCGAGCATCTGCTGCTCGCCGCCGGACATCAGCCCGGCCTTCTGGCGGCGCCGCTCGGCGAGCACCGGCAGCAGGTCGAGCACGCGGTCCCGGGCCTGCCGGCGGGAGGCGGCGCCGAGGCGGCCGCGGCCCAGCTCGCCGGCGCGGAGGTTCTCCTCGACGGTGAGGCCGGCGAACACCCGCCGTCCTTCGGGCACCTGCACCACGCCGGCCCGGACGGCCCGGGCGGGGTCGCCGGTGAGCGCCTGCCCGCCGGCCCGGACGGCCCCGCGCACCACGGCCCCGCGGTGCAGGCCGAGCGTGCCGGACACGGCGCGCAGCAGGGTGCTCTTGCCGGCGCCGTTGGCGCCGAGCACGGCGACGATCCGGCCGGCCGGGACGTCCAGCGACACGCCGCGCAGCGCCTCGACGGCGCGCCCGTAGGTCACGTGGAGGTTCTCGATGCTGAGTGCGCTGGGCAGCTCGGGTGGGCTCATGGTGCTCCTTGCGTCCGAGCGGGGGCCGGTGCGCAGGGGCCACGGCCGCTCGGGAGGGTGGGAGACGCCGGGGACGCTGGGTCGGCCCGGTTCTGGACGAGCCGCAGAACACCACGGCCGCGCGGCGGCGGTCCATGGCACGGGGAGCACGTGTTGCGGCTGCACAGCCGCCCGCGGGCCGGGTTGTGACGGCGACCAGTGCTCGGGCGGGCGCTGGTGCGGGGCGCGGCGGGGCGGCAGAGTGCGGCGCGGGGCCGCCGGCCGCCGGGGGATGCACGGCGGCGTGGGGCCGCCGGCCGCCGGGGCGGCCGGCGGCTCCGCGACGGGCCCGGGAGGGCGGGCGGTCAGGCCGAGAGGAGCCGGTGCGCGTCGAGGGCGAGCGAGAGCTCGACGAGGTCGCGCGGGTGGTTGAGGCTGCGGCCGCTCAGCTGCTCGTAGCGGCGCAGGCGGTTGAGGACGGTGTTGCGGTGGCAGTAGAGGCGGCTCCCGGCCCGCTGGGCGGAGCCCGCGGAGTCGAGCCAGACGGCGAGCGTGCTCAGCAGGCACTCGCGGTCCTGGTGGTCGAGGTCGAGGACGGGCCCCAGGGCGCGGGCCACCAGCGCGGCGCCGAGGTCGGGGAGGGAGACGACGAGGGCGGCGGGCAGGCGCTCGTGCAGCAGCGCGACGTCGCCGTCGGCGGTGCAGGTGCGCAGGGCGACGTCCGCGGCGCGGCGGGCCGCGCCGAGGTCGGAGAGCTCCCCGACGACCGGGCCGATGCCGACGCGCATGGCCTGACGGGTCGGCAGGTGGGCGGCGAGGGCGGCGGGTTCGGTGCGGTCGTCGAGCAGCACGAGGGCGTACTCGCGGTCGGTGCCGCCGTGGCGCACGATCCGGACGCCGGGCGGCGGGTCCGCGGGCGGTTCGACGGGGTGGGGCCGCAGCGGCGGGCCGTCGGGGGCGGCGAGGGCGGCGACGACGTACCGGCCGTGCTCGGGCAGGTCGAGGGCGGCGGCGACGGTCGCGAGGTCGGCGATCCGGGTGGTGCCGTCGAGGAGCGACTGCACCATGGCGTGGGCGCGTTCGCGGTGCTCGCGGGCGGTCTGGCTCTCGACGGCGCGGTAGGCCTCGGTGATGAGGTCGGAGTGCTCGTCGACGAAGCTCCAGATGCCGGCGGCGCTGTGCAGCAGCAGGTGGGCCCGGTCGGGTTCGCGCAGGGTGGCGGTCTCGACGAGGCGGCGCCAGACCAGGCCGCCGCCGAGGCGGAAGGCGTGCAGCAGGGCGTCGAGGGGCAGTTCGCGCTGGGCGCGGAGGGCGCCGATGTGCCAGGAGCAGCGCCGGGCGGCCTCCCAGCCGGCGGCCGGGTCCATGAGGGTCCGGACGGAGCTCTCCAGGGAGGTGCGCACCTCCAGGTGGAGCTCTTCGGGGCCGATCGCGGCGGGCCGGTAGGCGGGTTCGCGTTCGGTGATCATCGCGACCAGCTCGCGGGCGAGGGAGTCGACCTCGCCGAGCAGGCACTGGGCGGTGCGGCGGAGCAGCTGTTCGGCCTCGGTGTCGGCCTGCGAGCGCAGCGGCCGCCGGGCGGGCGGGTCGTCGGGCAGGCCGCGGAGGCGGCGCGGGCGGGCCGGGCCGGTCGGTGCGGTGCCGGGCGGAGCCAGGGCCGGTGGTCTCACGAGCGCTCCCTCGTCGACTTAACTAGCGCTGGTAGTTAATGACATCGGGCGCGGCAGCACAAGGAATCGCCCGGTCTGCGCACCGCCGACGGCCGAATCGTGACCCCGCGCTGTCCGGGACGTGATCGTCCGTGACGCACCGTGACCCTGCCCCGTCCGCGGGGCCCCGACGCCACCCGATCGGCCCAGTGTCCGGGCGATCGGGACGGAATGCGATGGTATGACTCGTTCTGTCCCCTGTTCCGGCTCGGACGCCGGGGGCGGGCGGTGCGGGGGCGCCGCCGTGGACCGACAGCCCGCCGGTCGGCCGGCGTACGGCTCGGACGGAGTGCCATGGACGACTACCCGCTGCTCAACCTCTTCTGGACGATGCTGGAGCTCTTCCTCTTCATCATCTGGTTCTTCCTCCTCTTCAAGATCATCACCGACATCTTCCGCAGCCACGACATGGGCGGCTGGGGCAAGGCCGGATGGACGATCTTCGTCGTCCTGCTGCCGTTCCTCGGCGTCTTCGTCTACCTCATCGCCCGCGGCAGCTCCATGGGACAGCGGGACCTCGAACAGGCCCGGCAGGCCGACGAGGCCTTCCAGGCGTACATCCGCAAGGCCGCCGCCTCCGAGGGCACCGCCGGAGCCGCCGGGACCGGAGGCGGCACGGGAGGCCACGTGCAGGAGCTCTCCAAGCTCGCCGACCTCAAGGCCGCCGGATCCATCTCCGAGGAGGAGTTCCAGAAGGCCAAGGCCAAACTCCTCGCCTGACCCCGCGGCCCGGCACGCCCGGCAGCCGGCCGGCGTCAGCCCGGCACGGCCGGACCGCGCGCGATCACGGCCTCCACCACCGTGCCACCCGCCGTCCGCAGCACCGAGGTGTGCGCGGCGAAGGCCCGCACCAGGCCCAGCCCGCGCCCGAACACCGCGTCCACGTCCGCCGGTTCGCACCGCGGCGCCGAACGCTCCCGCCAGCGGCCGCCGTCCCGTACCCTCACCGTCAGCGCGGTGTCGCAGAGCTCGAACACCACCGAGAGATCGGAGCTGCCGCTGTGCAGGACGACATTGGTCGCCAGCTCGGTGACGATCACCGCCAGGGCCTCCCGGACCTCCGCGGAGACGTCCGCGCCGTCCGTCGCCGCACGCGCGAGACGGCGCAGCCCCGGCACGGCCTCGGCCCGCGCCGGCACCGTCACCGAGGCCAGCACGCGCCGCACCGGCGGCAGGCCGCCACCGTGCCCGGAGTGCACGGCGGCCGGGCTCTGAAGACTCGTGGTTCTCACGCGGGGCTCCTGCCTGGACGGCGGACGGCGTCGGCGACGGCCCCCGCCGCTCCGCCGGGCCGAGAGGCCTTGACCCCTGCCACGCTGCCCGCCGCACCTCCGCAGCCGCAATCAGTGGGGACCGAACTACGGATACGCAAAGAACACCGGGCGGCCCGGTGAACGCCACCCCGCCCGCCGGCGGCACCCCGGCCGGCTCGCCGAGCGCCCCGCCGAGCGCCCCGCCGGGCGCCCCGTCGGCCGCCGCCCGGCCGCGCCGCCCGGCCCCGGACCCGCAGCCCGGCGAGGCCACCCTGCGCCACCTGCTGGAACGCACCCTCGCGGACCCTGCCGCCACCCCCCTCCTCGTCCTCCTCGAAGGCGAGGCCGGCCGCGGCCGCAGCACCCTCGCCGCCCGGCTCTGCGCCGGCCTGCCCGTACCCGCCCGCACCGGCCCGGACGCCCTCGACGGCCCGCCGCCGGCCGGCCCCCTGCTGCTCCTCGCCGAGGACGTGCACCGCGCGGCCCCCGCCGACGCCGCCGCCCTGCGGGCCCTGCTCGCCGCGCCCCCGCCCGGCCTCGCCTGCGTGCTCACCTACCGCCCCGAGGAACTGCCCGAACCCGGCCTGCCCCTCGGCCCCGCCACCGACTACCCGGCGGCCCTCGCCGTCGTCCGCCACGTGCTCGGCCCGCTCACCGTCGCCGACGTCCGCCGCCGGGCCGCCGCCGCCCTCGGCCCGGACCACGGCCCGCCCGGCCTCGCCGCCCACCTGCACCGGGCCGCCGGCGGCAACGCCCAGGTGGTCGCCGACCTCCTCGGCCCCGCCACGGCCGCCGCCACCGCCGCGGCCCTCGCCGCCGGTGCCGACCCCGTGCCGCCGCCCCGGCTCGGCGCACTCGTCCTGCGCCGTACCGCCGCGCTGAGCGCCGCCCACCGGCCCGTCGTCCACGCCGCCGCCGTCCTCGACGGCCCCGCCACCGCCGCCGACCTCACCGGGACGGCCGGCCTCACCCCGGCCGAGGGCCGCACCGCGCTCCTCGCCGCGCTGCGCACCGCGGCCCTCCAGGAGCTCGGCGACGGCCGGTACGGCTTCGGCGTGCCGCTCGCCGCGGCCGCCCTGCGCAGCCACCTGCCGGGCCCGGTCCGCGCGGACCTCCACCGGCGCGCCGCCCGCGTGCTGGCCCGCCGCCAGCCGGTGCCGTGGGAGCGCGTCGCCGCGCACCGGCTGGCCTGCGGCGACCTGCGCGGCTGGCTGCCCGCCGTCGAGCACGCCGCCCGCCGGCACGTCGAGGACGGCGAACTCGAACGCGCCGTCGGCCTGCTCGAATCCGCACTCGCCACCGGCCCCGTGCCCGAGCACGCCCGCTCGCGGCTCGCCACCCTGCTCGCCCGCTCCGCGGTCATGGGCCTGCGCTCCGACCGCACGGTGGAGGTGCTCCGGCACATCGTCGCCGACCCGGGCGTCGCCCCCGCCGTCCGCGGCGAGATCCGGCTCGACCTCGGCCTGCTGCTCTGCAACCAGATGGGGCGCTGCGTCGAGGGCCTGCGGGAGCTGGAGCACTCCGTCGGCGAGCTGCAGGGCCAGCCGGTGCTGCTCGCCCGCGCCATGTCGGCCCTCGCCATGCCGTACTGGCCCGGCGGCTCGCTCGCCGAGAACACCGCCTGGATCGAGCGGGCCGTCACCGTCGCCGAGCAGGCCGACGACCCGGTGGTCCGGGCCGCGGTGGCCGCCAACCGGGCCAGCGTGCTGCTCAGCACCGGCGACCCGGGGGCGTGGCCGCTCGTCGACGCCCTGCCCCGGGAGAGCGGACTCGTCGCCGCCCGCCAGCAGGCCGCCCGCGGCCTGTGCAACGCCGCCGACGCCGCCGTCTGGCTCGGCCACTACGACCGTTCCCGCGAACTCCTCGGCGAGGGCGTCGCCCTCGCCGCCCGCAGCGGTGCCTCCTACGCCGAACGCACCGGGCGGGCCTGCACCCTCGTGCTCGACTGGGCGTCCGGCCGGTGGGCCGGGCTCGCGGCCCGCGCCGGGGCCCTCGTCGACGAGGCCGGCGCGATGCCGTACATCGCCTCCGACGCCCGGATGGTGCTCGGCCTGCTCGCGCTCGCCCGCGGCGCCTGGGCCGACACCGCCGTCCACCTGACCGGCCCCGACACCATCGACCTCGACGGCGGCCCCGTGCCGCTCTCCGCCACCATCTCCGGCGCGCTCGTGCGCCTCGCGCTGGCCCGGGACGACCTGCCCGCGGCCGCCGCCGAGGCCGCCACCGCCTGGCAGCGGATGCGCGCCAAGGGGGTCTGGGCCTGGGCGGCCGAACTCGCCCCCTGGGCGGTCGAGGCGACCGCCCGCTCCGGCGCGGTGGCCGCGGCCCGCGAGATGACCGCGGAGTTCGCCGCCGGGCTGGAGGGCCGGGACGCCCCCTCCGCGGAGGCCGCCCTGCACTGGACCCGCGGCGCGCTCGCCGAGGCCGTCGGCGACGCGGCGGGGGCCGCCCGCCACCACGGGGCCGCCGCCCGGCTGTACGCGGCCCTGCCCCGCCCGTACCACGCGGCGCTCACCGCCACCGCCGCCGCCCGCTGCACCCTCGCGGCCGGCGGCCCGGCCGAGACGGCGGTCGCCGCGCTCGCGGAGAACGCGCGGCAGTTCGAGGCGCTGGGCGCCACCTGGGACGCCGCCTGCACGCGGGCCGAACTGCGCGGCCGCCGGCCCGCCGAGGAGCGCCGCACCCCGGGCCGGCCCGGCTACGGCGACCTCCTGTCGCCCCGTGAGACGGAGGTCGCGCAGCTGGCGGCGGGCGGCATGACCAACCGGGAGATCGCCGCCGCCCTGCACCTGTCGCCGCGCACCGTGGAGCAGCACGTGGCCCGGGCCATGCAGAAGACCGGCGCGCAGTCGCGGCAGCAGCTCGCCCCGGGGCCGGAGGCCGCGGATTGATTGCGTATCCGTGGAAACGCGGTTCCGGATTGGGCGGGGCGGTGCGGTGCGGCAGGCTCACCGGGGGCGGCGCCGCACGTGATCCGGGCGGCGCCGCAACGGGGCCGCCCCCCAACCACGGGCGGCTTCGCGCACTCGCGCCGGGCGCCGTGGCGGACCACCGCGGCGCCCGCCGCCGTCCGCTCCCCCCGCGCCACGCACGGGCGGCGGGGGGAGCGCGGCCGGCTCCGGGCCGGCCGCGCGGCGGGGCCGGGTGCCCGGGCGGCTGCCGGCCGGGCCTAGTGCCCGCGGGCGATCCACTCCTCCAGGTGCGGGGCCTCGGCGCCGATGGTGGTGGAGTCGCCGTGGCCGGTGTGGACGACGGTGTCCGGCGGCAGCACGAGCAGGCGCTCGCGGATCGAGCGGATGATCGTGGGGAAGTCCGAGAACGAGCGGCCGGTGGCGCCGGGGCCGCCCGCGAACAGCGTGTCGCCGGTGAGCACGGTGCCCAGGGCCGGGGCGTACAGGCAGACCGCGCCCGGGCTGTGGCCCGGGGTGTGCAGCACCGTCAGCTCCGTCCCGGCGACGGTCAGCGTCTGCCCGTCCTCCAGTGGGCCGTCCGGCCGCATCCCGGGGTGGGTGTACTGCCACAGCTCGGTGTCGTCGGGGTGCAGGAGCACCGGCCCGGCGGTGCCGGCGGCGAGGTCGGGGGCGGCGTTGACGTGGTCGTTGTGGCCGTGGGTGCAGACGATCGCGAGGACGTGGCGGCCGGCGACGGCGGCCTCGATCGCCTCCGCGTCGTGGGCGGGGTCGACGACGATCACCTCGGTGTCGTCGCCGACGAGCCAGACGTTGTTGTCGACCTTCCAGCTGCCGCCGTCGAGGGTGAACTCGCCGGAGGTCACGAGGTGTTCGATGCGCGCGGTCATCAGAACACCACCACCGAGCGGAGGACCTCGCCGCGGTGCATCCGCCCGAAGGCCTCCTCGACGCCGTCCAGGGCGATGGTCTCGCTGACGAACGCGTCGAGGTCCAGGCGGCCCTGCAGGTAGAGGTCGATGAGCATCGGGAAGTCCCGGCCGGGCAGGCAGTCGCCGTACCAGGAGGACTTGAGGGATCCGCCGCGGCCGAAGACGTCGAGCAGCGGCAGCTCCAGCCGCATCTCCGGGGTCGGCACGCCGACCAGGACGACGGTGCCCGCCAGGTCGCGGGCGTAGAAGGCCTGCCGGTAGGTCTCGGGGCGGCCGACCGCGTCGATGACGACGTCCGCGCCGTGGCCGCCGGTCAGCTCCCGGATCGCCTCGACCGGGTCGGTGGCGGTGGAGTTGACGGTGTGGGTGGCGCCCAGCGTGCGGGCGCCGGCGAGCTTGCGGTCGTCGAGGTCGACGGCGATGATCCGGCCCGCGCCCGCGAGCTTCGCCCCGACGACGGCCGCGCCGCCCACGCCGCCGCAGCCGATCACCGCGACGGAGTCGCCGCGGCCCACGCCGCCGGTGTTGATCGCCGCGCCCAGGCCGGCCATCACCCCGCAGCCCAGCAGTCCGGCGGCCGCCGGGGACGCCGCCGGGTCGACCTTCGTGCACTGCCCCGCGGCGACCAGGGTCTTCTCCGCGAACGCGCCGATCCCCAGCGCGGGGGACAGCTCGGTGCCGTCCTCCAGGGTCATCCGCTGCTTCGCGTTGTGGGTGTCGAAGCAGTACCAGGGCCGTCCGCGCCGACAGGCCCGGCACCGGCCGCACACCGCACGCCAGTTGAGGATCACGTAGTCGCCCGGCGCGACCTCCGTGACGCCCTCGCCGACCGACTCCACCACGCCCGCCGCCTCGTGGCCCAGCAGGAACGGGAACTCGTCGTTGATCCCGCCCTCCCGGTAGTGCAGGTCGGTGTGGCAGACCCCGCACGCCTGCACCTGCACCACCGCCTCGCCCGGCCCCGGATCCGGCACCACGATCGTGGCCACCTCCACCGGTGCGCCCTTCGACCGGGCGATCACTCCCCGTACCTGCTGTGCCATCAGATCCGTGCTCCCTCGTCGTCTCGGGCACGGCCGCCCGCCCGAGGGGGGCGGCCGTGTGCTCCGCGGCCAAGCTATCCGAGCCGCCGGGGGATCCTGCGGGAATCGGCCGGGGCGGGGCGTCGCGCCGTCAGAACGCCGACACGTAGTACGGGGAGACGCTCATCCGCCCGTTGCCGCGGGCGCCGTTCAGCGTGCCGGAGGACGTGCGGGCCAGGGTGTACCAGGAATCGACGTAGTCCGGGTCGTCGGTCCACCACTCGGTGGGGATCGCGTCGAGCACGGCGTTCACCAGCGGGACGTACGCCCCCTGGTCGGTGACGGTGAGCAGCACGGCGGCGATCGCCTTCGCGAGGGCCTGGTAGTTCGTGTCGCCGTCCTCCTCCATCAGCACGACGTCCGCGAGGTTGTACTTGTAGGAGGACCAGTTCACGAGGAGCTGGTTGGGGCGGTAGACGGTGCCGTCGGAGTCGAGGTAGGGCATGTCGACCGGGTCGACCCGCACCTTGCCGTCCAGGCCGAAGCCGGTGACCAGGGCGTACACCTCGGCGTCGCCCTTGAACCACGGCTCCTCGTCGTCGGAGAGCTCGACCGAGTCGATCCTCGTGGCCCACCAGCCGGTGGCCGCGGCGGCCGCGGCGGGGCCGCCGAGCGCCTGCCGGAGGATCCCGGTGCCGGCGGCGAGCGCCCGGCCGGCGTCGACGTCGACGAGGTAGAGCGGCTGCTCCGGCACCCGGGTGGCGTCCACGGTGTGCGCGCGGCCCCGGGCGTCGTACGCGGTGAACGAGGTCGCGTCGTCGTCCGCGGGCGCCGCGGCGACCCAGGGCGCGGTGCCGGCGTCGAGGGCCGCGCGCATCGAGGCGTCGCCGAGGCGCACCCGCAGCAGCGGCCCGGCACCGGCGCCCAGGCCCTTCGCGGTGAGCACGGCGGAGTTCGCGGCGGCGACGGGCGCGGCCAGGCGGCGGCCCGCCCCGGCGTCGGGCCGGGCGGTGAGGGCGGCGAGGTCGGCCTCGGCGCCGCCGGCGGTCGCGGCCGCCAGCCGGGCCCGCCACGCGGTGTCGCCGACCGAGCCGGCCAGTGCCCGCGCGGTGTCGTCCTCGACGGTGTGCACGGACGTGTGTGCGGGCGTGTGCGGGCGGGCGGGCTGCAGCGCCTCGGTGCGGGCGCTCGCCGGCCCGGCGTACGCGGTCTGGGCGGTGGCGGCCAGCGCCAGGGCCAGGGCGGCGCCGACGGCGGCGCGCAGGGTGGTCGCAGTGCTCAACGGATCCTCCAGTGCGGGGGTGTGCGTACGGAGCGCGCCCCGCCCACGGGGCCACGGCATGTCGACGCCCTGGCGGCCGGGAGGGCGGAGCGGTGGTGGGTGAGCCTCAGAAGCCAAGCAAGATGGGCGTGTTCCCGTCAAGGCCGTGCGGGTGAAAACCTGACGGAACGTCAGTCAGGCCGGGCGCGCGGCGGGGCGGGAAAGGCCGCCGGGAGGGTGTCAGGTCCATCATGCCCCGTCACGGGCCTCGCCGGTAGGACCAGGAGCACGTCCGCCGGCCCTTCTCCCGGACGGCCGCGGACCCCCAGAATCGTCGGCATCCACCCTTCCCGTACGCCGGTCTCCGCACCCGGAGGCAGCGGCGTGCCGCCGTGCTGTCCAGGCACCCGGCGGGGGCGATCCGGGGGTGGAGGACAAGGGGAGACGATGGATCACGACGCGGCCCTGCGCGCCCGGGTACTGCTGCTCGGCACCGGCCGGCTCGGCCTCCTGCAGGAGGTGACGGCCTACCGCGCGCTCGTCCCGTTCAGCCCGGCGGTCTACGCCCCGAAGCTCGCGCGGGCCCTCGTGGTGCTCAGCCGCGACCCGCAGGTCCGCCACCTGCCCGAGGCGCGGCTCGCCCTGCTCGACGAGGCCGTCGCCGCGGCCCGCGGCACGGCCGCGGACGACCCGCGGCGCCCGGAGATCCTCGTCCAGGCCCTGCGGAGCCGTCAGCTGCACCTCTACGACCTCGGCCGCCGCGCGGAGGGCCTGGCGGTGCGCGAGGAGATGGCGGCACTCGCCCGGGCGGCGGCGCCGGGCAGCCCGCTCGCCCGCCGGGGCCCGGAGGAGTGGGCCGACGCCCTCGCCGGCCGGGCCGGCCTGCTGCCGGCGGACGACTGCTCCGCGGCGGCCCGGCCGGACGCCGAGGAGTCGCCGGCGTACCGCCCGCAGACCCGTCAGTGCAGCGTCGGCACCCCGCCGCCGTCCACCCGGGCGACCTCGGTGCCGGTCAGGCCGCGGCCCCAGCGCCCGGTGATCCCGGCGAGCCGGTCCGCGTCGGGCGGGGTGCTGCCCAGGCCGACGGCGTAGCGCACGACGCCCGGCCCGCTCCCGAACGGCCGGGGCCAGGCATGCGCGTCGGCCACGCCCGCCTCGTCGAGGGCGGCGAGCAGCGCCCGCATGCGGCCGCGGACGGCGCCCACGGCCCCGGTCGCCCCCTCCGGGCCGTCGGTGCGGACGGTCACCACCGCCCAGGCGGCGTGCCGCCGGTGCAGCGGAGGCGGTGACAGCAGGGCCGGCCGCGGATCGGTGCCGGTGGCGGCGGCCTCCTCGGTGATCTCCCAGGCGCGGTAGAGCTCCTGGACGAGGAGGTCCCGGCCGCCCGCGGTGACCTGGGCGGTGCAGGAGCGGACGGGTGCGGTGGGCGTCAGGACCGTCACGGCGTCGCCCGGGGCCGGAACCGGGGCCGGAACCGGGGCCGGTGCTGTCGCGGGTGCCGCGGCGGGTGACAGGCCGACGGGTGTGCGCCAGTCCCGCGCCGCCCAGGCGGCGAAGAAGTGCCGCAGCAGGGCGTCCGGCGGGAGGTGCCCGGACCCGGCCGCCGTCCGGGCGGTCAGCACCGACCAGGCCAGCCCCGGGAGCCCGCCGAACGGCGCGGAGTCGAGACCGCGGGCCGCCGCCCACGCCTTCACGTCACGGGCGAGCCCCGCGAAGGGGGCGCGGGCGGCGCCCACGGCGTCGAGCAGGGCCCCGGCGTCGGAGACGGCGCTCAGCGCGACGGCGGCCGGCTCGCCCAGATCGGCCCGGTGCGCCACCGCCGCGGCCGGGTCGAGACCGCCGGAGGCCACCACGACGAGGTCGACGCCGAGGCCGCCGTCGGTGAACCGCAGACCGGGCACCCGGGCGCCGGTGACCTCCCGGACGGGCCCGGCACCGGGCAGGGCGGCCGCCACCCGGGCGCGCACCTCCGCGAGGCCGGGCGTGCCCGGCAGCACCGCCACGAGGTCGAGGTCGGCGCCCGGCAGGGCGCAGCCCGTCCGGCGGGAGCCGACCACGTGCACCGTGCCGTCGGCCAGGGCCTCCGCGATCCGGCGGGTGGTGCGGGCGGCGGCCCGGTCGTCGCCGGGTGCGGGTGCGGGCGTGGGTGCGGGTGCGGGTGCGGGTGTCGGGGCGGATGCGGGTGCGGGTACGGCCTCGTCCGGGGACTCGGGCAGCCACCGGACGCCGCCGGTGCCGAGGGTGACGACGGCCCGTGGCCGCATCGGCCCGTCGCCGCGGCGGGAGAGCAGGGTCAGCGTGTCGACCCGGGCCGTCGCGCCGGCGAGGCGGGCGGCACTGTCGGCCGCGACCCGGTCGGGCCGGCCGGTGCGGCCCAGGCTGAGGTGCGGGGTGAAGCCCCCGGCGCGGCCCCGGCATGCGGGGAAGCGCTGCTGCACCGCGTGGTGCAGGGCCGTCCACGGACCCGCGCCGGCGGCGGCCGGGTCGAGCCAGACGGTGGCGTCCTGCCGGTGCCGGAAGGTGTGCACCCCCTCCAGCCGGGCGTCGAACGGCGGGATCCCGGCTGCGGCCTCCGCGAGCAGCGGTGCGGCGCGTTCGAAGTCCGCCTCGGGGACGAAGCCGAAGAGCACGTTGACGTGCGGCGGCCAGCGGTGCACCTGCGGGTCGTGCGCGACCCGGATGTCCTGGATCGGCGGCCACAGCTCCTCCGGCGGCAGCCAGGCGAGCGCGGTGCGGGCCGTCGGCGCGACGTCGAAGGTGCCGGCGGGTTCGGCGCCGCCCGGCCCGAGATCGACCTCCACACCGTAATGGTCGGACACGTACAGCCCGTCCGCCGCCGGGGTGTCGCCGCGCAGCGCGGCCCGGACGGCCCGCCGTGCGCCGCCGGGGCGGAGCAGGACGCGGTCGAGCCGGGACGCCCGGCCGGTCAGGGAGGCGACGGCGGCCAGCGGGTTGGCACCCGGGTCGAACGTCGGGGTGCGGTCGGCCGGGCCGTGGACGAGGCTCCAGGCGTCGTCGAGGCCCAGCACGGCGGCCGGCCCGTCGGGCCCGTCGCGTCCGTCGTTGAGGTCGCCGACGAGCAGCAGCTCGCCGTCCAGGCCGGCCAGCCCTTCGGCGATCCGGGCGAGTTCGCCCCGGCGGAGCGCCGGGCCGTCCGCGGAGTGGTCGCTGCTGAGGTGGGTGGCGGCGACGGTGAGCGGCCCGTCGGCGGTGCGCACGGTGACCGCCGCGACGGCCTTGTGGGGGCCCAGCAGGTGGCGTCCGGCCTCCAGCACGGGCAGGCGGCTGAGCAGCAGCACGCCGCACTCGTCGGCGTCCCGGCCCTCCGGGTCGGTGCCCAGGGTGTAGGCGGCGCGGACCCACGGGGCCCGCAGCAGCATCGTGAGGAGCCCGGCCTCGACCTCCTGCAGCGCGATGACGTCGGCGTCGGCGGCCTCCAGGGCGGCCAGCAGCAGCGGGCGCCGCCGGGCGGTGTCGATCCGGTCGCTGTCGTAGCGGTCCCAGAGGGTGTTCCAGGTGAGCACGCGCACGGTCGCGGCGGCCGGCTCCGGGCGGGGCGGCCCGCCGGGAGCGGGCCGCCAGCCGTCGGCCTGCCAGGCGTACGGGGTGCGGGCGGTGAAGAACGGGGCGCGCAGGCGGCGGGGATCGCGGACGCGCCCGGCGTCGCAGGAGTCGAGGAGGTCGAGGCCCGCCGCGCGGTCCCACACGGTCGTGCCGTCCGCCTCCACGCACAGCACCCGGTGCCAGGGGACCTCGCCGCCGGGCGCGAAGGCGTCGAGCGGGACGCGCTTCGGCTCCGCCCCGCGCTGCTGCACGACGAGCACGAACCGGGCGGGGTCGAACCGGGCGTCCCAGCGGACCCGGTGGTAGATCTGCTCGCTGGTACGCATCACACGTCCTCCTCGTCGAGCGTGCCGGCGGTGTCGTCGACGGCGCCGGACGGCCCGACGTACCAGGTGCGGTGGGCCTCGCCGGGGTAGGGCGGCCCGTAGCGGCGCCACTGCTCGGCGAGGACCGCGGCGGGCACCGGGTGCGGCCGGACGGCGTTGCGTCGCACCAGCTCGTCCGGACCGACGACGGCGACGGCCTGCGTGACGAGGGCGTCGCGGCGCTGCGCGACGGCCAGCACGGCCGCCCGCTGGTGCCGGTTCAGCGAGGTGGCGTCCCAGACGGCGGCCGCACCGGTGGCGAGCGCCGCGTCGAGGCGGTCGAGGCCCGCGCGCAGCACGTCGCCGTTGGCCCGCTGGTCGGCCCGGTCGCCGCGGGCCTGCCGGAGGTCGTCCAGCGAGATCCGGGCGCCGGTGCCGGGCAGCCCGGCGGCGAACCGGCTCTTGCCGCTGCCGGACGGGCCGACCAGCTGCACCAGGCGGGGGAACGCCCCCGTCCGCCACCGCCAGGTGGCGGCCACCGCCTCGTCGACGGTGCCGATCCTGCCGTCCGCGAAGGCCGCGCGGGCCTCCGCCCAGCAGCGCTGGGCGGCGTCCGGCGGCAGGTCCGCGAACGCCTCGCGCAGCCCGGACCGCAGGCGGTGCAGCGGGGACGCCCCGTCCCCGGCGAGCATGCCGGCGTCCTCGGCGTGCAGCGCCGACCACTCGACCTGCCCGCGGGCCTCCTCCGCCTCCGGGCCGGTCCGTCCGGCGAGCACCGCCGCGGCGAGCGCGTGCAGCACGCCGAGGTCGGCGGCGAAGGAGAGCCGGACGAGGCCGGAGCGGCGCTGCTCGTCCGGGTGCGGGCGGTGCAGGGCCGGGTGCAGCCCGGCGAGGTCGGCGACGCGCCGGGCCGTCGGCAGGCCGAGCGGGCCGGCGAGGAGGGCCGCCAGCTCCGCGCGGCGCGTGCCGTGCAGGGCGGCGGCGAGGACGCCGGTGAGCCGGTCGTCGCCCGTCCGGCCGAGGGCGTCGAGCCGGGCGGCGACGTCGGCGACCGCCTCGTCGCCGGTGTCCGGGCCGGACGGGCCGGGGGTGTCCGGGCCGGTGCCGGGGTCGGCCGGTGCAGGGGGGACGCCCACCGCGGCCCGCAGGGCCGCCGGGTCGGCGGCCGCGCCGGAGCGCACCGCCCAGAGGGCCGCGGCCGGCCCGAGCCCGTTCTCCACGACGGCCGCGTACATCCAGTGCGTGTCGGTGCGGACGTGCCGCGGGCGGACCCACTTGGCGACCCGGTGCGCGAAGTCCGCCCGGGCGAAGCCGGCGGTGCTCCGCACGACGTAGCCCTCCTGCCGGTCGGTGTCCAACCGCAGGGCCCGCAGGGCGCGTTCGTCGAGCACGCCGCGCCACAGCACGGGCGGGGCGGGCACGCCGAGGCGGCGCAGGAAGCGCACGGTGGCGTCCCAGTCGAGGCAGCGGTCGTCGGCGTCCCAGACGGAGAAGCCGTAGAACCAGCTGTCGAGCGACCGGTAGGCGATGGAGTGCTGCGCGAACAGGTTCTCGCCGCACACCCGCCAGCCGGCCGGGATCGCCGGGCCGATCCGGCCCTGGAGTCCCTTCACCCACGTCCGGGACGGGTGGTGGCCGGAGTCCGGGGAGCGGGCGTGCAGGCCGTCGCGGTAGAGCGTGGTGTTCTCGCCGTCGAGCTTCTCGGTGACGACGACCTCCAGGCCGCGCAGCCCCGCCGGCCCGTCCGAGCGGACGTCGTCGGCGGTCGCCCCGGGTGACCACGGCAGGTGCGGGGTCCGCGGGTAGGGGGCGCGCATCGTCCGCTCCTGGTGGGTGAGGGTGTGGCCGGCGCTCCGCGCCCGGTGGCCACGTCACTCTAGGAGGGCGGCGATCGGCCGATCCATCGATTTACCGCCGACCGCCGACCACTGACCATCGAGGCGGGGGCGGGGGTTCGGCCGGTGACGTTCCCCTGCGCGCAGGCCTCCAGGGCGACGGCGGCCTGCCCGTCGGTCACCGTCACCCGGACGACCGGTGCCCCCGTGAGCGGGTCCTCCGTCACCCGGATCCGCCACGCGCCCCGCCCGCCCGTCCCCAGCCCGGCCTGCGCCTCGGCGACCGGCGCCGGGAACCGCTCGTACGCGAGCGCCGTCAGGTCGATCCGCCGGTCCGGCCGGTCCGCGGCGCCGGTGCTCGCGGTCATCCGCCCGTCCTCGACGGTGAGTTCGCCGACGCGCGGGCCACCGCGGCGGCAGCCACCGCGGTGGCCACCCGGCGCAGCACGACCACCGCCGCCGCCCCGATCAGGAAGCCCAGCAGGCCCGGCAGGCAGGGGGACTTCAACGGATGGTTTGCGAGTCCACCGTCTGCGACCTGGGGTTTCGACCGTTGGTTTGCGAGGAGTCGTTTGGCTGTGGTGACCCTCGGTGAGCGGCTGTCGCACGACACGGGGGGCGAGAAGTCGACAGGCGCAACCGCGTACACATGGGCAACAGGGCCTCCGGGAACCTCCCGGATCGGGGTCGCACCCCAGAGCTACCAGGAGGCCCTGCCTTCAAGCGCGGCCGGAGGATCACCCGACCATGAACTCCGTTCGACTGCGGGTTCCAGGATCGGTTGACTCAGTACGCCGTTCCGTCGGCGCGCCGGCCGGGCGAGCTGGACAGTGGGCTGATGGTGTTGTGCTTGACCCAGCCGCCGGTCGCCGAGCCGTCAGGGCTTCGGTTGACGGATACCCCGTCGGAGTTCGCCTGGCTTGAGGTGTAGCTCATCGACTGGACCGTCGCTCCGGCCGAATCCCGCAGGATGACCTGGTCGCCGCTGTTGGACAGGTTGAGGCCGCCGGTGCTGGCTGCCACCGCGACGATGCCGGCGGGGATCGCGGAGGCCCCGCCGAACACGGTGATCGCCTTGCCGGGCTGCAGCGTCGTACCGGCCGCGAACGTGTGCCGCACTGCCGTCCCGTCGGAGACGGTCCAGCCGGCGATGCTGATGGCCGTGCCACCGGTGTTCACGATCTCGACGGCCTCGCCGACGGTGCTGCTACCCGGTTCGTTGGCCAGCACCTCGTTGATGATGACGTTGGCGGGTCCGCCGCCGCCGGCGGTGACGGTGACGTTCTGGGTCGTGGTGTGGGTGGCTCCGCCGTTGTCCGTCACGGTCAGTGAGACCGCGTAGGTTCCGGCCGATGCGTAGGTCACGGTCGGGTTCGTCGCCGTCGAGGTCTGGCCGTTGCCGAGGTTCCAGCTGCGGCTCACGACGGTGCCGTCGGAGTCGGTGCTGCCATCGGTGAAGGTGCAGGTGAGAGCGGTGCAGGAGTGCGTGTACGACGCCGTGGGCTGCTGGTTCGCGCCGCCACCGCCGATGACGAAGTTGTAGCGGGCGAACACCGGGTAGTGGTCGCTCGTCGTCGCCGCGTAGTTCGGGATGTAGGCCTGGGGCTGGAAGGCGGTTGCCGAGCCGGCGACGTACTTCGCCTGCACCTCGTTGGTGGTGAGCTGGTGGTCGATGAAGTCCGGGTAGCCGGCCGTCGACGCCACGCCCGCCAGCGACAGGGCCCGCGTCGGGAACGTGTAGCGCGCCGCGTCGTTCACGAAGTTGGCGTAGGGCGAAGCCTTCTCGGGGGTGATGGAGGTGTCGACGTCGTCGTTCCAGTCGCCGATGACGAAGACGTTCTGTGTGGGGTAGGTCGTGTCGAGGTAGGACTTGAGGGCCTGCGACGCGGGGTTGCGCAGGTTCCACGCATCCTGGGTGGACCCGGACTTCGCGTGCAGGACGATGAAGACGAGGTCGCGGGTGACACCGTCGAACGTGCCGCGCAGCGTGAACTCCACCGGCGGGCGGCCGGCGAAGTTGCTGTTCTGGTTGGTCAGGATGACCTTCGCGCTCACCAGGGTGGCGATGCCGGAGCGCCAGACGAGGGCGACCTTCTGCTCGGTGTTGCTGAAGTCCGAGTAGTACTGCGCGCCGTTCGTCACGATCGGGTCGTTGGCCACGACCCCGGTGTACCCGGGCATGCCGGCCACGAGTGTGTCGAACGCCGAGGTGCTGACGACCTCGGAGAGGCCCCACACGTCCATGTCGGCGCCCGCCATGACGTCGCGGACGTTCTGCTGCTGAAGCGCCTCGTCGGTCGGGCCGAAGTCCGGCGCACCGAACCACTCGACGTTCCAGTTGCCGACGTCGAGCTGTGTCGGCGATCCCTGCGACGGGACCGAGGCTGCGGCATGCGCCGCGGGGGCGGTGGTGAGCGTTGCCAGCGTCATGGCGGCGGCCAGGCAAGCGGTGCCGAGCGCGGCGGTGCGGCGGGGGCGCCTGCCAGGTATGTGACGAGGTGACATGAGGGTGCCTTTCGCGAGCGGTTGCGGACGGTTCGCGGAGCACCGCACCGGGGATGTGGGGAACACGCCGTGGCGGCAGGGCAGTTCTAGGCGAGCCGGGTTGCACGCGGGGGACCGCAAGGTTTCCTCCGCATGGCATTTCTACGCGCGTTGCGCATGGTGCGCCGGGCATCGGGAGCGGCGCCGTACCCCGTACAAGGCCCAGCTGTTGAGCGGCGCTCCCCGCGACCTCTCCCCCCAGGGGCCTCGACCCGACGTCGACCAGGAAGGGTGGACAGGGCCCCAGCCGAAGAAACCACCCGTCAACAGCACCACGGCCATACACCTCGGCGCTGCCGGAACCGCACACGACCACTGCTCGACGTGACTCGACCGGCGCCCGGACCGCCGCTCGCAAACCACAGCTCGCATTCGCAAGCCATCGATCGCAGTCACAGGCAGGACGAGCCGAGAGCGGGGTCCTCGACCGTCGCGGACTCCGGCACCGCATCGACCGCGCCGTCCGCCGCCCGCTGCGCCCACCCGGGGGAGGGCCCGGTGACGATCCGCGCGTCCCACGGCCGTGGCCGCGGGTAGGTGACGACCACCGTGCGGCCGACCGGGTGGTCCGCGAGGTCGGCGAGGTTGACGTACTGCCGGATCCGCACCCGGAACGCCGGCCCCTTGTCCGGGGCGACGCCCAGCACGAACGCGACCGGCACGTCCCCGCCGTCGCGTTCAGGGCCTGCCGGCTCTCGACGACCGCCAGCGCGGTGCACCGCGGCTCCCGGGCCCGCCGTGCGCGCCGGGACAGTGCCCGGGAGACCGCCGCCCCGGCCGTCGCCACCGCGAGGGCAGCACCCGACAGGAGGACGGGCACGCTCCCGGCGACCGCACCGCCGACCAGGCCCGCTGCAGCCGGGCCCGGCACCCGGGGCGTGCTGCGCCCGGCCCGGCCCGGGTCACCGGCTACGAGCCGTCGTGTCTCCCGCCGACGGAGGCGGCCGTCCCGGCGTTCCGCGGTCCTGCGGTGCTGCTGCCGGTGGTGATCGCCGTCGCGCCCGGCGGGGGCGCGCCGTGCGGTGGTGTGCGGCCGGGCAGGCCGAGCGCGGCCAGGGCGCCGGCCGCGGCGACGGCCGCCAGCACCGTCAGGGTGGGCGCCATCGCCGGGAGGCCCGTCCGGTCCGTGGTGAGCGCGGGCAGCGCCGCCGCCGCGGCGACGCCCAGGGCCGGACCGATGTTGAGCGCGGTCTGCTGCAGGCCGCCCGCCACGCCGGCGTCCTCCGCGGGGCCGGAGCGTACGACGACGGCCGTGCCCGTCACCATCACCGTGACGAACCCCGCGCCGAGCAGCAGGAATCCGCCGCCGATCGCGGCCTCGGCGGGGGCCCGGCCCAGCCGGGAGAGCACCAGGACGCCGAGGGCGAGGAGGACCGCCGCCGTGCCGGCCGTGCGGCGGGGGCCGTGGCGGCGCAGCAGGGTGGCGGCGACGGGTGCGCCGAGCACCATGGCCGCGGCGAGCGGCAGCGCGCGCAGGCTGCTGCCGAAGGGGTCGAGCCCGAGGACGTCCTGCAGGTAGTAGGTGCTGACGAAGAGGGTGCCGAACAGCGCGGCCGATGCGGTGACCAGCACCGCGAGGGCGCACACGACCGGCGCCGAGGTGAGGAGCCGCGCGGGCAGGAGGGGGCGCGGCGTGCGCCGCTCGTGGCGGACGAAGGCGGCCCCGGCCGTCGCGGCGACGGCGCAGCCGGCCACGACCGCGGGCGTCGGGCCGGTCCCGGGGAGCCGGACGAGGGTGTGCACCAGGCAGGCGAGCGCGATGCCGAGCAGGGCCGCGCCGGGCAGGTCGAGGCCGGCCGGGCGTCCGGGGCGGAGTGCCGGGGCGGCCCGGCCGTCACGCAGGGCGAGGGCCGGCACGCCGACCAGGAGGGCCGGGACGGCACTGAGGAAGAATACCGACCGCCAGCCCAGGTGCGTGGTCAGCGCGCCGCCGACCAGCGGGCCTGCCGCGGCGGCGAGGCCGATGGCGCTGGTGCGCAGGGCGATGGGCATGGCGAGCCGGTCGGCCGGGTAGGCGGCGCGCAGCATGCCGAGGGTGGCGGGCTGCAGCAGCGCGCCGAAGGCGCCCTGGAGGATCCGGAGGCCGATCACGCTGCCGACGCCGGGCGCGAGCCCGATGCCGGCGGACGCGCCGGCGAAGCCCAGCATGCCGAGGGCGAAGACGCGGCGGTGGCCGTACCGGTCGCCGATCCGGCCGGAGAGGACGAGCAGGCTCGCCACGGTGATCAGGTAGCCGGTGCTCGTCCACTGGACCGCGCCGAGCGAGGCGTGCAGGTCGTGCCGCAGGGCGGGCTGGGCGACGGTCAGCACCGTGCCGTCGACGGCGACCGTGACGGCGCCGGTGATGCTGCAGGTGAGGGTGAGGCGCTGCCTCCAGGTGGTGGTCACGGCCGCTCCCCCCGGGCGGGCGTGCGGGTTCCCGGCTCCGGGCCGAGGTGGGCGTCGAGGGCGGCGCGCAGCAGGGGTTCGACGTCGTCGCTGCCGGTGGCGAGCGCGAGGCTCCCCCAGGCGCGGAGCTGGGCGATGCCGTGCAGGTTGGCCCAGAGGGCGCCGGCGGCGACCCGGGGCGCGGCCCCGGAGGGCGGTGCGGGCCGGACGGCGGCGATCAGGCCGGTGAGGAGGCCGAACAGCGGCAGGCTGGTGTCGCGGAGGCCGAGGGCGTTGCTCTCCAGCAGGTCGTGCCGGAACATCAGGTCGAACATGCCGGGCTCGGTGCGGGCGAAGTCGAGGTAGGTCCGGCCGAGCGCGAGGAGACGGGCGCGGGGGTCGGACGGCGGCCCGCCGCCGTCCGGGCCGTCCGGGCCGTCCGCGCCGGGGGTGCCGTCCGGGCCGTCCGCGCCGGGGGTGGCGGCGGTGGCGGCCCGGGCGGCGAGGTCGGCGAAGCCGCGCCGCGCGATGGCGGACAGCAGCTCCAGATGGGTGGGGAAGTACCGCCGGGGTGCGCCGTGGGAGACCCCGGCCCGGCGCGCGATCTCCCGGAGGGTGAGCGCCTGCATCCCCTCGGCGGCGAGCAGGTCGACGCCGACCTGCACCAGACGGGCGCGGAGCCCGGTGTCGTCCTCGGTCATGCAGGCTGTCTACCAGCCCCGAGTAGACACTGTCTACTCTGGCCGCGGAGGGTCGGTGCCGGGCCCGGCGGGGCCCGTCCGGGCTGCCCCGGATTGCCCGCTTGCGTGCCCGTGCGGCGGCCGCGCGGCGACCGTGCGGCGACTGCGCGAGGGGAGCGCTCCCGCGGGGTGTCGCGGAAGTGCCAATCCGTGCATGCCTCTTGACGTGCTCTCGGCGGCGCTGGCTTCATACCTCTGGGAGCGCTCCCACAGCTCCCGGCTTCCCACCCCCCACCTCGGAAGGCCCCACCCGTGCCTCCTCTCACCACCCGCTCCCTGACACGAAGGGCGGCCGCCGCCCTGGCCGGCGCCGCCCTCGCCGCCACCGGGCTCGCCGCCGTCCCCGTGGACGCCGCCGCCGCCCCGGCGGCCGTGACGGCCGCCGGCTCGACCGTGCGCGTCAACCAGCTCGGCTACCTGCCCGACGGCCCCAAGCGCGCCACCGTCGTCAGCTCCGCCACCGCGCCCCTCGCCTGGCAGCTGCGCAACGCCGCCGGCACGGCCGTCGCCTCCGGCACCACCACCGTCCGCGGCGCCGACGCGGCCTCCGGCGACGCGACGCACCTCGCCGACTTCAGTGCCTGGACCGGCACCGGCACCGGCTTCACCCTGGTCGTCGACGGCCAGACGAGCTACCCGTTCGACATCTCCGCGGCGCTCTACGACGGCCTGCGGGCCGACAGCATGCAGTTCTTCTACCAGCAGCGCAGCGGCATCGCCATCGACGCGGCCCTGGCCGGCTCCGCCTACGCCCGGCCCGCCGGCCACCTCGGCGTCGCCCCCAACAAGGGCGACACCAGCGTGCCCTGTCAGGCAGGGGTCTGCGACTACAGCCTCGACGTCCGCGGCGGCTGGTACGACGCCGGCGACCAGGGCAAGTACGTCGTCAACGGCGGCATCGCCACCTGGCAGCTCGTCAACTCCTTCGAGCGGGCCCACCGGGCGGGCGGCGACGCCGGGGTCGGCGACTCCACGCTCAAGGTGCCCGAGCGCGGCAACGGCACGCCCGACGTGCTCGACGAGGCCCGCTGGGAGCTCGACTTCCTGATGCGGATGCAGGTGCCGACCGGCAAGCCGCTCGCCGGCATGGCCTTCCACAAGATCCACGACGCGCAGTGGACCGGCCTGCCCACCCGCCCCGAACTCGACAGCCAGCAGCGCGAGCTGCACAAGCCGTCGACCGCCGCCACGCTCAACCTGGCCGCCTCGGCCGCGCAGTGCGCCCGCGTCTACGCGCCGTACGACGCGGCGTTCGCCGCCCGCTGCCTCGACGCGGCCCGCCGTGCCTGGACGGCCGCCAAGGCCAACCCGAACGTCCTCGCCCCCGCCACCGACAGCACCGGCGGCGGCGCGTACGAGGACAACCAGGTCACCGACGAGTTCTACTGGGCCGCCGCCGAACTCCTCGCCACCACCGGCGAGACGCAGTACCGCGACGCCGTGACCTCCTCCGCCGTGCACACCGCACCCGCGGACGGCGCCTGGTGGGGCGGCACCGCGACCCTCGGCAAGATCACCCTGGCGACCGTGCCCGGCGTCGCGCTGCCCGCCGACGACGTCACCCGGCTCCGCGGCCAGCTGACCACCGCCGCCGACGGCTACCTCACCACCATGGCGGGCCAGGGCTACGCCGTGCCGATCGCCTCCGACGGCTACGTCTGGGGCTCCAACAGCTCCGTCGCCAACAACGCGATGATCATCGCCGTGGCGTACGAGCTGACCGGCCAGCAGCGCTACCGCACCGGCGCGCTGGAGTCGCTCGACTACCTGCTGGGCCGCAACGCGCTCAACCAGTCGTACGTCACCGGCTACGGCGAGCACGCCTCGGAGAACGAGCACCACCGCTTCTGGGCCCACCAGAACGACGCCTCGCTGCCGCACCCGCCCGCCGGCTCCTTCGCCGGAGGCCCCAACTCCGGTCTCCAGGACCCGATCGCGACCGCCCAGCTGGCCGGCTGCGCCCCCGCCAAGTGCTACATCGACGACATCGGCTCGTACTCCACGAACGAGGTCGCGATCAACTGGAACGCGCCGCTGGCCTGGCTCGCCGCCTTCGCCGCGGAGCGCAAGGACACCCCGCAGCCCGTGACCCCGAAGGTGCAGGCCGCCCCGGCGGCCGTCACCGTCGCCGAGGGCTCCTCCGCCACCGTCGCGGTGAAGCTGTCGTCCGCCCCCGCGCAGAACGTCACCGTCGCCGTCGCCCGCACCTCCGGTGACACCGACCTCGCCGTCACCGCCGGTGCGAGCCTCGTCTTCACCCCCGCCAACTGGGCCACCGCCCAGCAGGTGACCGTCTCCGCCGCGCAGGACGCGGACACCGCCAACGGCACGGCCGCGTTCTCCGCGGGCGGCACCGGGGTGGAGGCCGCGGCCTTCACCGCCACCGAGGCCGACGACGACACCGCACCGCCCGCGGGGGTCTGCAACGTCGCCTACAAGGTCGACAACGCCTGGGGCAACGGCTTCACCGCCACGGTCACGGTCAAGAACACCGGCACCGCCCAGATCGCCGGCTGGACCCTGAAGTGGACCTACCCGGGCAACCAGGCGATCACCAACGCCTGGAACGCCACCGTCACCCAGTCCGGCGCCGCGGTCACCGCCAAGGACGCCGGCTGGAACGGCACCCTGGCACCCGGCGGCACCGCGAGCTTCGGCTTCCAGGGCACGTACTCCGGCAGCAACACCCTGCCCACCCAGTTCACGGTCAACGGAGCCGCCTGCAGCTGACCGCGCGCCCGGCTGATCGCAGCTGAACCCGTGCGGGGCACCCGGAAGCCCGGGTGCCCCGCACGGCCCCCACCCCGGCCTGCGAAAGGACGCACCACCATGCCCCGCACCGCCACCCCCGCCACCCCCGCCTTACGCCGCCTGCGCACCACCGCGGGCGCCGCCGCCGCTGCCCTGGCCGCCACCGCCGCGGCCCTGCTGCCGCTGCCCGCCGCCTCGGCCGCCGACAGCCCCGGCTGCCGCGTCGATTACACCGCCAACCGCTGGACCGGCGGCTACACCGCCGCCGTCAAGGTCACCAACCTCGGCCCGCAGCTGACGTCCTGGCGCCTCACCTGGACGTACGGCGGCGACGAGCACGTCACCTCCGCGTGGAACGCCACCGTCACGCAGACCGGCACGGCCGTCACCGCCGTGAACGCCGCCTGGAACGGCAGTCTCGCCACCGGCGCCGCCACGGAGTTCGGCGTCCAGGGCACCTGGGCGGCCGCCGCCCCGGCACCGTCCGGCTTCGCGCTCAACGGCACGCCGTGCAACGGCGGCACGAGCGCCTCGCCGAGCCCGAGCCCGAGCCCGTCCGCCAGTGCGTCCCCGAGCCCGTCCGCCAGTGCGTCCCCGAGCCCGTCCGGCAGTGCGTCCCCGAGCCCTTCGCCGAGCTCCTCCGCGAGCCCGTCGGGCAGTCCGTCCGGCAGTCCCTCGCCGAGCACCAGCCCGACGCCGCCCGTCCCCGGCTGCGGCAGCGCGGTGGTCTGCTCCGGCTTCGAGGACCAGACCGGCAGCGCTCCCGCCGGCGACTGGCAGACCGTCACCCCCAACTGCTCCGGCACCGGCACCGCCGCCATCGACACCGCCGTCGCCTACAGCGGCACCCGCTCGCTGCGGATCGACGGCAGGGCGGGCTACTGCAACCACGTCTTCGTCGGCACCACGAAGGACGTCTCCGCGGTCGGCCCCGTCGTGTACGCCCGGATGCGGGTGCGGCACACCACCGCCCTGCCCGCCGCCCACGTCACCTCCCTCACCTTCGCGGACGCGCGCGACGGCGGGAAGGACCTCCGGATCGGCGGCCAGAACGGCGCCCTCCAGTGGAACCGCGAGTCCGACGACGCCACCCTGCCCGTGCAGAGCCCGGCGGGTGTCGCGCAGAGCGCGGCGCTGCCCACCGGCCGCTGGATCTGCCTGCGCTTCCAGATCGACACCACCCAGCAGGCCATGCGGACCTACCTGGACGACGTCGAGGTGCCCGGCCTCCACCTGGACACCGTGCCGACCCAGGACGTCGACAACCAGTGGCTGGTGCGCTCCACCGCGCCGCGTCCGACGACCTTCCGGCTCGGCTGGGAGAGCTACGGCGTCGGTGACGACACCCTCTGGTTCGACGACGTGGCGCTCGGGGCGTCCCCGATCGCCTGCTGACGGCCGCCGCCCGACTTCCGTGCGCAACCGCGGTCCGGGCCGCGCCCGACCGGTCCCGACCGGGTCCGACCGGACCTGGTCGGGATGTGGTCCGGGTCCGCCCGGATCCGACCGTACAGGCCTTCCGATTCCCGCGCGTACACCGTCAACTTGACTTTCGTGCACGGGAGTTGTCGTCCGGATCCCGCCTTGCGATCAGGTTCTGTGCCATGCTGGTCGCCCGGGAGGAAGCTGGACGCTGGGGGCGGCTTGCGCGGTGGTTGGACGGCGTCGTGGGTGCTCCCGGTGCGTGACCGAGGCACCGTGACCGACGGCACCGAGGACCGGATCAAGCGCATGATGCGCCTGATCCGCGTCGGCACCTCGGCCTTCATGCTGCTGCCGCTGCTGGGCTGGGCCCAGCTCGCCCACCCCTGGGTCGCGGCCGCCGCCGCGGCCGCCGCGATCGGCGAGGCCCTCTGGTTCGACCGCCGGGCCGCCGCCGCCCCCGGCCCGCTCGACCGCCGCACCGTGCTCGTCGACGCCGCGTTCTGCGTGCTGCTGATGTACGCGGGCTCGCGGGCCGCGGCACCGGAGCTCCGCAACGTCGTCATGACCGAGCTCGTGCCCTTCAGCCTCGGCGCGGCCGCCGTCATCGGGATCTCCCGGGTCGGCCGCCCGCTCGGCCTGGCCGCCGTCGCCGCGCTGATGGCGTCCTGGACGCTCGCCGTCCTGCCCGACGCCCGGCTGAAACTCGCCTCCGACCTCCTCGGCTTCGCGCTCTGGTACGCCGTCGGCCGCCGTGTCGCCGCGACCTGGCGCCACCTCGCCGACGCCACCACCGAGGCCCAGGAGGAGACCGAGAAGCGCCGCCGGGACAGCGCCGACCAGCAGCAGCGCGACCGGGACGCCCGCCACCGCGACCAGCTGCACAGCGCCATCCACGACATCATGCTGCCCGTCGTCAACCACATGGCGTCCGGCCGCGAGGTCGGCGAGGCCGAGGTGCACTGGGCCCGCTGGACGGTGGCGCGCGCCCGACGGTGGCTGGAGGACCCGCGCTCCGGCGAGACGCACGGCCTGGAGGCCGCCCTGCGCGGGGTGGTCGAGCAGTTCACCCTCCGCGGCATGATCGTCGTCGAGACCGTCATCGTGGTCGACGAGCCGCCGCCCGACATCGTCAACGCCCTGGAGGGCGCGGTCGTCGAGGCCCTCAACAACGCCGTCGCGCACGCCGGACGGGACGGCCAGGCGGTCGTGCTGTTCGCCGAGTCCGGACCGGACGGCCTCGTCGTCAGCGTCCAGGACCGCGGCCGGGGCTTCGACCCCGCGGCCGTCCGGGCCGGCGGCGGCCTCGGCCGGAGCCTGCGCACCATCGAGCACCACGGCGGCCGGGTCACCCTCGACTCCCGGCCCGGCCGGGGCACCAAGATCCTGTGGGAGTGGGACCGCCCGGCGGGCGGGGAGACGGAGGAGCGCGCATGCTGACCCCGGCCCGGATCAGTCTCGGCGTGGTGGACGACCACCCCGCCTTCCGCACCGGCCTGCTCACCTCGTTCAGCGCCGCGGGCTTCCGCCAGCTCGCCGCCGTCGGCAGCACCGAGGAGCTCGGCGCCCTGCGGCCCGACGTCGTGCTGTGCGACCTCGAATTCCCCGCCGACTGCCGGCAGGGCCGCGACGCCGTCGAGTTCGTCGCTTCGCTCGGCTGCCTGGTCATCGCCTTCTCCCACCTGGCCACCGCCGACGCCCAGCTCGACTCGCTCGCCGCCGGGGCCCGCGGCTTCGTCCCCAAGTCGGAGGACCCGCAGGTCTTCTGCCGTGCCGTCACGACCGTCGCCAACGGCGGCCACTGGATCGACCCGGCCCTGGCCGGCCGGCTGCTCCGCGACAGCGGCCTGCGCCCCCTCGCCCGGCAGGAGATCGGCCGCCCCGAGACGGATCTGCTCCGCGCCCTCGCCCAGGGCGACGCCCTCGACGAGTACGAGCGCCGCGCAGGACTCCCCCCGGGCGGCGGCAGCGCCCTGCTCACCCGGATCCTCGACGCCGGACGGCGCCGCCGCCGGATGGTCCTGCCGTCCGCCCGCGAGTACCAGATCATCGAGCTGGTCGGCCGCCGCGGCAGCCGCTCCCGGGACGCCGCCGCCGAGCTCCACATCGGCGAGTCCACCCTCAAGACCCACCTGGAGAGCATCCGCGACAAGTACGTGCAGACCCGCACCGGCGTCCTCCCCTCGATCACCCCCCGCGAGGCCGCCCGCCGCTGGGCCGAGGAGCTCGACGGGCACCGCACCGGCGGCTGACCCCCCGGCCCGCGGCCCGTGGCCGGACCGACCCGGGCCCCGCGGCGCCCTCCCCGAAACGGGGACTTCCCGCCCCGGCCGGCGGTGCGGGACGATCGGCGCCCGTTCCGGGACGGGAGGAGGAAGGCCGTGGCGCCGTGGAGCCTGCGCGCCCGACAACCCGCCCCGGCGCCGGGGGAGTTCCTCGCGCTGTTCCTCGACCGGGACGACGTGCCCCCGCCGCTGCACCGGATCTGCGCCCCCGGGGACCGTCGCCCGCCCGCCCTCTCGCCGCCGCTCACCGGCGTCGTCGCGGCCGGCGCCGCCGTCTGGGCGGCTCCCGGCGACGCGGACCTGCACCGGGTCGACGACCTGCGGTGGCTCTTCGCCCGCCCCGGGCAGGCGCGCCGCGCCGTCGACCGGATCCGCCGGGAGCTCGGCGCCCCCGGCACCGCCGGCGCCCGCGTGCTGCTCGCCGGCCTCGTCGTCGCCCGACTGGTCTGCACCCCCGGGCAGGACGGCCCGCCGGTGGGCACCGCCCTGGCCGAACTCGCCCGCCGGGCCGCCGAACGCGCCGCCGCCGCACCCTTCGGAGGCCCTCTGCCTCCCCCAAAGGAGGACTGACGCCGGCCCGCCCCCGCCTCCCACACTGGGACCGCCACAGCGTGGAGGGGAGGACCACATGTCAGCGGACGCCTTCGCCCCCGGCGACCCCGCCGCGGGGGCCGGCCGCCGGCGCGCGCGCACCCGGCCCGCCGCAGCGACGGCCGCCGGAACCGCGGACGACGGCGCCTGGGCCGAGGTGCGCGGCGCCGAACCGGAGGCCCGGCCGCCCCGCGCCGGCACCCGCTTCCTGCGCTGGGCCGCCGCCACCGACCCCGGCCACCTGCTCACCCGGTCCGAGCGGACCCGGGCCGCCGCCGTCGGCACCCTCATGGTGCTGGTGGCGTCGATGGCCGCGGCCTCCGCCGCCGTGCTGATGACACTGATCGCCGGCGGGCAGCGGCCGTGGACGGTGCCCGTCGCGCTCGCCTGGGGCGTCCTGGTCTTCTGCATCGACCGGGCCGTCCTCGCCGAGACCGACTACGGCGACCTGAGCGGCGTCGACCGCCGCGCCGACCTCGTCACCGCGGCCGCCGCCGGCGCCGCCGCCGACCACCCGGTGCCGCCCTCCCGCACCGGGCGCGGACGGCTCAACTCCTGGATCACCTACCCGCTGCGCATCGCGCTCGCCCTCCTCGTCGCCGTCCTCGTCGGCGAGTCGGTCTGCCTGGTCGTCTTCGAGCCGGAGATCCGCCAGGTGCTCGCCCGCGACGCCGGCACCGCCCACCGCGCCGAGATCGCCGGCAAGGTCGACGCCTCCGCCGCCGCCCTGCAGGACGCCGTCGCCCGGCGCGAGCAGCAGATGGCCGACAACGACGCGCTCGCCGACGCCGCCGCCCGCACCTACACCGACGCCAACACCCGTTACTACCAGGAGATCAACAACCCCGGCCGCCCCGGCTACGGCGCGCTCGCCGAGGCCGAGCGCCGGAAGGTCACGGCCGCCCTCGCCGACCGGCAGGCCGCCGCGGAGCGGCGCGACCGCGACAACGCCGACCTCCGGGCGAAGAACCGCGCCGACCAGGCCACCGTCACCGCCCTGCGCACCCCCGGCTCGCCCGAGTACCGCGCCGTCGAGGCCGCCACCCCCGCGAAGGCCGGCGCGGACGGCTGGCTGGCCCGCGAGCACGCCCTGCGGACCTTCCGCCAGGAGAACCGGCACGACCCCACGGTGCGCTGGCTGCCCTGGCTGATCCGCGGGCTCCTCCTCCTCGTCGACGTCCTGCCGCTCGTCCTCAAGGCGCTCGGCGGGAAGACCCTGCACCACCGGCGCCGCCGCGAGCAGGCCGAACTCGTCCGCTACGCCGACCGCGTCGAGTTCGCGGCCGCCGTCCACGCGATCGACCTCGCGGTCGACCAGAAGCTGCGCCGCACCCGCCTCGCCGCCGACCTCGCCCGGGCCCGCGACGAGCGCTTCCGCGAGCACCGCACCGACCACCTCGGCCGCCCCGGGCCCTGACCCGTACGGCGCCGCGCCCGCCCGTCCCGCCGCAACCGCCGTGCCCCACCTGCCGTGCCCAGCCGCACCCGTCCCGAGGGGAGCCCATGGACCAGTACCACGAGGAGAGGGCCGCGCTCCGCAGCCTGGCCGAGCGCGCCCTCGCCGCGCTGATCGCCCTTCCGCCCGGCGGCCCGCAGCGGCAGCGCGCCGAGGCCCGCGCCCGGGCCGCCGCCCGGCTGCTGCACGCCGCCGCACAGCGCCACCCGTCGCTCGCCCTCGCGGGCAGCTACGCCGCGGGCAAGACCCTCCTGCTCTGCCTGCTCACCCGCCTCCCCGGCCTGCTCGCCGTCTCCAAGGTGCAGACCACCGGCAACCTCACCGTGCTGCGCCTGCACCCCGCCCCGCCCGGCGGCGCCCCGGGGCTCGGGGCGGTCTCGGTGTCGTACCTCTCCGCGGAGGCCGTCGCGGACCTCGCCGGTTTCGTCCTGGACGGCATCGTGGACTCCGTGCGCCGCCGCGGCCTCGGGTACGACGTCTCCGCCCTCGACGGCCACCGGCCGGTCGACCTCGCCGACCCGGCCCGCTCCGACTGGGCGCCGGTCGAGGCGTTCTGCCGCCAGGTCTGGCACTCCGACAACATCGAACTCCGGCAGTGGGGCCACGAGCTGCTCCAGCTGCGCGACGCGCTCGCCGTCGGCGCCCACCTGCTGCCCCGCACCCCGCTCGGGCCGCCGGTCGCGATCAGCGCCGGGCTGCTGCGCGCCGCCGTCGAGATCGGCGACAGCCGCTCCCTCCCGCGCGAGGTGCCGCCGCCCCGCCCGGTGCTGCCGCTCCCGCCGGACGCCGCCCTCGACGCCGCCGGGCTGCGCGACACCTTCCCGCTGATCCGCCAGATCACCCTCGACGTGCGCCTCCCGCAGGACGTCTGGGACCTCGGCGGCCTCACCGTCGAGCTCGCCGACTTCCCGGGGCTCGACTCCGGCTCCCGCCGCGACCGGTTCCTCGTGGAACGCGAACTGCCCCGGGCGAGTGCCGTCCTGATCGTGCTGCAGGCCGAGCGCGCCGCCAACGACCACGTCGCGGCCTTCCACAGCATGCTGGAGCAGGGGCGCTTCCTGCGGACCGGTCTCGCCGACTCGGTGCTGGTCGCCGCCAACCGCTTCGACCTCGTGCCGCTGCCGCACCCCGTCCCCGCCACGGTCGCCGAGTACGCCGCCTCGCCGGTGCACGAGACCTTCGCCGCCCTGCACCGCACCGCCGGCCTGCTCACCCGCCACCGCCACGACCGGGTCGCCCTGACGTCGGCGCTCGCCGCGACCGCCGTCCGCAAGCAGGCGCCCTGGGGCGAGACCAGCGCCGCCGACCAGCGCCGCGCCGCCGAGAACCTCGACGCCTGGGACGCCGTCCGGCGGCAGCTCGCCCTCGGCGACCCGCACCACCCCGTGACGGCCGCCCTCGGCCGCTACTGCGAGGACGGCGGCGTGGACGGGCTGCGCACCCTCATCGGCACCCACATGCGCGGCGACGGCCTGCGCGTCTGGCAGGGCGAACTCCGCGCCGCCGCACGGGCCCTGCACACCGCCCTGGCCGACGTCGCCCGGCTCGTCGCCCCCGCGGCCACCGCTCCCACGGCCGCCCCCGAGGAGCGCGCCGCCCTGACCGCCCTGCGCACGGCGCTGCGCGCGGCCGCCACCGACCTCGGCCACCGCCTCGACGCCCTCCCGCTGCTCGCCCAGACCCGCACCGGGGCCGGCAGCACCCTGGAGGAGGAACTCCTCGACCGGGCGGCCCGCGAGGTGCACCGCGCGGAGATCTGGACGGACACCCTGCGTCACGCCGCCGGGGGCCGCATCGTCGTCGGGTCCGCCGGGCAGCAGGCCGCGCCCGGCCCGTACGGCGGCTGGGACGGCGAGGACGACGACGGCTGGGACGGGCCCGCCGGAGCGGTCGCCGAGCCCCCGCGTCCCGCCCTCACCACGGAGGACGTCCGCGGACTCTACGACGACGCCGTCGCCACCCTCGACACCGCGACGCGCGAGCTCCTCGACGAGGCCCTCACCGCCTGGGGCCGGGCCGCGCACATCCCCGGCGGCGCCCTCGCCCGGGCCGCCGAACGGTTCGCCGCCGACCGGCGGCTGCTCGCGGCGCGGTTCGCCGCCGTGGAGCCGCCCGCCTCCGCCGAGCACCGCCTCCGGCTGATCTCCCGGCTCGTCGACCCCGGCCTCGCCGCCGACCGGATGGCCCGGATCGCGGCCCGCCCGCCCGGCGCCGCCCAGCAGCCCCGCTACCCGCTGGCACCCGCCCAGGCCCTGCCGTGGCATCCCGTCCTCGCGCCGCGGCTCGCCGCCCAGACCGCCGAGGAGCTCGTCCGCACCGACCTGGAGCGCCTGCTCAGGCTCCGCCGCGACCTCGTCCGCGGGCTCCACCACGACGCCTGCCGGCGCCTGCACGGCCTGCTCGCCGCGCTCACCGCCGACCTGACCCGGCGGCTGGCCCAGATCGAGGCCGTCCTGCCGAGCGCCGCCGAACTGGACCGGATGACCTCCGCGCACGGCCCGGCCGGTCCCGGCGCCGGGGGACCGGATCCCGCCGCCGACCTCGCCGCCCTGCTCGACGACCCGTCATGGCCCGCCCCAGGCCCGGAAGAGGAGGACCCCCGATGACCGACGACCGCCAGCCGCCCCCCGCCCCCGAGCCCCCGGACGCCCCCGGGCCCGGCCCCGCCCGCGAGCCGCTCCGGGCGCCGTGGCCGTCCGGGGCCGGCGCGCTCCACCCGCTCACGATGGACCTCGGCTCCTACTCCTCGACCCTCGCGCTGTTCACCAACCGCCGGCTGACCGGCCGCCCCGTCGACCCCGCGCAGGAGTCCGTGCTGCTCGCCGGGCTCGCCGCCCTGCTCACCGACCCCGTCCTCGGCACGGCGGGCCCGGCGATCGTCGAGCGCACCTGGGAGCTGCTGGAGAACCGCCTCCAGGAGCGGCTGCCCGACCCGCCCGCCGGCCCCGCCGCCCTCGCGGCGCTGCTCGACCCCGCCACGGGCACCGGCGTCCCGGGCACCGGCCTGGCCGACGCCGACGGCCTCACCGCCCTCCGGCAGGCCGTCACCCTGGCCGTCGAGGAGGCCGTCGAGCAGCGCGACGACCTGGCGCTGAGGATCCACCGCATCCACGACGACGCCTACGCCGAGGACGCCCTGCGCAGCCTCCGGATGCTGCTGCTGGCCGTCAACCAGACCTGGGACCGGCCGGAGATCCGCAGCCTGCTCGCCGTCGACCCGAAGGACGTCCGGAAGTCCGTCCTGGTCGACCGGGCGGGCGCGGTCTCCGGGCCGGAGACCGGCGGACGCCTGCTGGTGCCCGGCCTCAAGCGCTGGCTGCTGCGCCCGCAGCCGTTCCCCGGGCTCTCCGGGGCCGCGCTGCCGGCCGGCTGGGGGGCCGACACCGACACCCTGGTCGGGCAGGCCTACCACGACCTCCAGCGGCGGGCCGAGCGTTCGCTGCTGAAGGCCGTCGAGCGCGGCACCGCCACCGAGGAGGAGAAGGCCCTCACCGGGCTGCCGGTCGAGCAGACCGTCGTCACCTACCCGGTCAGCACGCCGCCCACCGCCCGCACCCGCCTCCAGCACCTCGTCCGCGACGCGCTCGGACTGCGCAGCGCGAACGACGTCGACATCCGCTTCGACGAGGCCACCGCGGCCGCGCTGTACTTCCTGCTCAAGGGCTTCGGCGGCGATCTGGAGGCCGGCCTCGCGGAGTTCCGCTCCCGGGCGGCCCCGCTGCCCGGCGCCGAGCTGCCGACCTGGCGGCAGGTCATGCTGGTGCTCGACATCGGCGGGGGCACCACCGACATCGCCCTGCTCGCCGTCGACCTGGAGGACCACACCGGCCGGGAGGCGCCCGCGGAGGGCGACGACCACGAGGGCGTCCGCATCGCCGGCCGCCGCTACCTGCTGCGCCCCCGGGTGCTCGGCAGCACCGGCCACCCCCAGCTCGGCGGCGACCTCATCACCCTGCGGATCTTCCACTGGGCGAAGGCCGCGCTCGCCGACGCGCTGGTGGCCGCGGCCCGCGCCCGGCAGGGCACGGCGGCCGCGAAGGGCCTGAGCGCCGCCGTCGCCGCGGCCGCCGCCGAGCCCTGGACGGACCTCGCCCCGCAGGTGCTCGCCTCCCGCCGGCCCGATCCCGTGCCCGCGCACGTCCGGGCGGCGCTGCGCACCCTGCTGCCCACGCACACCCCGCGCGGCGGCGATCCCGGTGACGGGCCGCGGCCGGCGCAGCGCAGCACCCGCGAGTTCGAGGCGCTCTGGTACCTCGCCGAGTACACCAAGCAGGACAGGTTCGCGGGGGAGCACGACGGCGCGTTCGGCAAGCTGTTCGCCGCCGAGCTGCCCACCGGGTGCGTGTGGCGCAAGGACGTCGAGGTGCTGCCGGGCAGCGTCGCCCTGCCCGCGGAGGGCTTCGAGGCGATCGTCCGGCCGGTCGTCGACACCGCCGTCCGGATGGCCGCCGACCTCGCCCGCCAGTGCCTCGGCCGCGGGTACGAGGACCGGATCGACCTCATCGCGCTCTCGGGCCGCACCACCGGCATGCCGCAGGTCCGCCGGATCATCGGGCGGCAGCTCGTGCGCGAGCTGTCCGGACGCGGCGACGGCCTGCGGCCCGTCGCCTGGGATCCGGCCCAGCTGATCACCGCCGGCCCGTACGCCAAGCAGGCGGCCGTGCTCGGCGCCTCGTGGGCCCGCGGCACCCTCGACTACCGCGAGGAGAACGACCGGCACCGCAGCCTGGGCGTCGACCGCCTCGACATGCGGGTGGAGAACCTGCTGCTCACCCTGCCCAGCGGGTTCGGCCTCGCGACCAACCGCGGGCTGCCGATGCCGCTGCTCGCCGCGGGCACCCCGATCGACCGCTGCGACGCGGCCGGCCGGTACTTCGTCCGCACCGGCTGGCAGCGGCTCATCCCCTCCGTCGACCTGCACCGCATCATGGGCCGGGACCGCTCGATGGAGTGGGGCCGGTACCGCTACCTCGCGCACGGCAGCCCGGACGCCGCCGCGCCGCCCGACGACGTCTGGTTCCAGATCGAGCTCGACCAGGAGCTGATCCCGTCCCTGCTGCTCTGCCGCGGCGACCGGCACGGCGTCAGACCCCGCCTCCAGCCCTTCCACGCCGAGGAGCTGGCGCAGCACCTGATCGGCGGCGACCTCGACAGCCGTCCGCTGGAGCTCGCCGCGGTGCCGGACCTCGCGGGCTGCTTCGAGCACGGGCGGCTCGTCCGGGTGCCGCGGATCGGCGTGCGCCCGGCCGGCGAGCCCGGCCCGGCCGCCGAGGTGTTCCCCGCCAGCCCGGCCCGCTCCGCGCTGACGTACGACTTCGTCACCGACGGGCCGAACACCGCCGGCCGCGGTTTCGCCACCCCGGGCGGGGTGGAGGCCGCCGGGGCCGTCTCCGCGCTGCCGCTGCCGACCGTCGGCCCCGACCACCTGCTGCCCGACTCCTACGAGTTCTGGGCCGACGCCGGCGAGGGACCGGTCGCGCTCGGCACGCTCACCGTGCCCCTGACGGCCGACGCACCGCACACCCCGGTCGGGCCCGTCCCGGTCTGGGCGCTGCTCGACGGCCGGGGACGGCTCCGCCTGCACCGCGGCTTCCCCGCCCACCTCCCGGCCCGCACGCTCGCCGAGATGGAGCGCCTGCCCGGCCACGTCCTGCGCACCGCCATGGACCCGGGCATCACCGACTGGAACGACGACTGGGACCCCTTCACAGGAGACCACTGATGCCCGACGACCCCCGGCAGTCCCTCGCCCGCCTCCTCGCCGACCCCGCGGCCCGGCCCGGCCTCGCGGCGGCCTGGAACGCGCTGCGCGCCGCCGTCCACGACCTGGCCTCCGGCCCCACCGGCCCGGCCGAACCCGCCACCGCCGCCGCGGTCGTCGACGTCCTCCGGCTGCTCGCCGACGTCGACGGGCGCGCCCTGGCCCTGCGCGCGCCCGCACCGGCCCCCGTGCCCGCGGCCGTGGCTGCTCCGGACCCCGTGCCGGAACCCGCACCCGCGCCGGCGGTCGTCCCGGCCGCGGCCCCCGTGCCCGTGCCCGTGCCTGTGTCGCCGTCGCCGGCGGTGGCCGCGGTGGCCGGCTCGCGGCAGCCGGGGAAGGCCGGGAGGACGGTGCCGTGGGAGCAGTACGGCGACCTCGTCGCCGCGGGGGCCGAGCAGCCCGACGCGGCGGTGGAGGAACTGCTCGCGGGCCGGCGGCCCGGGCTGCTCCGGGCGGTGGGCGGCCTGCTCGCGCTCGCCCGGCACGCCGGGGGGCTGGGCCGGATCGACCCCGCCGGGCCGGGGCCCGGCCCGGTGTCCCGGTTCGACCCCGGTGCGGACCTGCCGGCCTACCGGCGGGACGTCCTGACCGCGGCGGCGGCGGTCGGCGAGGCCGTCACCGACGACGACCGGGTGCTCGCGCTCAACCTGCTGGACCGCAGACTGCGGGAGCTCGTGCCGGTCACCGCCGACGGCCACGGACGGCTGCTGGTCGTCGGCCCCGGCCCCTGCCCGGCCTGGACGGAGCTGCTGGACGGCGGCTTCGCCGAGCAGTCGGCGGCGGCGGAGGGCACCGGGCGGCTGCACGTCGGCATCCCGGTGCCGGGCAGCAGCTACACGGCGGTGCGGGACCGCGGGCTCCTGGCCGCCGAGCACTGCGTGGTGCAGCCGCCCCGGCCTCCGGACTCCGCCGAGCACGTGGTGATCTGGGCCTACCGGGCGTGGGTGACCGTCGACGACACCCGCGGCGGCGCCCGTACCCCGCTGGCCCGGGCCAGGGTGGTCTACACCCAGGCTCCGGACTGAGCTGAGCCCTGCGGCCGGCCTCCGGTGACGGGGGCCGGCCGCGGCGCCGTCCCGCGGTGCCGTCCCGCGGCGGGGTGGCGGCCTTCCGCGCCCGGCCCGGAGTTCGACGCCGTGTTCGAACGGATCCGGCTGCCGGGGCGGCCTCCGGGCCCCGGGGCGACCGGCCGTCGCCACGGCCGCAGGGGAGTCGTGCGTCCCCGATCGGTGGGCCCGCGGCGGACACCGGCGGCCGGCCCGTACGGCCGTCCCGGTGCGGAATCCGGGCCGGCGGTGACGGCGCGTCCGCCGACCGGGAGGCCCCGTCCCGGCGGGCCGGCCGGACCCTCCCGCACCTTCCGTTGTGCGGCCGTGACCTGGGCGTTTTCCTTCCGTTTTGCACCCGGAGTTGATTACCCGTGATGATTTCCGGGCGATGACGGCGGTTGACGGTTCGGTGAAATCTGACAGGACCACTTCAGTGCCCGTCATCGGGAGGGGTACACTCCGAGGCGCCTTCCGGGCCGGCCGTCGGTGGATCTCCGCGGTGTCCGTCGGGTTGGCCGGTCCCACTCCCGCTGTCCCTGAACGCAGTTCGGGACCTGTGAGCAGGGCCGGAGTTGAAGGACCGCCGTCAGGTGGGGCGTTGGGCCGACCTGTATCCCATCGTGCCTGATCGGGGCGGGTGTTCGGGGCTCAGGAGGCCGCCGATCCGGCGGTCTGCGGCGGGGGAGTTTTCACTACCGTTATACGGTATGGCTAATATCCATCCGTCAGAGTCCTTATCAGATTCGACCAGTTCCGAACGACTGGCGTCATCTCCAAGGAGAATGCCCTGCGCACGCGCGCGTCTCGGCGGATCATCACGGGCCGGCTGTCGCTCCGCGCGACCCTGCTCGTGCTGGCGATCGTCCCCGGAGTGGCGCTGGCCGCCCTGTGGGCGGTCACCAGCGGACAGCTCCTGCTCGACTTCCAGCGCCAGGCCGCCCAGGGCCTGCTCGCTCAGAAGGCCGGCCAGCCGTCCAACATCGTCTACTACAACCTGCAGGAGGAGCGGCGCCTCAGCGCCGACGTCCTCGCCACCCACAGCGGCGTCAGCTCCGCGCTCCGCACCCAGCGGACGAAGACGGACGACGCGATCCGGGTCTTCCAGTCGCTCTCCGGCGTCACCGCCGACGACGCTCCGACGGAGGTCCGCGAGGCCGTCCTGGAGGCACGTCAGGCGATCAACCAGCTGCCCGCCCAGCGGGCCCTAGTCGACACCGGCGGCAGCGAGCAGCAGGCCACGGTCTACCGCTACTACACCGACCTCATCGCCGTCGACCTCCGGCTCTTCTCCTCGCTGAGCCACGTCGACAACGGCCGCATCACCACGATCTCCCAGCCGCTGGTCGACATGTTCTGGGCCAAGGAGATGATCTCCCGCTCCGACGCGCTGCTCGCCCGTGGCTGGCCCACCGGCAAGCTCTCCGTCGAGGACATGCAGCAGCTGCGGCAGGCCATCTCGGAGCAGACCTTCCAGTTCCAGACCAAGATCGCCCCCTACCTGCCCGAGTCCGAGGCCGCGATGTGGAAGGTCATCGCGGGCAGCAAGGAGTGGCAGGACAAGTCCACGGCCGAGCAGGCCCTGCTGAAGCCCGTCGAGCCGGACCGCACGGGCATGATCGCCCTCGGCACCGACCAGGGCCTCTGGCGGGCCTCGATCGACAGGACCAACCCCCGGCTGGTCGAGCTGCTGGAGCACCGCACCAGCCTCGTCGTCGACGAGGGCCAGGGCAGCATCATCTCGCTCGCGATCCGGCTCGGCCTCACCACGGTCGTCGGCCTGCTCGCCGTCGTCATGGTCGTCCTCACCTCCTGGCGCCTCACCCGCACGCTGCGCCGCCGGATCGGCCGGCTCCAGGGGCAGGCGCAGGAACTGCAGACCACCCTGCCCGAGGTCGTCGAACGCCTCGGCCGCGGCGAGCAGATCGACGTCGAGGCGCAGGCCAAGGCGATCGAGCGCGACCCGTGGGCCCGGACGGACGACGAGCTCGCCAAGCTCGGGCAGGCGTTCAACCTCGCCCGCACCAGCGCGCTGGAGGCCGCCGTCGCGCAGGCCGAGCAGCACCGCGGCTTCGAACGCCTCTTGCAGCGAATCGCCCGCCGCACCCAGCTCCTCATCGGCCAGCAGCTCAAGAAGCTCGACGAGCTGGAGCGCCGCCACGAGGACCCGGAGATCCTGGAAGGGCTCTTCGACCTCGACCACCTCACCGCACGCCTGCGCCGCTACGAGGAGAACCTCGTCATCCTGGCCGGCGGCACCCCGCACCGGCGCTGGCGCAAGCCCGTCCCGCTGCTCGACGTCATGCGCGCCGCGCAGGGCGAGGTGCAGGACTACCGCCGGGTCGTCATCGACCTCGACGGCAGCCCCTGGCTCTCCGAGCGGGCGGTCGGCCCGGTCGCGCACGTCATCGCCGAGCTGATCGAGAACGCGCTCAGCTTCTCCCGTCCGCCGAACCCGGTCGAGGTGCGGGCCGGGCGGGTCAGCCGCGGCGTCGCGATCGAGGTCGAGGACCGCGGCCTCGGCATGGACGAGGAACAGATCGACGAGGCCAACGAGCTGATGACCCGTCCGCCGCGCGCGGACGTCCTCGCCCGCGGCGACGACATCCGCCTCGGCTTCTACGTCGTCGCCCGGCTGGCCGACCAGAACGGCCTGCGGGTCGAGTTCCGGCAGTCCGCCTTCGGCGGCACCCGGGTCGTCGTGCTCGTCCCCGACGACCTCCTCGTGCCCGACCCGGCCGCCCGCCCGGTGGCCGTGCCGCCGGTCCAGGGCGAGGGCCTGCCGGTCCGCTCCCGCGGCCGCGCACTCGCCGGGGTCACCGCGGCGCAGTCCGGCGGCCCGTCCGCCGCACCCGCGCTGATGCCGGGCGCACCGGAACCCCACCCGGTGCAGGAGGGACCGTACGTGCCGATCGAGGACCCGTACGCCCCCGCCGAGAGCCCGTACGCGCCCGCGGAGGCCGCCTTCCCCGGCGACCACGCCCCGCAGGCGGCGCACGACCCGTTCCTGGCAGCGGTGCAGCACGACGTCAACTACCCGGCGCCGCAGGCCTCCTACGGCCTGCCGGAGCCCTACCGCCCGGAGCCGGTCACCGCGGCCTCCTGGCCCGCGCAGCCGCCCGCCCCGGCCCAGCTGCACCCGCCGGTGCCGGTCGGCCCGCACCTGTCCGGCCCGCCGGCCGGTGCGGGCGGCGGCGAGCCCCCGCTGCCGCGGCGCGTCCGCCAGGCCAGCCTGGTGGACGAGCTCCGCGTCAACCCGAACGACACCCCCGCGGCGCCCGCGCCGCCGCGCTGGGACGAGAACCCGCTGTTCCGGCCGGCCCCCCGACGGGCCGGAGCGGCGATCGGTGCGTTCCAGCGGCGGTCCCGGGCCGCCCGTACCGGCGACGCGCCCACCGCGTCCCAGCCCGGCACGGACGGCCACGGCGACGGACAGCACGCCGGCGACACCTGGAACACCCCTCCCATCCCGACGAGAGAAGACCGGTCATGACGCGCACAATCGCCACCCACCAGGACCTCGACTGGCTGCTCGACGGCCTGGTGGACTCCGTGGCCGGTACGAGAAACGCCGTCCTGCTCTCCGACGACGGCCTCGTGGTGAGCCACTCCCGCACGATCGACCGCTCCGACGCCGAGCGACTGGCGGCCGTCGCCACCGGCCAGCAGAGCCTGGCGCGCGGCGTGGGCCAGCTCTTCGCGGGCGGCCCCGTGCACCAGGTGATCGTCGAGCTCGCCGACCTGTGGCTGTTCATCATCGCCGCCGGCCAGGGCACCCACCTGGCCGTCGTCGCCTCGCAGGAGGTCGACGCCGAGGTCATGTCGCTCGCCATGCACAACCTCGTGCAGCAGGTCGGCCAGAAGCTCACCAGCCCGATGCGCGGCGACTTCGACGCCTTCGGCAGCCGTGGCGGGCAGCGCGGGTGAACCCGTACTGGGACGAGGAGGAGGCCGACGACGGCGCGGACAGCATGGTCCGCCCGTACACCATCACCCGGGGCCGCACCGCCCCGGAGCGCGACGACTTCACCCTCATCACCCTGCTCACCACCGTGCAGGAGCCGGTCGACGCGTACGGCGCCCCGGTGCGGCCCGGCCGGCTCCAGCCGGAGCACCGGATGATCGTCGACCGCTGCCGCCACCCCGCGGCCGTGGCCGAGGTCGCCGCAGACCTGAACCTGCCGGTCTCCGTGACCAAGATCCTGCTCGGCGACCTCGTCGAGCAGGGCCTCCTGACGGCCCGTGCCCCGCTCTCGGTGGCCCGGGCCGCGGGCGGCGCCGACCGCGGCCTGCTGGCCGCCGTACGTGAGGGACTGAGGAGGCTCTGAGATGACGAACACCCAGGCGGGCGCCGCCGCCGTCAAGATCCTGATCGCCGGTGGATTCGGCGTCGGCAAGACCACCATGGTCGGCGCGGTCAGCGAGGTGGCCCCGCTGCGCACCGAGGAGTACCTCACGACGGCCAGCGTCGGCGTGGACGACCTCGCCGGGGTCGGCCAGAAGGACACCACCACGGTGGCGCTGGACTTCGGCCGTATCACGGTCAGCCCCGAGCTGGTGGTGTACCTCTTCGGCACGCCCGGCCAGGAGCGGTTCTGGTTCATGTGGAACGACCTGGTCAACGGTGCGCTCGGCGGTGTGGTCATCGCCGACACCCGGCGCCTGGAGACGAGCTTCGCCTCCATCGACTTCTTCGAGAGCCGCGGCATCCCGTTCGTCGTCGCGATCAACTGCTTCCACGGCCACAACACCCGGACCCCCTCGGAGATCAGGGCCGCCCTCGACCTCGATCCGCACGTGCCGATGCTGGTGGGCGACGTCCGCGAGCGGGCCTTCAACCGCGACGTGCTGCTCTCCCTGGTCGACCACCTGATGGCGCTGCCCGTCGCCGGCTGACCGGCCGGCTCCACCCCTGCACCGTCTCCTGCTCCACGCGGCCGGCCGCTGCCCGGCCGCCACCAGAACCCCGGAGAGACCTGACATGGCAACACCCCTGCGCGTCCTCGTCCACGGCGGCGGCATCGGCGGCCTCAGCCTCGCCGTCGCGCTCGCCCGCCGCGGCCACACCGTGGAGGTCGCCGAGCTCCGCGACGAGCTGGACGCCCTCGGCGTCGGCATCATCCAGCCCTCGAACGCCCTGCACGTCATGCGCGAGCTCGGCGTGCTCGACGCCTGCCTCGCCGAGGGCTTCGAGTGGGAGGTGCTCACCATCTGCGACCCCACCGGCGCCGTCCTGGCGAAGATCCCGCAGCCGCGGATGGACGGGGCGCCCGCCAACAACGGCATCCCGCGGCCGGCGCTCGCCGCCGTGCTCGGCCGGGCCGCCACCGAGGCCGGCGCGGTGATCCGCTTCGGCACGACGATCGCCGACCTCACCGACGACGGCGAGGGTGTCGACGTCACCCTCTCCGACGGCAGCACCGGCCGCTGGGACCTCGTCGTCGGCTTCGACGGCATCGGCTCCCCGCTGCGCAAGCGGCTGTACGGCGACCGCTACGCCCCCGAGTACACCGGCTTCGCCAACTGGCGGGTCACCGTGCCCCGCCAGGGTGACGTGCAGGGCGTCGTGATGAGCACCGGCAACCAGGCGGCGAAGGCGCTGCTCACGCCGATCACTCCCGACGACATGTACCTGGGCTCGGTGTTCGCCGAGGCGGAGGACTTCCGTCCGGACCCGGCGCGGGCCCACGAGGAGCTCGCCGAGCGGCTGTCGGCGTTCTCCGGCCCGGTCGCCGAGGCTCTCACCCACGTCACGGACCCGTCCGCGGTGGTCTACTCGCGGATCTCCCAGGTCACGGTGGACGAGCCCTGGCACGTCGGCCGGGTCGTGCTCGCCGGCGACGCGGCGCACGCGTCGACGCCGCACCTCGCCCAGGGTGCGGCGATGGCGGTCGAGGACGCCCTCGTGCTGGCCCTGTCGCTGGACGGCTCCGACTCGGTGCCGTCCGCGCTGGAGGCCTGGGAGGCCCGCCGGCGTCCGCGCGCGATGTTCGTCCAGGCGCTCTCGCGGGCCGTGCTCAAGCAGGAGACCGGCACCGCGACCACGCCGGAGGAGGACGAGCTGCTGAAGATCGGCATCCCCGGCGCGGCGCACGTCCTCGCCAAGGCGTACTGACGGCTGCACCACGGAAGGGGCGGGACGGGGGCCCTCCCGTCCCGCCCCTTCCGTGTGGTGCGCGCGGTCGCCGCGCGGTGCGGCGGTGTGCGGTCAGTTCAGGGACGGGAAGAGGTCGAGGAACGGCTGCGTCGTCACGGAGATGCCCCGGCCGAAGGGATCGTCGAAGTCCCAGATGAGGAAGAGCAGGAAGGCGATCAGCGCGCTGAACGTGCCGGCCAGGACCAACTCCCGTGCGGAGCGCCGGATCTGCAGCGCGAACATCATGCCCACGGTGACCACGGCGCCCACGATCAGCCCGAACCAGACGACACCCGGCATGGACGGGCCGGTGCTCTGGCCCCGGGCCGTGCGCGACTCGTCCGTGGCCGCGATCCGGTCCATGACCGGCTGGTAGACCTGCGCCTCCAGGTCGGACTGCGGGACGCGTGAGGCGACGTCCTGCCGCAGCCGGTCGAGCAGTTCGGTGCCGCGCGGCGAGATCTCGCCCTTCTCCTTCATGTACGACCACTCGGTGTCGACGACGAACGACACGTACGCGTCGACGTCGCCGCGGACCCGCGCCCGGAAGTCGGCGGGGTAGATCTCGGCGCGGGCGCTGATCTCGTGCAACGCCTGTGCCTCGTTGAGCAGTTCGTCCTGCGCGGCGCTGCGGGTCTCCCACACGCCGGCGATGGCGAGGCCGAGCACGATGGCGTACACGACGCCGATCATCATGGTGATGTACTCGATGACGTCCGGGGTCTCGGACGGGTCGTCGTCCTCACCCACCCGGCGCTGGCGCAGCACCACCACGGCGACGACGACCAGGCAGGCCGCCGTCATGGCGATCGCCAGGGCGAGCCACTCCGACATGTCAACTCCTGTTCAGCACAAGACGACGGCCGCCCCGGCGGGGGCGGTCGGTGGGGGCCGGCGGCGCCCGGCCGCCGGGGGTGGTCAGGACCGCCCGCGGCCGCCCCGGCCACGGGCCTTGAAGGCCGCGGCGGCGAGAACGGCGGGCACGGTGACGAGCATCATCGTGGTCACCGGCGACGTGCTGCGATGCCGCACCGGGGCGGCGGCGGGCGGCGACAGCGGCAGGCGGATCCGGCGGGGCGTCGGTGTCGGCGCGGGGGCCGGCGGTGGTGGGGGAGCCTCGGGGGTGACGACCGGGGCGGGCGGCGTGAAGGAAGGTTTCGGCCGGGGAACGGGCGGGGGAGCGGCAGGCGGGACGACGGCCGGAGGCACCGGTTTCGGCACCGGTTTCGGCGTCGGCGTCGGCTCGGGAGCCGGAGGCGTCGGTGTCGGCGTGGGGGTCGGTGTCGGTGTGGGCGTCGCGGTCGGCGTGGGGCAGGGCGTCGGCTTCGGCGGCGGGCACGGCTTCGGGGGCCTGGGGTGCTTCGGCGGCCGGTGCGCGGGGTGCTTCGGCGGCCGGGTCGGGTGCGCCGGGCGGCCGGGGTGTCCCTGGCCGGCGTACGGCAGGTCGACCCGGGTGCCGGTGACGGTCTCCGTGCGGAGGTCGAGGAAGCCCTCGACGTGCACCTCGGTCACGCTCGTGGTGCCGACCGCGACGGCGGTGTCCGAGACCTCGACCGCCACGGACGTGCAGGTCGTGACCTCGACCGCCGGCCCGTGGGGCACGCCGGCGGCGCCCGTCAGGAGCGCACAGGCCGCGGTCGCCCCCAGCACGGCCCCGGCCAGGCGGGCGGGGCGGCCCGTCGGCGTGAACGGTTCCGGCATGGTGTCCTTCGTGCCCTTCCGGGTCGGGGGATCGGGGTGTGCAGCGTGCACGGCTGGTGCCGGGCGGCTCGACGGGGCCGCCCGGCACCAGGTCAACCCGGTTCGTGGCGGCCGGGTTACGGCCGCCACCCGGTCAGCTGCGGCCGTTCGCGATCTGGACGTTCTCCAGCACGCCGACCGCGTCCGGCACGAGGATGGCCGCCGAGTAGTAGGCGGTCACCAGGTACGAGATCAGCGCCTTCTCGTCGATGCCCATGAACCGCACCGACAGGCTCGGCTGGTACTCGTCCGGGATGCCGGTCTGGTGCAGGCCGATGACGCCCTGGTTGTCCTCGCCGGTGCGCATCACCAGGATCGAGCTGGTGCGCTCCTTGGTGATCGGGATCTTGTCGCACGGCAGGATCGGCACGCCGCGCCAGGCCGGCACCTGGTGGCCGTGCAGGTCGACGTGGTCCGGGTAGAGCCCGCGGGAGTTGAGCTCGCGGCCGATGGCCGCGATGGTCCGCGGGTGGGCGAGGAAGTAGTCCGAGTCGCGGCGGCGGCTGAGCAGCTCGTCGAGGTCGTCCGGGGTGGGCGGGCCCGAGTGGGTCTGGACGCGCTGCGCGAAGTCGGCGTTGTTGAGGAGGCCGAACTCCGGGTTGTTGACGAGCTCGTACTCCTGCCGCTCGCGCAGCGCCTCGATGGTGAGGCGCAGCTGCTGCTCGATCTGGTTCATCGGCTGGTTGTAGAGGTCGGCGACCCGGGTGTGCACCTTGAGCACGGTCTGGGCGACGCTCAGCTCGTACTCGCGGGGGCGCAGCTCGTAGTCGACGAAGGCGCCGGGCAGCTGCACCTCGCCGGTGTGGCCGGCCGACATGGCGATCTCGGCCTCGCCGCGGGCGTTCTGCCGCTGGTGCGGCAGCGAGAGGAACTCCCGCAGGTGCGCCTGCAGGCTCGGCGCACCGTCGAGGACGGCCTCGAACTCGCGGCGGGAGAGCGTGAGCACGGTGCCCGCGGTGGTGGAGGTGGCGGTGTACTCCCAGGCGGCGTCCGGGTCGAGCAGGGCGGACTCGCCGAAGCGGTCGCCGTCGCCCAGCACCTCCAGCGTGGTGGAGTCGCCGTACCGGCCGGTGCCGATCTGCTTGATCCGGCCGTGCGCGACCAGGTGGATGTGCTCGGCCGGGCTGCCCTGTTCGACGAGCACCTCGCCGGGGCCGAAGTCGCGCTGCACGCAGCGGTCGGCCAGCGCGGTCAGCACCTCGACGTCGTCGTAGCCGCGCAGCAGGGCGAGTTCGCCGAGCTCGCGGGGGATCACCCGGACCCGGGATCCGGTCTTGACGAACTCGATCCGGCCGTCGCCGACGGTGTAGGTGAGCCGGCGGTTCACCCGGTAGGTGCCGCCCGAGGTCTGCACCCAGGGCAGCACCCGCAGCAGCCAGCGGGAGGTGATCTCCTGCATCTGCGGCGCGGACTTGGTGGTCGTGGCGAGATTTCGGGCGGCAGCCGTGGCAAGGCTGGACTGCTGCTGCACCTGCGGTGCCTCCGGGCTCGCGTCCACGGACATCGGCAGGGTTCTCCTTCGTGTGGTGCCGCCGCCCGCTCTTCCGGGCATGGCGCGGCGTCAGATCTTCTTCAGGGAAGGGAAGATGGCGTCCCCGCATCGGCCGGGCCACCCAGACCGGAACACTAGATCGTCTCCGGGCCTTGATCCGTCAGGAGGACGCGGCACCACCCCATAGTGTGAAAAAACCGGGGTGGAGGATTGATCACTGATCTCCGGGCGTTGACCGGGCGTGACCGAAACGGCCGGCGGGTCGCGGTGTACTGCACCTGGCGGGCACCGGTTACCGGATTCCGGGCGGCACCTGATAGGAAGTCAGCAGTGCCGGGGGGAACGTCCTCCGGCGCAGTACGGGGGGACGGGCATGGACAGCGGGGAGAGCACGGCCGTGGTGGTCGTCGGGGCGGGGCCGGCCGGTCTCGTGCTCGGCAATCTGCTGCTCGCGGCGGGCGTCGAGTGCGTGGTCGTGGAGCGGCGGAGCCGGGCCCACGTCGAACAGCGGGCGCGCGCGGGCTTCCTGGCCGCGCACACGGTGCGGGTGCTGACCCGGCACGGCCTCGCCGACGGCCTGGCCGCGGACGGGCAGCAGCACCACACCTGCTCGTTCCGCACCGCCGCGGGCGCGTTCGACCTCGACTACGCGGCCCTCGGCCGGGGCGAGGTGCACACCGTGTACCCGCAGCAGCACCTCGTCCGCGACCTGGTCGCCACGTTCCTGGCCCGCGGCGGCGACCTGCGGTTCGACACGGCGGCCGAGAGCATCACGGGCCTCGACACCGACCGGCCGACGGTCACCGTGCGCACCCCGGGCGGCGGGAGCACCCGGCTGCACGGCCGCTTCGTCGCCGGCTGCGACGGGCGGCACGGCACCGCCCGCGCCGCCGTGCCCGCGGGGGCGGTGCGCCGCTACCGCCGCGACCACGGCGTCTCCTGGCTGGCCCTGCTGGCCGAGGCCCCGCAGAGCATGGCCGCCGTCGCCTACGCGGTGCACGAGGACGGTTTCGCCGGGCACATGGCCCGCACCCCCGACGTCACCCGCTACTACCTGCAGTGCCCGCGCGGCGACGACCCGCAGGCGTGGCCGGACGACCGCGTCTGGGCGGAGCTGCACCACCGGATGCGCGCCGACCGCCACGGGCCGCTGCGGCAGGGCCCGATCGTCGAGCGCCGGGTCGTCGACATGGGGTCCGACGTGCTCGACCCGATCCGGTACGGCCCGCTGTTCCTGGTCGGCGACGCCGCGAGCCTGATCAGCCCGTCGGCGGCCAAGGGCGCCAACCTCGCCGTCATGGAGGCCGAGATCCTGGCCGCCGGGCTCGTCGCGGGCCTGCGCGGCGACACCGGGCCGCTCGACCGGTACTCCGCCGACTGCCTGCCGAGGATCTGGCGCGCGCAGGAGTTCTCGCACTGGATGATCGGCCTCCTGCACGGGCCCGCCGGCGACGGCGACGAGGCGGTCTTCCTGCGCGCCCTCCAGCAGGCCCGGCTGGAGAGCCTGCGCACCTCACGCCGCCACCAGGACCACTTCGCAGAGAACTACGTCGGCATCTGACCGCGCCGCCGTTCACCGATCGACCCACGGGGATCCGCATGACCACGCCGTACGGCGCAGCCCCGCTGCGCCTCGACCCGTCCGACCTCGACCGCGTGCGCCGCGCCGCCGCGTTCGTCGCGGCCAACGACACCGCAAGCGTCCTCGCCGCGCTGCTGCCGGGCCTGGGCGGGGCGGAGCGCGACGCCGTGGCCGCCCACACCGCCTTCGCGCACGCCGCGGTGCTGGTCTTCCCGTCCTCGCAGGACGGCCTGCCCGAGCTGCTGCGCGGGGAGGGCCTCGACACCGGGCCCGCCACGCCCAGCGTGGTCGTCCGCGAGCGCCTCGCCCGGCGCTACGGGCGGTCCGTCGACGCCCTGGAGGTCGGCATCCTCCGGGCTCCGGTGGCCGCCGCCGACGGCAGTGCGTGCGAGGTCGAGATCTTCGCGCTGTCCGTGCCGCCCGGCTCGGGGCTGGACACCGTGGCCGCCGGCGAGCGCGCCCACGACCACGAGGCGCACGTCGCCTTCGAGGTCACCACCGCCGACCCGGTGGTCCTCGCCGGGCTGCGGGCGACGCTGCTCGCCGACGGCCGGACGACCGCCGACGGCGGCGGCCACAACGCGTACGAGGGCTCCACCGTCCTCTACTTCCGCACCCCCGTCGAGCGCGGCCACCTGCGGCTGGAGCTGACCGCGCGGGGCCACCACCCCGGGGTGCTCGCCGCCCACGGGCGGTCGGCCGACCGTCCCGCCGATCAGCTGCTGCAGCTGATGACCGGGGCGTGGGCCACGCAGGCCGTCGCCGTCGCGGCCGAGCTCCGGCTCGTCGACCACCTCGACACCGCCCCGCGGCCCACCCCCGAACGGCTCGCCGCGCTCACCGGCACCGACCCCGACGCCCTGCGGCGCCTGCTCCGCTACCTGGCGGCGCTCGGGGTGCTCGCCCCGGACGGCGACACCTACCGGCCGACCCCGGTCGGGCTGCCGCTCCGCTCCGGCGGCGAGGGCTCCCTGCACCCGCTCGCCCTGCTGTACGGCGGCCCGTTCTACCGCTCGTTCGGCGAGCTCGGGTACGCCGTCCGCACCGGCCGGGACGCCTTCGTCCACACGTTCGGCGAGCACCACTTCCCGTACTTCGCCCGGCACCCCGGGCTGGCCGACCTCTTCGACCGGTCGATGGCGGCCGGGGCGGCGATGTTCGGCCCGGTCGCCGAGCTGGCGGACTTCGCCCGCGCCCGGACGGTCGTGGACGTCGCCGGCGGCAACGGCGAGCTGCTCGGCCGGATCCTGGGCGCGCACCCGCACCTGGAGGGCGTGCTGCTGGAGCGCGCCCACGTCGTCGAGGCGGCCCGCGACACCCTGGTCAAGGCCGGCTGCGCCGACCGCTGCCGCCTGGTGACCGGCGACTTCACCGAGGCCGTCCCCGAGGGCGGCGACGTCTACCTGCTCTCCCGGGTGCTGCACGACTGGGACGACCGGCAGTGCCTGGGCATCCTGCGGCGGCTCGCCGCGGCGATGCCCGCGCACGCCGAGCTCCTCGTCGTCGAACGCCTCCTGCCCGGGCCCGGCGAGGACCCGTCGCTGGCGGTGCCGTGGGACGTCCACATGCTCTGCAACGTCGGCGGCCGCGAGCGGACGGCCGGGCACTACGCCGCGCTGCTCGCCGAGGCCGGATTCACCCTCGCCGGTGTGGCCGAGCTGCCGCTCGGCGGGGCGCTCCTCACCGCCCGACGGGCCGGGTGACCTGCCGGTTCCGGGCGGCGGCCGCCCGGAACCGCCCGCCGGCCCGCCCGGCTCCGGTGGTGCGGCCCGGCCCGGCTCCCCTCACCCTGGAGGGGGAGCCCCCGGCCGCCGCGGCCGGCGACGGCTCCCCGGGCGGGCCCCGGATCGTCCGACGGCCGCCGGCACCGCACACCTGAGGAGCCGATGTGATCGACGAACCCACCGAGGCGGGACCGATCGACTACGTGATCGTCGAGTTTCCCGGCAGCCGCATGACCGGTGAGGGCATTCCGCTGCTCGTCGACCTCGTCGACCGCGGCATCATCCGGATCATCGACCTGATGTTCGTGAAGAAGGAGACCGACGGCTCGGTCGTCGGCCTGGAGATCGCCGACATGACCGGCGACGGGCAGCTCGACCTGGCCGTCTTCGAGGGCGCCGCCTCCGGCCTGCTCGGCCAGGACGACCTCGACGAGGTCGCCGCCGTGCTGGAGCCCGGGAACTCCGCGGGCATCTTCATCTACGAGAACCTGTGGGCCGCCCCGTTCGCCACGGCCCTCCGCCGCGGCGGGGCCCAGCTCGTGGCCAGCGGCCGCATCCCGATCGAGGCCGTCGTCGAGGTGCTCGACGCGCTCGACCCCGACCGCGGCTGACCCGGCCGCCCGTCCGCGACCAGTGAGGAGAGAGTGATGCCCGGACTGCTCAGAGGAGTCGCCCGTACGGCCGTCGTCGCGGGCACCGCGACGGCGGTGTCCAACCGCGTGTCCCGGCGGCAGCAGGGCCGCTGGGCGCAGCAGGAGGTCCAGCAGGCCCCGCCGCAGCAGGACTACCAGGCCCCGCCGCCGCCCCCGCCCGCCGCTCCCGCCGCGACCACCATGGAGAGCCGGATCGACCAGCTCAAGGAGCTGGCCACGCTGAAGGAGCAGGGTGTCCTCACCGATGCCGAGTTCCAGGTGCAGAAGGAGCGGATCCTCGCCGGCTGACGGATCCCCTCACGCGGCGGCGGCCCCACGGCGGGGCCGCCGCCGCGGTGCGTCCGGCCCCCGGCCCGGCCGGTGCCCCTCACAGGCGCGGCGATCACCGGTGCGGCAGGCGTAACGGCCCGGGACCGGCGCACGTCACACATGCGCAACAGGCTCTTCCTACGTTGGACCCGGGTGGGAGCGACCCACCCGGCCGGCCGTGTCGGCCCCGTTCGTTGCTGACGGGGTCGCGGGCCGGGGGCCACGAGAGGGGCAGCCGTGACGGTGCCGGAGCCGCGGACCGGGAGCAGCCGGGTGAGGACGGTCTGCTCGTACTGCGGTGTCGGCTGCGGCATGGTGCTGGACCTGACGCGGGAGCCCGACGGCCGCCGGAGGATCGCCAAGGCCTCCGGCGACCCGGCCCACCCGGCGAACGCCGGGCGGCTGTGCACCAAGGGCGCGACCCACGCCGACATGATGGCCGCCCCGGGACGCCTGGAGACCGCCCTCGTCCGCACGGACCGCAACGAGGAGCCCGTGCCGCTCGACGTGGACGCCGCGGTCGTCGCGGTCGCGGGCCGGCTGCGCGCGATCCTCGACGAGCACGGGCCGGACGCCCTGGCGTTCTACGTGTCCGGCCAGATGTCGCTGGAGGCGCAGTACCTGGCGAACAAGCTGGCGAAGGGCTTCGTGCGGACGAGCCGGATCGAGTCGAACTCGCGCCTGTGCATGGCGTCGGCCGGTTCGGGCTACAAGCTGTCGCTGGGTGCGGACGGCCCGCCCGGCTCGTACCAGGACTTCGACGCCGCGGACGCCTTCTTCGTGATCGGCGCCAACATGGCGGACTGCCACCCGATCCTGTTCCTGCGGATGATGGACCGGGTCAGGTCCGCGGGGGCGAAGCTCATCGTCGTCGACCCGCGGCGCAACGCCACCGCCGACAAGGCCGACCTCTTCCTCCAGATCAGGCCGGGCACCGACCTGGCCCTGCTGAACGGCCTGCTGCACCTGCTGGTGGAGAACGGCCACACGGACGAGGCGTTCGTCGCGGAGTTCACCGACGGCTGGGACGGCCTGCCCGAGTTCCTCGCCGACTACCCGCCGGCCACGGTCTCCGCGATCACCGGGATCCCGGAGGCGGACATCCGGCAGGCCGCGCAGTGGATCGGCGAGGCCGGCGAGTGGATGAGCTGCTGGACGATGGGCCTCAACCAGTCGACCCACGGCACCTGGAACACCAACGCCCTGGTCAACCTGCACCTCGCCACCGGCGCGATCTGCCGCCCCGGCTCCGGACCGTTCTCGCTGACCGGCCAGCCCAACGCCATGGGCGGCCGCGAGATGGGCTACATGGGCCCCGGCCTGCCCGGCCAGCGCTCCGTGCTCGTCGACGCCGAACGCGCCTTCGTCGAGGACCTCTGGGGCGTCGCGGCCGGCACGCTGCGCACGGAGGCGGGTGCCGGCACCGTCGAGATGTTCGAGCGGATGGCCGCCGGGGAGATCAAGGCGTGCTGGATCATCTGCACCAACCCGGTGGCCTCCGTCGCCAACCGCCGTACCGTGATCGAGGGCCTGGAGGCCGCCGACCTCGTCATCACCCAGGACGTGTTCGCCGAGACCGAGACCAACGCGTACGCCGACGTGGTGCTCCCCGCAACGCTGTGGGCGGAGTCCGACGGGGTGATGGTCAACTCGGAGCGCAACCTGACCCTGGTGCCCGGCGTCGTCGACGCGCCCGGCCAGGCGCTGCCGGACTGGCGTCTGATCGCGGACGTGGCCTGCGCGATGGGCTTCGCCGACGCGTTCACCTACGCGAGCGCCGAGGACGTCTTCGAGGAGCTCAAGCAGGCCTGGAACCCGGCCACCGGCTGGGACCTGCGCGGCGTCACCTACGACCGGCTGCGCGAGACGCCGGTGCAGTGGCCCGCCCCGTCCGCGGACGGCCCGGACCGCAACCCGATCCGCTACCTCAACGACGGCGTCAGCCAGACCCTGCTGGAGCGCGAGGACGGCACCCGGCCCCGGCTCGTCTTCCCCACCGGGACGGGCCGGGCCCGGTTCTTCGCCCGCCCGCACCTGCCGCCGGCCGAACTCCCCGACGACGACTACCCGTTCGTCCTCACCACCGGCCGCCTCCAGCACCAGTGGCACACCCTGACGAAGACCGGCAGGGTCGCCAAGCTCAACAGGCTCGACCCCGGCCCGTTCGTCGAGCTCCACCCCGAGGACGCCGCCGCCCTCGCGGTCACCGACGGCGACCACGTCGAGGTCGCCTCCCGCCGCGGCCGGGCCGTGCTGCCGGCCCGCGTCACCGACCGCGTCAGCCCGGGCGCCTGCTTCGCGCCGTTCCACTGGAACGACCTCTTCGGCGAGTACCTCAGCATCAACGCCGTCACCAACGACGCCGTCGACCCGGTCTCCTTCCAGCCCGAGTTCAAGGCCTGCGCCGTCTCGCTGACCCGGGTCGCCGCCGTCCGGGCCGCCGGGCCCGCGCCCGCCGCCGAGGCCGCGCACCCGGCCGCGGACGTCCGCGGTGCCGCGGCCGCGCAGGGCGCCGCCCTGGCCGCCGCGGGCGGCTCGGCGGTCGCCGTCCTCACCGAGCTGTTCTCGCTCACCGACTTCGCCCCGCCCGCGCTGGCCGACCACGAGCGGCGCTACCTCTCCGGCTACCTCGCCGGGCTGGGCTCCGCGACGACCGCCACCGCCGTCGGCACCGTGCCGGTGCTCCCCGACAGTGCCCCGTTCGACCCGGCCCACGCACTGTGGGTCGACGGCGTCCTGGCCGGCCTGTTCTCGCGCAGCGCCGCCCCGCAGCAGGCGCCCGCCGCCGACCCCGCCGCGGCCGCCGTGCCCGGCCGGAGCCTGGTCGTGCTGTACGCCTCGCAGACCGGCAACGCCGAGGAGTTCGCCGTCGCCGCCGCGGCCCGCCTCACCGCCGCCGGCCGTGCCCCCGCCCTGCTCTCCATGGCCGACGCCACCCCGGACCGGCTCACCGCCACCACCGACCTGCTGATCGTCACCAGCACCTTCGGCGACGGCGACGCCCCCGACAACGGCGCCGACTTCTGGGACACCCTCACCGCCGACGGCGCCGCCCGGCTCGACGGCCTGCGCTACTGCGTCCTCGCCTTCGGCGACTCCAACTACGACGACTTCTGCGGCCACGGCCGCCGCCTCGACGAACGCCTCGACGAGCTCGGCGCCGCCCGGCTGATGCCGCGCGTCGACTGCGAACCCGACTTCGAGGAGCGCGCCGACCGGTGGCTCGACGAGGTGCTCGCCGTACTGTCCGCCGGGGCGGGCCCCGCCCCCGCCGGCCCGCCCGCCGCTGCCGCCCCGCCGTCCGCGGCCCGCCCCACCAAGGCCGCCCCCTACACCGCCCGCCTCAGCGGCAACCGGCTGCTCAGCCTGCCCGGCGCCGCGAAGGAGGTCCGCCAGTTCACCTTCGACATCGGCGGCGGGCAGCTGGAGTACGAGGCCGGCGACGCCCTCGGCGTCTGGCCGGTCAACTGCCCCGAGCTCGTCGTCGAGTGGCTGGAGGCCACCGGCCAGCACCCCGACACCGAGGTCGACCTCGACGGCCACGGCCGGATCACCATCGGCGAGGCCCTGCACCGCCACCTCGACCTCACCCGGATCACCCCCGACCTGCTGCGCTTCACCGCCGACCGCACCGCCGACGACCGCATGCTGCGCAAGCTGCTGCGCCCGGACAACAAGGGTGAGCTGGCCAAGTGGAGCTGGGGCCGGCAGGCCGTCGACGTCGTCGTCGAGTACGCCGTCGAGGCCACCGCCCAGGAGTGGGCCGACGTGCTGAAGCGGCTCCAGCCGCGGCTGTACTCGATATCGTCGAGCCCGCTCGCCGACCCGGCGAAGGTGCAGCTCACCGTCTCCGTGCTGCGGTTCGACAACCACCAGGGCCGCCGCCGCAAGGGCGTCGCGTCGAGCTTCCTCGCGGACGCCGCCCCCGACACGCCCGTGCGGATCTTCGTGCAGCGCTCCGCGCACTTCCGTCCGCCGACCGACCCGGCCGTCCCCGCCATCATGGTCGGCCCGGGCACCGGCGTCGCCCCGTTCAAGGGCTTCCTCGACGAGCGGCGCGCCCGCGGTCACCGCGGCCGCAACTGGCTGTTCTTCGGCGAACAGCGCCGCGCCACCGACTTCTACTACCGGGACGAGCTCGACGCCCTGCGCGAGCAGGGCACGCTCTCCCGCCTCGACCTCGCCTTCTCCCGCGACCAGCGCGCCAAGGTGTACGTGCAGGACCGGATGCGGGAGAACGGGGCCCAGCTCTGGTCCTGGCTCCAGGACGGCGCCCACGTCTACGTCTGCGGTGACGCCGGCCGCATGGCCAAGGACGTCGACCAGGCGCTGCGCGACATCGTCGCGGCCCACGGCGGCCTCGGCGAGGCCGACGCGGCCGCGTACGTGAAGCAGCTCGCGGTGGACAAGCGCTACGCCCGCGACGTGTACTGACCCCGGGACGGCACCGCGCCGTCCGCGCCCGCACCCGGCCGTGCGCGGCGGGGGGCCGGCGGGGTCCGGGGACGGGGAGCGGGACGTGCAGGGGGAACAGCTGATCGCCGTCGTGGAGGCACTGCAGGCGTCCGCCGTACGGGTGTGGGTCGGCGGCGGCTGGGGGATCGACGCGCTGCTCGGCGCCCGGACCCGGCCGCACCGGGACGCCGACCTGATGCACGACGTGCGCGACGAGCCGGTGCTGCTCGCCGTGCTCGGCGCGGCCGGTTTCGTGCAGACGCTCGACCAGCGGCCGGTGCGGTTCGTCCTGGCGCACCCCGACGGCCGCGAACTGGACCTGCACCCGCTGGAGTTCGCCCCCGACGGCAGTGCCGTCCAGCGTTCCTTCGACCCGGACCGACCCTTCCCCTACCCCGCGGACTGCTTCGTCACCGGCCTGGTGCTCGGTGTGCCGGTGCCCTGCCTGTCGGCCGCGCAGCAGGTCTTCTTCCACCAGGGCTACGAGCCGGCCGACCGGGACAGGGCGGACATGGCGCACCTGCGCCGGGCGTTCGGCATCGCGACGCACTTCTGACCGGCGCTCCGGAACCGCCCGCGCTCCCAACCGGCGGACGGCTGCGGCCCCGCCGCGGCCGCGTTCGGGCGGAGCCGCGCCGGGCACACGGCCACCGTGCGTCCGAAGGCCCGTCCGGGTCTGCTTCGATGGGGGCGAACCCCCGACCCCGGAAGGACCCGGTGCTGAACACCCCGCTGGCCGAGACCGTCTCGGCCGCTCTGCTGCTGCTCGTGCTCACCTGTGCGGTGGTCCGGCCCTGGGGGTGGCCGGAGGCCGCCGCCGCGGTGCCCGCCGCCGGACTGCTGATCCTCCTCGGGGCGATCCCGCCGGAGGACGTCGCCGAGGAGGCGGCCCGGCTGGGGCCGGTCATCGGCTTCCTGGCGGCCGTCCTGGTCATCGCCGAACTCTGCGACGAGGAGGGGCTCTTCAGAGCCTGCGGCGCCTGGATGGCCCGCAGCGCCCGCGGGCTGCCGCAGCGGCTGCTCGTGCAGGTGTTCCTCGCCGCGTCGGTGACCACGGCGGTGCTCAGCCTGGACGCCACGGTCGTGCTGCTCACGCCGGTGGTCCTGGTGACGGCGGCCCGGCTCGGCGCCCCGCCCCGACCGCACGTGTACGCCTGCGCGCACCTCTCCAACACGGCGTCGCTGCTGCTGCCGGTCTCCAACCTGACCAACCTGCTGGCCTTCGCCGTGAGCGGGCTCAGCTTCACCCGCTTCGCGGCGCTGATGGCGCTGCCGTGGCTGGTCGCGATCCTCGCCGAGTACGTCGTGTTCCGGCGGTTCTTCGCGGCCGACCTGCACGCGCCCGCCGAGGTGCCGCCGACCGGACCGCCGCCGCCGCTCCCGCTCTTCGCCCTGGTCACGGTGGGCTGCACGCTCGCGGGCTTCGTGCTGACCTCGGCGGTCGGCCTCGACCCGGCGTGGGCGGCGGCGGCCGGTGCGCTGGCGCTCGCGGTGCGGGCGCTCGTCCGCGGCACCACGACGCCGCTGGGGGTGCTGCGCGCGACGAGCCCGCTGTTCCTCGCGTTCGTGCTCGGCCTGGGCATCGTCGTGCGGGCGGTGGTCGACAACGGGCTGGCGGACGGGCTCGGCCGGATCGTCCCGGACGGCACCTCCCTGGCCGCGCTGGCGGGCACCGCGGCGCTGGCCGCCGTGCTCGCCAACCTCATCAACAACCTGCCGGCGGTGCTCGTCCTGCTGCCGCTGACCGCGCCCACCGGGCCGGGCGCGGTGCTGGCCGTCCTCCTCGGCGTCAACATCGGGCCCAACCTGACCTACGCGGGCTCGCTGGCGACGCTGCTGTGGCGGCGCATCGTCCGGGAGCAGGACACCGACGTGCGCCTCGGCGAGTTCACCCGGCTCGGGCTGCTCACCGTGCCGGCGGCGCTGGCCGTCGCCGTCCTGGCGCTGTGGGTGTCGCTGCGGACGATCGGCACCTGAGGGCGCGTCGGCGGCCGGGGCCTACCAGTCCCGGGCGGCGGCGAGGAGGCGGGTGCGGACGTCCGCGACCGGCCGGGGTTCGGGGCCGCCGGCCCGCCGCACCAGGTAGGCGGTGTTGATCGGCGGGTCGGCCGGGGCGAGCAGCGCGGTCAGCCGTCCGGCGGCCAGGTCCTCCGCGCACAGGTAGCGCGGCAGCACGGTGATGCCGGCGCCCGCCACGACGGCGGCGAGCACCGCGCGCAGGTCCGGCACGACGAGGGCGGCCGGACCCGCCAGCCGGGTGTCGAAGACGTGCCGCCAGTACCGCCGGGCGATCGGGAGGTCCTCGGCGTACGTCACCAGGGGCACCCCGTCGAGGGCGGCGGGCCCCTCGGCGGCGATCCGGCCGGCCCCGATCCGGCGGGCCCACGCGGGCCCGGCGACGAGCACGAACTCCTCGTCGGCGAGCGGCACCGCGTCGAGCGCCCGCCCGCGCGGCCGGGTGGTCGCCACCACCAGGTCGTACCGGGCGGTGCGCAGCCCGGCCAGCAGGTCGTCGGTGAGGCCGGTGGTCACCCGCAGCCGGAGGCCGGCGCCGACCAGCGGCGCGAGGGCGGGCAGCGCGCAGATGCTCAGGAACTCGGCGGGCCCGGCGAGGCGGACGGGTTCCGCGGGCGCGGAGTCGTCGTGCGTGCCGCGTTCGGCGACGGCGGCGAGGGCGTCGAGCGGGCCGGCGACCTCGGCGGCTAGCAGGTCGGCGGCGGCGGTCGGGGCGACGCCGCGCGGCAGCCGTTCGAAGAGCGGATGCCCGGTCTGCTGTTCGAGGGCGCGGATCTGGGCGGTGACGGTCGGCTGGGAGAGCCGCAGCACCCGGGCCGCCGCCGTGAGCGAGCCGGCGCGGTGCACGGCGAGGAAGGTCCGCAGCAGGCCGAGGTCCAGGGGGCCGGCCGGTTCACCAGGGCGCATGGCAGCCCAGCCTAGACAGCGCGGCGGCCGCGGCACCCGGTGGGTGCCGCGGCCGCCGCCGGGTGCGCCGGTCCGTCAGTCCAGGCGGTACACCCCCCGGCGGCCGCGGCGCCCCCCCCCCCCCCCCCCCCCCCCCCCCCGCCGGGTGCGCCGGTCCGTCAGTCCTGGCGGTACACCGCCAGCGCCCAGATCACGAAGACGTCCAGGGCCAGCACGATCAGCGCCCACAGCGGGTAGTACGGCAGCCAGAGGAAGTTGACGATGCCGCTCACCGCCGCGGCGGCGATGCCCGTGTACCGGGCCCAGGTCATGCCGCGCAGCACGCCGATGCCGACGACGGCGAGGACGACGCCCAGGGCGATGTGGACCCATCCCCATGCCGTGACGTCCCAGCGGAAGACGTAGTTCGGGGTGGTGACGATCAGATCGTCCTGGGCGACGGCGACGATGCCCTGGAAGAGGTCGATCACCCCGTTCACCATCATGATCACGCCGGCGAACAGCACCAGGCCGGTGACCCAGGGACTGTTCTCCCGGCTCGGCGGCATGGTGCCCGTGGACGACGGGCCGGAGGGGGAGGCAGCGGAAGTCATGGTGTTCTCCCGTTCGGAGACGTACGGATGCTCCCGACGGTCCGGCCGCGGGGCCGGTGCGGCAAGCGGGACTGGGCCGTCGGGGTGTCGCCCGCGGGAGCGGGCCCGTCCGGACCGCCGCCCGCTGTCGCGGCCGGGCCCGGCGACGTAGTGTCCCGAGGGCAGGGGGTCCGACCGTCAGGAGAGGTGTCTCGTGGCTCTTCACGAAGCGCAGGACCAGGGCGAGTACGACGCGACGGTGGACCTGTACGCGTCCCCGCTGAGCGAGCACGTGCTCTCGAAACGGCGGATGCCCGACGACCACTCGCCGCCCGCCGTGGTCTACGCGCTCCTCCACAACGAGCTGCTCCTCGACGGCAACGCCGCCCAGAACCTCGCGACGTTCTGCACCACCTGGTCGGAGGACGAGGTCCACCGGCTGATGAACGAGTGCCTCGACAAGAACATCATCGACAAGGACGAGTACCCGCAGACCGCGGAGATCGAGTCGCGGTGCGTCAACATCCTCTCCGACCTGTGGCACGCCCCGCCCGGCAGCGGTGGCGCGGTCGGCTGCTCGACGACGGGTTCGAGCGAGGCCGCGATGCTCGGCGGCCTGGCGATGAAGTGGCGGTGGCGCAAGCGCCGGCAGGCCGCCGGGCTGCCGGCGGACCGGCCGAACCTGGTCTGCGGCCCGGTGCAGATCTGCTGGGACAAGTTCGCCCGGTACTTCGACGTCGAGCTGCGTCAGGTGCCCGTCGAGGACGGCGCCACCGGGCTGCAGCCGCACCAGCTGCGCGAGTACGTCGACGAGAACACGATCGGCGTCGTCGCGATCCTCGGGATCACCTACACCTGCGACTACGAGCCCGTCGAGGAGATCGCCGCCGAGCTCGACCGGCTGCAGGCGGAGACCGGCCTCGACGTGCCGCTGCACGTGGACGGCGCGAGCGGGGCCTTCGTCGCGCCCTTCCTGCACCCCGGCGTCGTGTGGGACTTCCGGCTGCCGCGCGTCGTGTCGATCAACGCGAGCGGCCACAAGTTCGGCCTGGCGCCGCTCGGCGTCGGCTGGGCGGTCTGGCGCGACCAGGACGCCCTGCCCGACGACCTCGTCTTCCACGTCGACTACCTCGGCGGCGACATGCCGACCTTCGCGCTGAACTTCTCCCGCCCCGGCGGCGAGATCGTCGCCCAGTACTACAACTTCCTGCGGCTCGGCCGCGGCGGTTACCGCCGCGTCCACCAGGCGTGCGCGGACACCGCGCAGTACCTCGGGCAGGAGATCGCCGCGATGGGCCCGTTCACCCTGCTCTACGACGGCAACGGCGGCCTGCCCGCGGTCGCCTACACCCTCACCGACCCCGCCGGCTCCCCGTGGTCGCTCTACGACCTCTCCGACCAGCTGCGGATGCGGGGCTGGCAGGTGCCCTCGTACCCGCTGCCGCCCGGCCGGCAGGACACCGTGATCCAGCGCGTGATGGTGCGGCACGGCATCGGCCGCGACGCCGTCGCCCTGCTCGCCGACGACATGCGGCGCTCCATCGCGACGCTGACCGGCGGCGGCCCGGCCGACTCCGAGCGGTCCTCCTTCCACCACTGACGGCGGCCCGGCCCGCCACGCCCGGGGCCGGGGTGCGCACCGCCTTCCGCCACTGAGTACGGTGGAAGGCGGGGACGAGGCGGCAGGAGGCGGCGGACGTGTCCGAGCACCGGACGAGTGACCACAGGACGGACGTCCACCGGCTGAGCCCGGTGGGGGAGCTGCTGCGCGACAGGCCACCGATGGTCAGGGTGCTGCCCGCCTTCGAGGCCGACGGCGCACCCGCGGAGCCCGGCCCGCTCTTCGTCGACTGGCTGGTCCACGCCCTGGAGGCGGGCGTCCCCGACCCGCACGTCATGACGCTCTCCACGGTCGACGCCGACGGCGTGCCGGACGCCCGGGTACTGGTGCTGCGCGACGTGGACGCGGCCGCGGGCGGCTGGGTGTTCGCCGCCGAGGCCGACAGCCCGAAGGGCCGCCAGCTGGCGCTCAGCCCGATGGCCGCGCTGAGCGTCTACTGGCCGCTGCTCGGGCGGCAGGTCCGGGTGCGCGGGGCGGTCGAGGCGGCACTGCCGGCCGTGTCCGCCGACGAGTTCCGGCAGCGCTCCCCGGGCGCGCGCGTCGCCGCCCTGGTGGGGCGGCAAAGCGAGCCGCTCGGCTCCCTCGCCGCGTACGACCTGGCGGCCGACGAGGCCCAGCTGCTGCTCGACGCCGATCCGGGGCTCGTCGCCACCGGGCACACCCTCTACACGCTGCACGCCCACGAGGTGGAGTTCTGGCAGGGCGACGCCGCCCGCCGGCACGTCCGGCTGCGCTACACCCGCACCGGCCTCGGCACGGGGCGGGTCGCCTGGACGAGCACGCTGCTCTGGCCCTGACGGCCGGCTCCGGCCCTGACGGACGACGTCCCGGGCACGGCCGTCAGACGGCCGTGCCCGTCAGCAGCGTCCCGGCGGGGTCGGCCGCGTCCGCCGGGACGGGCGGCCGGCCCAGGCCCTTCAGCAGGAGCACCAGCCCCGCCGTGACCACCGTGCCCGCCCCGATCGCCAGCAGGTACAGCACGGGACTGCCGATCAGCGGCAGCACCCAGATGCCGCCGTGCGGCGCCCGCAGGGTCGAGCCGAACGACATCGTCAGCCCGCCCGCCACCATGCTGCCCGCCATCGCCGACGGGATGACCCGCAGCGGATCCGCCGCCGCGAACGGGATCGCACCCTCGGTGATGAACGACGCCCCCAGCACCCACGCCGCCTTGCCGTTCTCGCGCTCCTCGCGGGTGAACAGCCGGCCCCGTACGGCCGTCGCCAGCGCCAGCCCCAGCGGCGGCGTCATCCCGGCCGCCATCACCGCCGCCATCACCGTGAGGCTGCCCGCGTCCGGTGCGGAGCCCGCCGTCGTCAGGGCGCCCGCGGCGAAGGTGTACGCCACCTTGTTGAGCGGACCGCCCAGGTCGAACGCCATCATCGCGCCCAGCAGCAGGCCCAGCAGGACCGCGTTCGTGCCGGACAGGCCGTTCAGCCAGTCGGTCAGCGCGTTCATCGCGCTCGCGATCGGCGAGCCCAGCACCACGAACATCAGGAAGCCGACCACCGCCACCGACAGCAGCGGGGTCACCACCACCGGCATGATCCCCGCGACCGGCCGCGGCACCTTCCAGCCGGCAATCCAGCGCACCAGCAGGCCCGCGATCAGACCCGACACGATGCCGCCGAGGAAGCCCGCCCCGACCGTCACCGAGATCGCGCCGCCCACCACGCCCGCCGCGAGGGCGGCCCGGTCCGCGATCGCGTACGCGATGTAGCCGGACAGCACCGGCACCAGGAACCCGAACGCCGCCGCACCCACCTGGAAGAGCAGCGCCGCCCAGCTCTGCTGCGACGTCCAGTCGAAGTGCCCGACCACCGACGGCGCCGACGAGATCCCGTACCCGCCGATCGCGAAGCCCAGGGCGATCAGCAGGCCGCCCGCCGCGACGAACGGGATCATGTGGCTGACGCCCGTCATCAGCCAGCCGCGCAGCCGCCTCGCCCAGTGCTCCGGACGGCCGGCCGGCACCGGCGCGGCAGCGGCCGCCCCCGGCCCGGCCGGGCCCGCGGCGGCGAGCGCCAGGGCCTCGGCGACCAGCCCGTCCGCCCGGTTCACCCCCGCCTTCACCCCGGCGTCCACGACGGGCTTCCCGGTGAACCGTCCGCGGTCGCGCACCTCCACGTCGTGCGCCAGGATCACCGCGTCCGCCGCCGCGATCACGGCCGGGTCGAGCGGCGTCGAACCGGCCGACCCCTGCGTCTCCACCCGGATCTCCGCCCCCGCCCGGGCCGCCGCCAGCTCCAGGGCCTGCGCGGCCATGTAGGTGTGCGCGATGCCGGTCGGGCAGGACGTCACGGCGACCAGCCGCGGGCCCGCCCCGGGCGCGTCGGGCGCGTCGGGCGTGGCGGGCGCGTCGGCGGGGACCGGCCCCGCCTCGCCGCCGTCGACGAGGGCGGCGACCACGCTCGGGTCGGTCGCCGTGCGCAGCGCCCCGGTGAACGCCGGGTCCATCAGCCGCCGGGCGAGCGAGGCCAGGATCTGCAGATGCACGTCGTCCGCACCGTCCGGCGCGGCGATCACGAGGACGAGGTCGGCCGGGCGGCCGTCCGGCGCGTCGAAGTCCAGGCCGCGGGAGCTGCGGCCGAGGGCCAGGCTGGGCCGGGTGACGTGCACCGACCGGCAGTGCGGCACGGCGATGCCGTCACCGAGCCCGGTCGGGGCCTGCGCCTCGCGGGCGGCCACGTCCGCGAGGAAGCCGTCGAGGTCGGTCACCCGGCCCTCGGCGACCAGCCGCTGGCCCAGGGCCCGCAGCGCCTCCGCCTTGTCGGCGGGGGCGAGGTGGAGATCCACGAGCGCGGGGGTGATCAGACTGCCGTTGTCGCTCATCGTGCGGTCCTTGCCTGTGGTGCGGGGTGGTGCGTGGCGGCCCCCCTGCCCTTCTGCCCCTTCCGTTCCCTCCGTCGCCCGCCCCCGACCGCCGTGGTGTCACCGGGTGGTGTCACCGGCCCAGCGGGAGCTCCCACGGGATGTCGGCGGTCACCGTGACGGTGTCCGGCTCCAGGTCGGCCGGGATCGGCATCACACTGCCCGGCAGCCGCACGGCGGCCGCGCCGTGCGCGAGCGCCGAGGCCAGCGCCTTCGGCCCGGCACCGCCCGCACCGAGGAAGCCCGCGAGCGAGGCGTCCCCGGCGCCGACGTCGCTGCGCACCCTGTCCACCGGGGCGGTGCCGTACCAGCTGCCCTCCTCGGCGACCAGCAGCATGCCGTCCGGGCCGAGGCTGGCGAGCACCTGGCGCGCACCGAGGCGGCGCAGCTCCTGCGCGGCGTCGTGCGCGCCGCCGACCGTCGTGACCTGGCGCCCGGCGGCCTCGGCGAGCTCCGCCCGGTTCGGCTTGACGACGTCCGGGCCGGCCTGGAGCGAGGCCGCCAGTGCCGGGCCCGCGGTGTCGACCGCTATCCGGGCGCCGCCGGCGTGCGCCTCCGCCACCAGGTCGGCGTACCAGTCGGCGGCGAGGCCGCGCGGCAGGCTGCCGCAGCAGGCCAGCCAGTCGACGCCGGACCCGGAGGCCTGCCGGCGGACGGCCGCCAGCAGGGCGGCCGACTCGTCCTCGGTGAGCCGCGGGCCGGGTGCGTTGACCTTGGTGAGCGGGCCGTCGCGCTCGGCGATCGTCACGTTGATCCGGGTGTCGCCGCCGACCGGAACGGCCGTCACGTCGATGCCCTGCCGGCGCAGCAGGTCGCCGAGCAGCCGCCCGGGGTCGCCTCCGAGCGGCAGCACGGCCGCTGCGCGGAGCCCGGCCGCGGTCAGGGCCCGGGCCACGTTGACCCCCTTGCCGCCCGGGTCGAGCCGGTCGGCGGCCGCCCGGTTGACCTCGCCGACGACGAGCCCGGGCAGTTCGTAGGTGCGGTCGAGGCTGGGGTTGGGGGTGACGGTGACGATCATGCGCGGATCACTTCCGGTCCGAGGGCCTGGATCTCTGCGGCCTGCCCGTCGGTCAGGCCGGTGTCGGTCACCAGGACGTCGACCTCCGGCAGGCCGCCGAACCGGGCGAAGTGCCGGGCCCCGTACTTGGACGAGTCGGCGAGCAGCAGCACCCGCCGCGCACCGGTCAGCATGGCCCGCTTCACCGCGGCCTCGGCGAGGTCCGGGGTGGAGAGCCCGCCCTCCGGGGAGAAGCCGTTGGTGGCGATCACGGCGAGGTCCGCGTGGACGTCGGCGAGGTCGCGCAGGGCCCAGCCGTCCACGGCGGCGTGCGTGCGGTGCCGCAGGCGGCCGCCGACCAGGTGCAGGGTCAGCGACGGGTGGTCGGCCAGCCGGGCGGCGACGGGCAGGGCGTTGGTGACGACGGTCAGGGTGCTGTCCGCGGGCAGCAGGGCGGCGAGCCGGGAGACGGTGGTGCCGGCGTCCAGCAGCAGGCTGCCCTGCGCGGGCAGCAGGGCGAGCGCGGCGCGGGCGATCCGTTCCTTCTCCCCGGCGGCGGTGGAGTCGCGTTCGGCGAGACCGGGCTCCAGGTGCAGGGCCCCGGCGGGCAGCGCACCGCCGTGCACCCGTCGCAGCAGCCCGGCCCGGTCGAGGGCGGCCAGGTCGCGGCGGACGGTCTCCTGCGTGACCTGGAACTCCTCGGCGAGCGAGGGTACGTCCACCCGCCCGCGGGTCCGGGCGAGCTGCAGGATCTGCTGCTGGCGCTCGGGAGCGTACATGTGGGATCGGGTCCGTTTCCTGTCCGTTCATGCCTGGTTCCGTCGACGATACGCCGTCGACCCGGAAAGGCAAGGGTCCGTTTTGGTGTGATTCATGCCCGAATGTGTTGACCAGGTGGACAAATCGGACGTATAACCAAGGGAACCCACATTCGCGCCGCCCGGCGGAGGAACCCATGTCCGAGCTCCAGGTCACCGTCGGCGTCCCGAACGGCCTCTGCGCCAGGCCCGCCTCGCAGTTCGTCCGCGCCGCCGGCCGTCACACGGTGCCGGTCGGCGTCGGCCGCCCCGACCGGGCCGCGGTCGACGCCCGCAGCCTCCTCGCCGTGCTCACCCTCGGGGCCGGCCACGGCGACACCCTCGTCCTCACCGCCGACGGCGAGGGCCTCGCCGCCCGCGAGGCCCTGGACGAGCTCGGCGCACTCCTCGCCGACGGCCGCGACGCCGCCCGCTGACAGGGCCGGCCCGCCGCCGGGCCCGCGGGCTCAGCCCGTGGCGCCGATCCGGGCCGCGAGTGCGGGCGGCAGCGGGTAGGGCGCCTCCACGGGGACGAGCGCGTCCGCGAGGTCTGGGCGGCCGCTGCGCACCAGGTCGCGGGCGTCGTGCGCGAGCGCGGTGACGTCCGTGATCCCGAGGATCCACCGGTCGGCGTAGTCGGCCACCGCACCCCTGGAGAGCCCGAGCTGGAGGGCGCGGTGGGGCAGGGCGCCGAGCCGGGTGGAGCGTTCCGGATCCCACTGCACCCGGACGGGACCGGCTGCGAGCGCGGCACGCCACTCCGCGGCGGAGGCGTGCAGATCCCGGTCCCAGTGGCTCGGGCAGGACTGCGCGAGCGCCTGCTCGAAGCCCGCACGGCTGATCCGCACCGCGAGGACGCGTTCCTGGCCCGGCTCGGAGGCCCAGCCGGAGCGGTACATCATCCAGCGGAACGACGGCTTGATCCACGTCATCCGGTGCCGGTCGAACGGTGCCACGAAGGTGCCCGCGGCCAGGGCCGCGTCGGCGATCGCGGGCGGGTAGGCCTGGAAGACGACGAGGCTCCGCCCGTCGTGCGAGGCCCGCACCTGCCGGAGGCCGGGTCCGCTCATCGGGGGCTCCTGCGGGACGTACGGGCGGTGGGCGGCAGCGCGCCGACGGCGGCGGCCGGGTGTCCCGGGCCGGCGGCGCACCACCAGAGCGCCGCACCGTCGCGCTGCACGGCGTGCAGGCCCAGACGGTGGTCGGGGCAGAGCGGCCAGACGGTGCGGTCCCGCTCCGTCACGCTCTCCTGCACGTGCGCGGCGACGGCGGCGACGGCCCCGGACAGCCGGTCCCCGGTCTCCGCCGGGAGGTCGCCGCCGTGCAGCCAGCCGTCCGCGAGGACGACCCCGGCGGACTCCGGGTACCAGCCGTCCTGCACGACCAGGCGCGGCTCGTCGGTGAACCCGCCCGCGCGCAGGTCGCGGGCGACGACGGCCAGGGCGCTGCGGAGCGTCGCGAGGCGTTCCGGGGCGAGCGCGAAACCGGGGGAGAACGCGGCCTCGTCCAGCAGCCGCCGGGCGAGTGCGGGGAGTTCCGCGGCCGGGACGTCACCGGGGCGCCGCCCGACGGCCTCGGTGACCGCCGGGCCGCCGTGGCCGAGGTCGAGGAGTTCGCAGGCCAGGGCGGCCACGTCGGCGGGGTCGGGCCGGCCGGCGCGCAGCGCGAGGTGCAGGCGGGCGCAGAGCCGGTCGACGGGGTGGTCCATGATCCGCATCATGCCGGTGCGGCGGGCCGGGACGCACCGGGTTTTCCCGCCCGGCGGCGTCCGGCGTCCGGCGTCCGACGGGCGCGGTCAGCGGGCGGCGGTCCAGTGGGCCGGGCGGTCGAGGGCGGCGGGGATCCTCGTCGCGGCGTCGCCGCGCGCCGCGTTCAGCTGGGCCTGGGTGAGGAAGACCGCGCCGGTGAGGTCGGCGCCCCGCAGGTCCGCGTCGCGCAGATCGGCCCCGATCAGGTCGGCGCTCCGCAGGTCGGCGCGGCCGAGGTCGGCGGCGATCAGCAGGGCACCCCGCAGGTTCGCCCCGCGGAGGTCGGCGCCCCGCAGCCGGGCCCCGACCAGGTCGGCCCCGCGGTGGTTGCGGCTCCGGCCCGGGACACCCGCGCGGACGAGCTCGCCCACCCGCACCAGCAGGGTGTTGACCTCCTGGCGGACGGCCGCGGTGTCCAGCGCGGCCAGCTCCTCGGCGGTGCCGAGGGAGAGGCGCTCCGTCCGCCCGTACGCGCGGCGCAGCTCGTCGTGGACCGGCCGGGCGGCGGGCAGCGACAAGCCCTCGGCGAGGTACCGGAGCAGTTCCTGCAACTGCCGGACGACCGGGAAGACGGCGAACATCTGCCGGGCCCCGTCGGGGTGCCGGCGCCAGTCGCGGCCGCCGAAGGTGATCTGCGAGACCTTCTGGCCGGCGCCGAAGCACTCGAAGACGGTGCAGCCGCGGTAGCCCTCGTCGCGCAGCCGGGTGTGGATGCCGCACCGGAAGTCGTCCTGCAGGTTGGTGCAGGGCCGGCCGGCGCCCTTGTCCGCCGCGAAGTCGGAGGAGGCGGCGAACGGCAGGGCGACGCAGCAGAGCCCGAAGCAGCGCGTGCAGTCGGAGCGCAGCCCGGGGCCGTCCGGTGCGGGCACCGGGGCGGGCGCGGTGACGGGTGCGGTGACAGGTGCGGGGGCGTCGGGCCGGCTGGTCACCGTGCGTCGTCTCCTCGGGCGGGTCGGGGTCCGGGCGGCAGGGGCGCCGGGCGGAGCACCGCCATTCTCCCCGATCGGGCGGGCACCGGTCCGCCGGGACCGCCCGGCCCCGGGCGGGTCACTCCCCGTCGAGGAGGACCTGCACCTGTTTGAGCTTGCCGGTGGTGCTGACGACGGCCGTGACGGGCTGGCCGCCGGACGCCCCGGCCTTGCGCGCGGCCTGGACGAACCTCTCCAGCTCGTCGAAGGTCAGGTTCTTCGCGGCGCCGCTGAACTTCATGAGACCTGTCATACCGTCATTGTGCGAAGGCGCGGGCCCGCGTCCCGGGATTCCGGGCGGTGTCCACCGGACGGCTCAGCGCTCCCCGTCGTACAGGGCGGCCAGGTGCGGCAGGCGCCGGGCGGTCTCCCCGGCGTCGTCGAAGTCCCACGTGAAAACGATCTCCGGGTAGGCGATGGTGTAGCAGTCGCCGGACATCTGCTCGCCGGTGGCGGCGAGGTGCGCGTCCCAGGCGATGCCGAGGGCGTCCTCGCAGTCGAGCTCCTCGCCGTTCCCGGCGGCCGCGCGCACGGCCGGCAGGCCGGCCAGCGAGTCCGGCGCGGCGACGGCGCGTTCGAAGGCGGCGCGCCCCTGCGTGACGAGCCAGCCGCGGAAGTAGTCGAAGCCGTCGTCGGAGCAGCCGCCGTTGATCAGGTAGGCGGCGCCCCAGAGGTCGCCGCGGTAGGAGTGGGCCATCAGGTCCCACAGGATCTGCTGGGCGGCGATGACGTCCTGGCGCGGCCGTCCCGCCAGGAGCGCGGTGGCGTGCCGGACGACGGCCCCGGCGTCGTCGGGGGCCGGCCGGCGGGCTTCCTCGATCAGGTCCCAGAACTGCTGCGTGTCCATGGGCCGGAGCATGCCGCACGGCACCGACAGCGGCTCTCGGCCCGCGGCCTCAGCCGTCGGCGAGGGCGTCGCGGATCCGGGCCGCCGTCGCAGCGGCGTGCGCCTCGTCCTCGTAGCGGGTGCGCGGCCAGAAGAAGCCCCGCAGGCCGTCCCCGGGGTTGCGCGGCACCACGTGCACGTGGAGGTGCGGGACGGACTGGCTGATGCGGTTGTTGGCGGCGACGAAGCTGCCCGCCGCCTCCGTGCCGCGCTCGACGGCCGCGGCGAGCCGCTGCACGCGGGCGAAGTACGGGCCGACCTCCTCCGGCCGCAGGTCGGTGAGGGTCGGCACATGGCGTCGCGGCACCACCAGCACGTGCCCGGGGAAGAGCGGCCGGTGGTCGAGGAACGCGACCGCCACCCCGTCCCCGAACACCCGGTGGGCATCCGTGCCGCCCGCCGCGACCGCGCAGAAGAGACAGCTCACCCGGCCGATCTAAGTGCATCCGGCGCGGCCGCGGCGGCAGGGTGGTCGGCGTGTCGCATCCGGTCGTACGCCGGGTCGACGGTGCCGAAGAGGCGGTCCCAGACGGTGGTGTAGAAGCCCAGGTTGACGGACGGGTCGAGGTGGTGGCCGACGTGGAACATCGGCAGCGCCACCCAGCGGAACACGCCCAGCCGCCGGACCCGGGCCGGCAGCGGCTCCACCCCGAGGTGGCCGAGCAGGCCGAAGACGAGGTTGACGAGCACGTAGCCGCCGAGCGCGGCGGCCGACACCTCCCGCACCAGCAGCACGGCCAGCCACGCGCCGCCGAAACCCAGCACCTCCAGCGGGTGCAGCACGAACAGCGTCGCCGGGCGCGGTTCGACCTGGCGGTGGTGCGTCGCGTGGGCGAGCCGGTAGAGCCGGCGCCGGTGGGCGATCCGGTGGCCGGCGTACATCAGGGCGTCCATCACGACGGTGAGGAGCAGCAGATCGAGGACGGCGCGGAGCCCGAGCGCGCCCGAGAGGTGGATCCACCCGGCCTTCCACAGGGCCCACCCGGCCACCCCGACACCGCTGTTGAGCAGCACCGCGACGGCCACGAGCACCGCCTCCCCCGCCGTCACCGGCCCCGGCGGCGGCGCCACCCGGCGGTCGCCGAACCGCCGCACCAGCAGCCCGCCCCCGAGCACCGCGGCCACCAGCAGCCCCACGTTGAACAGCACTGCCCCGCCCACGACTTCGCCGGCGCCCAGGCGCCCGGCCCACCCCAGTAGGTCGTCCATCGGCCAAGCGTCCCACGGAGCCTGTGAGCCGGGGTCACAGGATGATCGCCTGCCTGGTCGGCCGCCCGGCCGGGCCGGAGGATGGCCGGGCCGGACGGCCCTGGCCGCCCCCTGCCCGGAGCCGCTCCTGCGGGCCGTCCGCCGCGTGTGCGCCGTGCACGGCCGACCGCCGAGGGCTCGTGCGGGAGGGCTCCGGGCCCGAGACGGAAGGGTGTGACGGGTGTGAGCAGCATCAGCGGGTCGAGCAGTGTGGCCGAGGGGGGACCGGAGCCCGCGGTGTCCCCGCCCGCCCCCGGGGAGGCCCCGCCGAGGTTCGAACGGTTCAGGTACGCAGGGGTGTTCGCCCTGCTCTTCCTGTTCGGCACGGAGACGTTCCTGGTGTCGCCGCTGCTGCCGACGATCGCGGACTCGATCCGGGTGAGCGAGGCCGCGGCGGCGTCCAGCGTGACGGCGTACGTGCTGGTGTACGCCGTCTTCGCCCCGTTCCTCGGCCTGCTGAGCGACCGCTTCGGCCGCCGCCGGACGCTCCTCGCCGGCACCCTCCTCTTCGTGGTGTCGAACGCGGCGGCCGCCCTCTCCACCGGGCTGACCCTGCTCGTGGTCTCGCGGGCGGTCGCCGGCCTGGCGGCCGCGGCGGCCGGCCCGGCGATCTGGGCGCACATCGCGGAGACCGCGCCGGACGCCGTCCGCGGACGGGCGCTCGGCCTGGGCATGGCGCTGTTCTCCTGCGGCCAGGTGATCGGCGTGCCGCTCGGCGGGCTGCTCGCCGGGCTCGCCGGCTGGCGGTCGGCGTTCTGGGCGCTGGCGGTCGGCACCGCGCTGGCCGTGCCGCTGCTGCTGCGGCAGATCGGTACGACGGCGGTGGCCGCCCCCGCGGTCGGGGCGGCCCGGGCGGTGCTCGCCGGCTGGGCGGACCCCGCACTGCGCCGGGCCCTGCTCGTCAACACCGCCTTCCACGCGGCCAACCTCGGCGCCTACACCTTCCTCGGCGCGGTGCTGGTGCAGCGCTTCGACCTCTCGGTGGAGGCGCTCGGCCTGGTCGGGGTGCTGGTCGGCGCGGGCAGCGTGGCCGGCTCGCTGCTGGGCGGCCGACTCGGCGACCGGGCCCGCGCCGCCGGGCGCTCCGACCTCGCGCTGCTGCCGCTGTGGGGCGTGCTGCTCGCCGTGGGCATCGCCCTCGCGGCGACCGGCCCCGGCCTGGTGCTCACGCTCGTGGGCGTGGTCGTCTGGTTCGTCGCCTCCGGCGGGTTCGTGACGGACCAGCAGACGCTGGCCGGCACGGTCGCCCCCGAACTGCGGGCGACCTCCAGCGCCTGGCTGACCTCGACGATGTACGCGGGCACGGGAGTCGGTGCGTGGGCGGTGGGCGCGTTCGCGGACGTCGCGCACGGCACGCTGCTGACCGGTGTCGCCCTGGCGCTGGTCGCCGCGGCCGCCGGACCCCTCGTGGCCCGGGGCGTGCGGAAGCCCGCGGCCCGCTGAGGCCGCGCCGGGACCGCGGGGCGGCCGTCAGCCGGCCCGGCGGTCCCGGCCCGGGGCCTCGGCGACGGTGCGCAGCGGGTGCTCGACCAGGTCGGTCATCCGCTCGCGCCCGGTGGCGTCCGCGGGTGTGAACAGCAGGACGAGCGCGGACGGGTCGTCGACCGGGTGGAACGACGACAGCGTCAGCCGTACCGGCCCGATGCCCGCGGGCTCGACGGTCACCGTACGGGCCGTCAGCTCCGCCACCGAGTGGCATCCCCACCAGTGGCGGAGCTCCGGCGCGTCCGCGTCCAGGTGGCGGTAGACCTCGCCGGTGCGGGGGTGGGCGAGGGCCGGGCCGGCCTGCGCGCGGAAGTGCTGGAAGACGTTCATCGCGAGCGGCTCCCAGTCGTGCAGCACGCTGCGCAGCCGCCCGTCCGCGGCCATCAGCCACATGAGGTTGCGCCGGTCGGCGGGCACGGCCTCGGGCCGGCCCCACAGGGCGGCCCAGGCGGCGTTCCACGCGAGCAGGTCGAAGTGCCGGTCGAGGAGTACGGCGGGGCTGGCGGGCCAGGAGTCGAGGACCGGCCGCACGGCCTCGGCGAGCCGGCCGGCGCCGTGCCCGCCGTCCGGGGCGGCGGGCTCGTGGTAGCCGGCCAGCCGCATCGCGTGGCGCAGCCCGGCCGCGTCGAGCCGCAGCGCCCGGGCGACCGCCTCCAGCACCTGCCGGGAGGCGGTGACCCGGCCCTGCTCCAGCCAGGTGTACCAGGCCAGTCCGACCCCCGAGAGCGAGGCGACCTCCTCGCGCCGCAGGCCGGGGGTGCGGCGCCGGGACGTGGCGGTGAGGCCGACGTCGGCCGGCTGGAGCAGCTCGCGGTGGGCGCGGAGGAAAGCGCCGAGTTCCTGACTGGCTGCGGGAGTTGACACGGTGCGGCTCCTCGGCCGGGGGGCGTTGCGGCGCCGTCGCGGCGGCGCACGTTTCCAGGGTAGGCGGTGCCCGCCGCGTCCATGGTGCTTCGGACGCGGCGGGCGGGTCGGATCGGATCGGGTCAGGTCGGTCAGGTCGGTCGGATCGGGTCAGGGCCGGGTGGTGCAGGGCAGTTCGTGCGAGCGGGTCGTGCGTGCGGTACGGGTCGGTGCGGTGCGGCGCGGGTCAGTGCGCCGTCAACTGCCAGAGGTGGACGGGCATGTGGCTGACCCAGCCGCGCTCCTGCTGCCGGCGCCAAGCCGTCTCGCCGATCGCCCGGAAGAAGTCGGTCCGGCGGTCCGGCGGGACGAGTCCGGCGTAGTAGTCGCCGAAGGTCGCGGCGTGGAAGTGCGCGTACTGCTCGGCGCCGTCCACGGTGACCACGGCGTCGCGCTCCAGCCGGTCGGCGACGGCGAGATGGGGACGCAGGGTCTCCGCGAGGTCGTCGGGCGTGCGGGTGCGGGTCGCGATCGGCAGCACGTCGCCCCGCCGGAACACCCCCGGCACGAAGGAGCGTTCGATCCCGACGGCGGTCAGCGCCTCGCGCACCAGCTCGTCCTCGCCGCCGAACCCGTCGGAGTCCCGGGCCGGGTGGTAGGTGGTGAGCAGGAACTGCCCGCCCGGGGCGAGGTGCTGCGCCACCCAGGCGAACAGCCGCTCCTCGTGGGGGTAGAGCCAGTGCAGCACGGAGGTCGAGGTGATGACGTCGGCGCGGTGCGGCAGGGGTTCGGGCGCGGTCAGGTCGGCCTGGTGCAGGGACACCCGGTCGCCGTACGGGCGGAGGCGTTCGGCGGCCTCGGCTATCCGGTGCTCGGAGCGCTCCAGGCCGACGGCGTGCTCCAGCGAGGGGAAGCGCTCCAGCGCGGCCTGCAGCAACTGGCCGATGCCCGAGCCGAGGTCGACGAGGGTGCGCGGATCCCCGGTGAGCCGGTCGAGGACCCAGTCGCGGTCCTGCACCTGGCGGAGCCTGCTGGCATCGGCGTACCCGGCGAGCGTACGGGCCTGGATCTCGACGGCGGACGCGGTCACGGCTGGACCTCCTGGGGGTCGATGAGCTGCTGCAGCCGCGTGCGGGCGGCGCTCTGGTCGTAGCGGTGGTAGAGGTTGATGCGGTTGCGGGCGAGGTCGCCGCGGTGCACGTACTCGTAGAGGTCCTGGCGCTGCCCGAAGGAGTCGCCGGTGAGCTCCCACGCGAGCCGGAACAGGCGGGACTTGCGTTCCGCCTCGATGCCGCGGCCGCGCATGTAGCGGTCGATGTGCGGGCGGAGCCGCGGGTTGGCGAGGTCGCCCTCGGTGGGCTGCATCAGCAGGCCGGACGCGCCGATCCGCCGGACGATGTCGACGGCGCTGCCCGCCACCTCGGCCGACCAGACCCGCGAGGCGGCCGTGTCGCCGGGCGCGAACAGCCCGCCGTCGGTGACCCTGCCGCGGGCCTCGGCGGCGTCGAGGAAGTACTCGGTGAGCTCGGCGTACCCGGCGAGCCGGCCGAGGTCCTCCTGGATGTTGCGGAAGCCGCTCACCCCGATCGACTCGGCGACGAGGGTGGCGGTGGCGAGCAGCGTACGCAGCCGCTCGCGGTACCGGATGTGGCCGACGTACGCGCTCCAGGCGTTGATCCGGCCCAGGCCCTCGCGGGCCAGGTCGGCGTCGCGCAGCAGGAAGACGCGGTCCCACGGCACCAGCACGTCGTCGAAGAACAGCATGGCGTCCTGCTCGTCGTACTTCGCGCCGAGCGGGTGGGCGTGGCCCCAGGGGGCGCTGCCGAGCGGTTCGCGGGCGAGGGTGACCAGGCCCGGGGTGTCCAGGGGCAGCGCGAACCACACCACGAACTGCTCGCCGCGGCGCTGCGCGAACGACGCCGACAGGTAGACCAGCACCTCGTGCGCGAGCGGCGCCAGGGTGGTCAGCTGCTTGGCGCCGCGCACCACGATGCCGCGCTCGTTCTCCTCCAGCACCCGCAGGGCGAGGTCGGGCTCCTCGACCGGGTCGGCGGAGCGGTCGATCTGCGGGTCGCCGAGGGCGTGCGAGAGCACCAGGTCGTTGGTGGCGCAGTGGCGGTACCACGCTTCGGCGTTGGCGCCGAACCGCGGGTCCGCCGAGGCCAGCCGGTGCCGGAAGTCGTACACGCCGACGGCGATCGAGGCCATGAACGAGGGGGAGCGGCCCTGCTGGCCGAGCGCCTCGGCGTGCCACAGCTCGGCGCTGCGCCGCTGCACCTGCAGGTCCTCCAGGGTGCGCGGCGGCTGGTAGGCGCGGGCGAGCCGCAGCCCGGTCTCCGGGTCCTTCCAGGTGAGCAGGTCCCGGTGGTCCGGGTCGTGCTGCAGGTCGATCAGCCGGGCGAGTTCGTCGGCGGCGGGCTTGAAGGCCGGGTGCTCGGCGGGGTTGCCGACGCGCTTGCCGTCGAGGTAGAGCTCGCGGCCGTCGTCGAGTTCGGCCCGGTAGCGGTCGCCGGTGAGCAGGCCCCGCGCGATGGCGGGGGTGTCCAGCAGGGTCATGCGCCAACTCCATGGTCTCGGGGGGCCAGTGCGCGGTAGTGGCCGTCGTGGTAGAGCAGCGGTTCGCCGGGGCGGGTGTCGGCGGCGGTGACCCGGCCGACCACGATCGCGTGGTCGCCGCCGGACAGCACGCCGTGCAAACGGCAGTCGAACCAGGCGAGCGCCTCGTCGAGGACGGGGGCGCCGGTGGCGAGGGCTCCCATCGGCACCGCGGTGAACGTGCCCAGGGCCCGGCCGGCGCCCGGCGTCGCGAACCGGCGGGCGACGCCCGCCTGGCGGGACGTCAGCACGGAGACGGCGAACCGGCCGCTGTCGCGGACCGCCGCCACCAGCGGGCTGTGCCGCACCACGGCCACGCTCACGAGCAGCGGGTCGAGGGAGAGCGTGCAGAAGGAGGAGACGGTCTTCGCGAACACCTCGTCCTGCGCGCGGGTGGTGACCACGGCGACCCCGGTGCTCCACCGGCGTGCCGCGGCCCGGAAGGCCGCCTCCAGGACGCCGGCCGCGGTCGCGGTGCCGGCGGGTGCGGCGCTCACCGCAGCCCCACCTTGTAGGCGCGCAGCCACTCGTCGACCTGCACGAGGTGGTCGAGCCCGCCCACCGGGTTCGGTGCGGTGCGGGGGCTCGGCAGCGGACGGCCCTCGGCCAGGTGCTGCCGTACGACGGCGCGGTCGACCAGGTCGAACACCGGCGCGTGCGGGTCGGCGAGCAGGTCGTGGGCCCGTGCGGTGAGCACCTCGGTGTAGCGCAGGGCCGGGGTCGACGGGTACCCGCTCTTGGGGCGGTCGGCGACCTGCGGCGGCAGGAGGTCGCGGACGGCGTCGCGCAGCAGGCCCTTGCTGCGGCCGCCGGGCGCCTTGAACTCCCAGGGGACGTTCCACAGGTACTCCACCAGCCGGTGGTCGCAGAACGGCACCCGCACCTCCAGCCCCACCGACATCGACACCCGGTCGACCCGGTCGAGCAGCGGCGGCAGCCAGCGGGTCAGCGCCAGGTGGAACACCTCGCGCACCCGGGCGGCGCTGCCGGTCTCGCCGTCGAGCCGGGGCACGGCGGCGAGCTCGCTGCGGTACGCGTCCGCGGTGTACTCCTCCGGCCGCACGCGGGCCCGCACGTCCGGACGCAGCAGCGCCGCGGGGGTGGTGCGGCCGTGCAGCCACGGGAAGGTGCCGGAGGCGAGGGCGGCGGCGTCGTGGAAGTACGGGTAGCCGCCGAAGATCTCGTCCGCGGCCTCGCCGGAGAGCGCCACCGTCGAGCGCCGCCGCACCTCCCGGAACAGCAGGTGCAGGGAGGCGTCCATCTCGCCCCAGCCGGGCCTGTCGCGGGCGCGGAGCACGGCGTCGCGGGCGTCGAGCAGGTCGTCGTCGGGGACGAGGACCGAGGTGTGCAGGGTGCCGATGTGCTCGGCGGCGGCCTGCACGTAGGGCGCGTCGAGGCTGGTGCGCCAGGCGTCCGGGGTGCGGTCGGCACTGCCGGGGAAGTCCACCGAGAAGCTGGTGATCTTGCCGTGGCCGGCCCGTTCGCGGGCGGCGGCGGCCAGCGCGGTGACCGCGCTGGAGTCGACGCCGCCGGAGAGCAGGGTGCACAGCGGCACGTCGCTGACCAGCTGGCGTGCGACGGCGTCGGCGAGCAGCTCGCGGACCCGCTCCCGGGTGGCCTCCTCGCCGTCCTCGTGCGGCCGCGACTCCAGGGCCCAGTAGCGGACCTCGCGGGTGGCGTGCCGGGTGACGGACACCAGGTGGCCGGGCCGGACCTCGTGCAGGCCGCGGAAGAGGCCGTGGCCGGCGGACGGCGCGGCGGGCAGCGCGAAGAGCTCGGCGATGCCCTCCGCGTCGAGCTCCGCCGGGAGCAGCGGGTTGGCGAGCACGGCCTTCGGCTCGGAGCCGAACAGCACCCCGCTGCGGTGGGCGTGCCAGTACAGCGGCTTGATGCCCAGGTGGTCGCGGACGAGCAGCAGCTCCTCGGCGCGGGTGTCCCAGAGGGCGTACGCGAAGATGCCGTTGAAGCGCCGCGGCGCGTCCCGGCCCCACTGGAGGTGGGCGCGGAGCACCACCTCGGTGTCGGAGCGGGTGCGGAACACGTGCCCGAGCGACTCGAGTTCGCGCCGCAGCTCGGTGTGGTTGTAGAGCTCGCCGTTGTAGCTGAGGACGGCGCCGGGACGGTCGGCGTCGGCCTGCGGCTGGATGCCGCCGTCGAGGTCGATGACGGACAGCCGGCGGTGGCCGAGCGCGGCGTGCCGGGAGAGCCAGACGCCGTCGGCGTCCGGGCCGCGGCAGGCCAGCGTGGCGGTCATCTCACGGAGCAGGCGCTCCTGGTGGCGCAGGTCGGTGTCCCAGTCGAGCCAGCCGGTGACTCCGCACATCAGGGCTCCCGGTGGTGGTCGGTGGTGGCGGTGGCAGGTGCGGTCGGTGCGGTGGCCTCCCACCGGCAGCCGTGGCCGGTCGGGCCGCTGCGCAGCCGGTGCGCGGGCCGGTGGCCCTTGGCGCGGATGTTGGCGGAGAGCGCCTCGGTGCAGTACGTGCACGGGGAGGCGAGGGTGATCCGGACGCCGCTGCGGCGGGCCTGCTCGCGGTAGTCCCAGATCGCGCAGTGCGTGATGGTGAGCGCGGCGTGCTCCGCGGACGGCGGCGCATCGTCGTCGAACTCGTAGTCGGAGCCGTAGAGTTCGGCCTGGCGGGCGATCCGGCGGATCGGGTCGGCGGCGCCGCCGCCGTGGTCGGGTTCGACGTCGCGGTGCACCTCGGCGTTGGACGCCGCCCAGGCGGGCAGCACCTCCTCGCCGTAACGGGCGACGAGGAAGCGCTCCATCAGCGCCTGGCCGCGGAAGAACACCCGCTGCCAGGCGGCCGACGGCGCGGTCGGCTCGGGCAGGTCGGCGAAGATCTCCGACTGCAGGGCGAACCAGTCGGTCAGGTGGAGCTCGTCGCCACGGGTGACGAGGTAGCGGGTGAGGCCGGCCTCGGCCTCGTGGAGGCGGCGGCGCCACAGCGCGGAGCGCTCGGCGTCCGGCATCGTGCGGTACGGCGAACGGGGCTGTTCCCGGACGCCGTCGCGGTGTGCGACGGCGGCGAGGACGGCCGTCCCCGCGGGTGCGGGTGCGGGGCCGGCCTGGTCGCCGGGGTGTGCGACGTGGTGTGCGACGGGGCCGTCGGACGCATCGCCCATCGGGTTCTCCCTTCGGCTGCGCGGGCCCGGGTACGGGGCGCGGTGGTGGCTCGTCTCGGTCAGGCGGTGGTGACTTCGGCCGGCCCGGTGCAGGGCCGCTCCGACGTTCGCCCACGCTACGGAGCGGGGGCATGCCCCCAGAAGCTCCGAACGGAGCCGCCCGGGGCGACGATCGGCGCCCCCGTCTACGCCGAAGGTCGCCCCTGCCCGCCGGCCCGCGGCCGTCCGGACACGCCGGAGGGCGGGCCCCGGGTCGGTCGGGGCCCGCCCTCCGGACGGGCGGCGTCGTGCCGGTCAGCCCGCCAGACCGTGCCGGTTCGCGTAGAGGGCGGCGCGCAGCCGGTCCGACTGCCCGGTCTTGCGCATCGCCTGGGTGAGGTGCTTCTTCACCGTGGCCTCCGCCAGGGAGAGTGCGCGCCCGATCTCGGCGTTGCTCAGCCCGAGCGCGAGCTTCGCCAGCACGTCGCGCTCCCGCGCGGTGAGGCCGACCTGCTGCGGCGGCGGCTCGGCCGCGTGCCCCGGGTGGGCCGCCGTGTGGGAGCGGGCCGGGGGCGGTGCCGGCAGGAACACCGACGCACCGGCCGCGGCGAGCTGGACGGCGCCGATGATCCGCTCCTCGGCGAGGTCGAGCGGGAAGCAGCCGCTGGCGCCGGCCAGCAGGATGCGGCTCGCCTCGGCCGTCGACTCGGCACGGCGCAGCAGCAGCACCCGGGCGTCGGGTGCGGCGTCGGGCCCGCGCAGGGCGACCACGGCGGCGAGGTCGTCGCCGAGGCTGTCGCCGCGTCCGAGCAGCACCACGTGCGGCCGCACCCGCCGTACGGCGGGCAGGGCGCGCAGCGGGTCGGTGGCGGAGCCCACCACGGCGAGCCCCGGCACGGTGGCCAGGACGGAGCGCAGACCGGCGCTCGCCACCGGGTGCCGCTCCACCAGGAACACCCGCACGGTGGTGCGGTGGCTCTCACCCGCGCACATCGGGTGGCCGCACGCGCAGTCGGAGGTCACGGCGAGGGACGGCCCGGCCGGTGCGGGCTCGGCGAGCAGGTGGTGGCCGGCGAGGAGGTCGAGCGGGTTGTCGATCTCGGCGTGCAGCGCCTCCACCGGGGCGGCGGAGCCCGGGACGGCGCCGAGGGGGTTGCGCGGGCTGCGCCGGAGCGGGTGCCGGCAGGTGCGCGGGCCCGCGGATGCGGCGGTCTGGGTCAGTGCTCCCATCGCGGACCCCCCGGTACGGAGGGCGTGTCGGTGTGGTGCGGCATCGCGGTGCGGTCCCCTCGGAGATGGCGGGCCGGGCCGGTCGGACGGCGCGGCGGCAGAGGCCCTGCGGCGTTCGGCCCCGCTGGAGGGGGCACGGACGGGCGGGCGGAGTACCGGAGTTGAGGAGGGCGCTGACCCGGCGGTGGAGAGGGCCGGACGGTCAGCGCACGGCGCGCGGTCGACACAGCTCGTCGAAGCACCTGCGGTGCCAGGAGCCGCCGATCCCGACCAGGGTGAAGTCGGTCCGCCGATATGCCATATGAGCAGGTTAGGTCCGGCCGTCGGAGCAGGTCAAGGACAGCACCGGCCTCGCGGCACCCCGGACGCACACGCCCGGTCCCGCCGATCCCGGGACAGACCGGCCCTCCACTCCTATGACCAGGACTATCAGCATGAATACCTGACTGGCTGTCCGGCGCCGACCTGCGCACTCTTCCTCAGGTGGCGGTTTCCGTCCGCCGCGTCCGCCGCCCGGACCACCCGGCCGCCGGACCGGACCCGACCCGCCGCGCCCCGGCCGCCCGGGCAGCGGCCCCGCCCTCCGCCGCCGCGCTCCGTCACCGTCCTCCGCCGGGCGGTGCCGCCCGCACCCGCACCCGCACCCGCCACCGTCACCGCCGAGCCCGTACCCGCACCCGCACCACCCCTGGAAGGACACCCCGCACATGCCCGCCCCCGCCGTCCGGCCCGCCGCCGGCCCGCCCGGCCCCCCGCGCCGGAGGGCCGACGGGTGAGCCGGTTCCTGCTGCGCCGGCTGCTGCTCGCCGTGCCGACCCTGCTCGGCGTGACCGTGGTGGTGTTCGCGACCGTCGCCCTCGTGCCCGGCGACCCGCTGGCCGCCTTCCTCGGCCCCGGCGCCCCGCCGGAGGCCCGTACGGAACTCGCCGACCGCCTCGGCCTGAACAGCCCGCTGCCCGTCCGCTACGCCGTCTGGCTGCGCCACGCGTTCGCCGGCGACCTCGGCACCTCGATCTCCGGCCAGCGGCCGGTCGCCGACCTGCTGCTGCCCGCGCTCGGCCAGACCCTCACCCTGACCGCCGCCGCCTTCCTGCTCGTGGTCGTGGGCGGCGTGCTGCTCGGCGGGGCGGGTGCGCTGCGGCCGCGAGGCCCGCTGGGACGGGCCTCCGGCGCGCTCTCCACGCTCGCCGTCTCCGCGCCGCAGTACTCCGTCGCGCTGCTCCTGATCGCGGTGCTGTCGGTGGAGCTGCGCTGGCTCCCGGCGGGCGGCACGCACGACGTCTTCGGCGACGGCGGCCCCGCCGACCTCGCCCGGCACCTCGTGCTGCCCGCCGTCGCCGCCGCGCTGGTGCCGCTCGGCCTCACCGCCCGGGTGTTCCGGGCCGCGCTCGGCACCGTGCTCGCCGGCGACCTCGCCGACGGCCTGCGGGCGCGCGGCCTGGGCCGGGGCGCCGTGCTGCGGCACTGCGTGCACAACGCGCTGCCCGCCCTGCTGACCATCGGCGGCCTGCAGCTCGCCTACCTGCTCGAAGGGGTGGTCTTCGTCGAGACGCTCTTCGCCTGGCCCGGCCTGGGCCGGCTGCTGTACGACGCGCTCGCCGCCCGCGACCTGCCGCTGATCCAGGGCGGGGTGCTGGTGGTGGCCACCGCGTTCGTCGGCGTCAACATCCTCGTCGACACCGCCCACGCGGCGCTCGACCCGCGCACCAGGAGCCGGCGGTGAGCCGGGCCGCGCTGCGCCACGCGGGCGTCACGGTGCCGGCCGCCCTCGCCGTGCTGCTCCTCGTGGTCGCGGTCGCCGCGCCGCTCGTGGCGCCGTACGACCCGGCGGCCGGGCACCTGCAGGACCGGCTGCTCGACCCGGGCAGCCCCGGGCACCTGCTCGGCACCGACGGGCAGGGCCGCGACCTGCTCAGCCGTCTGGTGTGGGGCGCCCGCACCTCGCTCACCGGCGGCCTGGTGCCGGTCGCGGTCGCCACCGCCGCCGGCACCCTGCTCGGCATCGTCGCGGGGCTCGGCGGCCGGGTCACCGAGCACGCCCTGCTGCGCTCCCTCGACGTGCTGTACGCCTTCCCCGGCGTGCTCCTGGCGATCGCGGTGGCGACCCTGCTCCCGCCCGGCCTCGGGGCCACGGTGCTGGCGCTGTCCGTGGTGCTGACGCCCGCCGTCGCCCGGGTCGCGTTCACGGAGGTGCAGCGCATCCGCACCGCGGAGTACCTGGAGGCCGCCCGGGTCAGCGGCGCGGGCCGGCTCGACCTGGTGCTCCGTCAGGTGGTGCCGGTGGTGGCGCCGGTGGTCCTGGTGTACGCGTCGTCGCTGGTCGGCCTGGCCGTGGTGTACGCCGCCGGGCTGTCGTTCCTGGGCCTGGGCGTGGCGCCGCCGGCCGCCGAGTGGGGCGCGATGCTCGACGAGCTGCGGCCGAGCCTGTTCACCCACCCGTGGGTGGCGGTGCTGCCGGGGCTGGCGATCCTCGCCGTCTCGGTCGTCTTCAACACCCTCGGCGAGTCGCTCCGCAGCCGGATCGGCGACAGCGGCGCCCTGCTCCCGGAGGGCACCCGATGAGCCTGCTGGAGATCGACGGCCTCACGGTCACCCACGGCGGCGGCGTCCGCGCGGTGGACGGCGTCTCGCTGGCCCTGGAGGCGGGCGGTGCGCTGGTGCTGCTCGGCGAGTCGGGCAGCGGCAAGACGACCGTCGCCCGGAGCGTCCTGGGCCTGCCCGGGCGCGGCGCGACCGTCACCGGCCGGGTCCGGCTGGGCGGCACCGACCTGCTCGCCCTCGACGAACGCGCGCTCTCGCGGGTGCGGGGCCGCCGCATCGGCTACGTCCCGCAGGACCCGTCCGCCGCGCTCGACCCGCTGCGGCGGATCGGCCCGCAGATCGCCGAGGTGCTGCGCCGCCACGGGGTGGCCGGCACCCGCCGGGCCGCCCGCGCGGACGCCGTGCGCCTCCTCGCGACCGCGGGCGTGCCCGACCCGGAACGGGTGGCCCGGGCCTACCCGCACGAACTCTCCGGCGGCCTGCGGCAGCGGGCGGCGATCGCCGTCGCGGTCTCCTGCGGGCCCGAGCTGCTCATCGCCGACGAGCCCACCACCGCACTGGACGCCCTCGTCCGCGGCCGCATCCTCGACCTCTTCGCGACCCTGCGGGCCGACTGCGGGATCGCCGTGCTGCTCGTCACGCACGACCTCGCGGCGGCCCGCCGGACGGGCGGCGAGGTGGCGGTGATGCGCGACGGCCGGATCGTCGAGCACGGGCCCACCGACCGGGTGCTGGACGGCCCGGGGCACGCCTTCACCGCGGCCCTGGTCGCCGCCGAACCGGGAGCCCGCCGATGACCGACCACCCCGGCGGCGGCCCGCTGCCCCGCCCCGCCGACGGCACCCCGCTGCTCAGTGTCGACAAGGCGACGAAGCGGTACGGCTCCGAGACGGCCCTCGACGGCGTCAGCCTCACCGTGGCCCCCGGCGAGACCGTCGGCCTCGTCGGCGAGTCCGGCTCCGGCAAGTCGACCCTCGCCCGGCTCGCCCTCGGCCTCCTCGCCCCCGACGGCGGCACCGTGCGCTTCGCCGGCCACGACCCGTACCGGCTGCGCGGCCGGCGGGACCGTGCCGTCCGCGCCCGGCTGCAGTTCGTGCCGCAGCACCCGCGCGGCTCGCTCAACCCCGCCCTGCGGGCGGGCGAGGCCGTGGCGTCCGCACTGCGCCTGCACGGCACCCCGCGGGGCGAGCGCGCCGAGGGCGTCGCCCGGCTCCTGCGGCAGGTCGGCCTCGACCCGGCGCTCGCCCGCCGCTACCCGCGCGAGCTCTCCGGCGGCCAGCTCCAGCGGGTCGCCGTGGCCAGGGCCCTGGCCACCCGCCCCGACCTGGTGGTCTGCGACGAGCCGACCTCCGCGCTCGACCGCAGCGTCCAGGCCCGGCTGCTCGACCTGCTCACCGAGCTCCAGGAGAGCCAGGGCCTCGCCTACCTGTTCATCTCCCACGACCTCGCCGTCGTGCGGCACCTGGCCCACCGGGTGCTCGTGCTGCGGCGCGGGCGGGTGCTGGAGGAAGGCCCCGCGGCCGACCTCTGGGACGCCCCCGCCCACCCCTACACCCGGGCGCTGCTCGACGCCGCGACCGGGCGCACCACCCTCACCGAACACACCGGCACCGCCCTCACCTGACACACCGGCACCACCCTCACCCGACACACCCGCACCACGAAACCGAACGAGGAATCACCATGACGCACCGCCCGCTCCGCGCCGTCCGCTCCAGAACCGCCGCGCTGCCCGCCGCCGCAGCCCTGCTGCTCGCGGCCACCGGCTGCGCCTCCGACGGCACGGCCACCGGCGCGGGCGACGCGGCCGGCGGCAGCCACGGCGGCACCCTGGTCGTCGGCGCCACCGGCAAGCTGCCCAACCCCGACACCGTCATCGGCGGCGCCGGGTTCGAGGGCAAGCGGCTAGTCAGCTTCCAGATCTACGAGGGCCTCACCCGCTACGAGCTGCTCAAGGACACCGACAAGCCGCCGGCGGTCACCGGCGCCCTCGCCGAGTCCTGGCAGGTCGCCGCCGACGCGAAGACCTGGACGTTCACCCTCCGCAAGGGCGTCACCTTCCAGGACGGCACGCCCTTCGACGCCGACGCCGTCGTCTTCAACCTCGACCGCTACCTGAACAAGAAGAGCCCCGAGTACACCGACGCGCTCGGCGCCGCCGCCAAGGAGTACGCCGGCGGCATCACCTCGTACCGCAAGACCGACGCCGAGCACATCGAGCTCGTCACCAAGGACCCCAACGGCCACTTCCCCGAGGACCTGGCGCACGTGCTCATCGCCAGCCCCACGGCGGTGAAGAAGACCGGCTCGGCGAACTTCTCCCAGCACCCCGTCGGCACCGGCCCGTTCGCCTTCTCCTCGCAGACCGAGGGGCAGCAGATCGAGCTCGTCGCCAACAAGACGTACTGGCGGGGTGCCCCCAAGCTCGACAAGCTGATCGTCAAGTCGCTGCCGGACGCCGCCGCCCGCACCGCGGCCCTGCGCTCCGGCGGCGCCAACTGGATCGAGTACCCCAACCCCGACGACATCGACAGCCTCAAGACCGACGGGGTGCAGATCGCCACCAACAGCTACGACCACCTCTGGTACTGGATCCTCGACACCACCAAGGCGCCGTGGAGCGACCCCCGGGTGCGCCGCGCCGCCAACTACGCGATCGACCGCAAGGCCATCGCCGAGAAGCTGCTGCACGGCACCGCCGACCCGGCCTACCAGGCGGCGCCCCGCGCCACCGGCGCGTACGACCCGGCGGGCGACACCTACTCCTACGACCCCGCCAAGGCCAAGCAGCTGCTCGCCGAGGCCGGCGTCGCGGGCGGCTTCTCGACCTCGGTGACGGTGCCCACCGGCGGCTCCGGCAACCTGCTGCCGGTGCCGATCGCCGAGGCGCTCCAGCGTGACCTCGCGGCCGTCGGCATCAAGGTGGAGCTCCGCACCACCGACTGGTCGACGCTGATCGGCGCCGAGGCCAAGGGCCAGGTGGCGCTCGGCTCGGACGCCATCGCGCAGTCCACCACGCTCTTCCAGTCGGAGGCGCTGCTGCCGCTCTTCATCGGTTCCAAGAGCCCCTTCTGGACCGGGCACTACGCCAACCCGCAGGTCGACACGCTGCTGCAGGCCGCCGCAGCCTCTCCCGACCGCGACAAGCGCCAGGGCGACTACCGCAAGGCGCTCGGCCTCGTCACCCAGGACGCCCCCTGGCTGTTCGTCGTCAACGACCGCAACCCGCGGGCCCTCTCGCCCAAGGTGCAGGGTCTCGTCCAGCCGCAGTCGTGGTTCCTCGACCTGACGACGGTCAGCGTCAAGGCCTAGGCCCCGGACGGCAGTTCCCGCCGGGCCCAGGCCCGTACGCACCCCGAAGCACCCAGGAAGGACGGCCGACCCGTGACCGCCCCGTACGCACCCCACAGCCGCACCGAGGCCGCACCGCCGAAGTGGGGCATCACCCTCCCGCTGCCGGGACTCACCATCGACCGGCACCGCTTCCTCGTCGAGCGGCTCCCCGACCTCGGCTACACCGACGTCTGGAGCGCGGAGGGCGGCGGCACGGACGCCTTCACCCCGCTCGCCGCCACCGCCGCCTGGTCGCCGTCGCTGCGGATCGGCACCGGCATCGTGCCGGTGCACACCCGCGGCCCGGCGGTGCTCGCCCAGACCGCCGCCACCCTCGCCCAACTCGCGCCCGGGCGGCTGCTGCTGGGCATCGGCGCCTCGGTGCCGGCGCACGTCACCGACATCAACGGCATCCCGTTCGACGAGCCGTTCAAGCGCACCCGGGACGTCCTGCGGTTCGTCACCCGTGCGCTGCGCGGCGAGCACATCGCCGGTGACTTCGACACCTTCTCCATCACCGGCTACCGGCTCCCGCACCCGCCCGCCGACCCCGTCAAGGTGATCCTCGGCGCGCTGCGGCCCGGCATGCTGCGGCTCGGCTTCACCGAAGGGGACGGCGCGATCACCAACCTGCTGTTCCCGCACGACGTCCCGAAGATCCTGGACGCCGTCGGCCCGCAGCCGCCCGGCAAGGAACTCGTCGTCAAGGTCTTCGTCTGCCCGACCGAGGACACCGACTACGCGCACCGCGCCTCCCGGCCGTTCCTCGCCTGGATCCTCAACCGCGAGCCCTACCGGAAGTTCCACGAGTGGCTCGGCCACGGCGAACTGCTCGCCGAGACGCACCGGCTCTGGGCGTCCGGCGACCCGGAGGGCGCCCAGAAGGCCCTGCCCGACGAGGTCGTCGACGGGCTGTTCATCAGCGGCTCCCCGGAGGAGTGCCGCGAGCGCATCCTGCAGTACCACCGGCCCGGCGTCACCACGATCCAGCTGTACGTGTCGCTGCCGCCGGAGGTCTTCGTCAGCCGGGCCAGGCTGCTCGACACCCTCGCCCGGCTGGGCCCCGCCGCCGGCTGACCCCGTCCGGCGCCCGGCGGCCACCCCTCGCCGCCGGCCGGGCACACCCCGGCCGGCGGCCCCCACGACGTGCGGAGGCACACCCATGGACCTGGAGATCCGCGGCGGCGTCCGCGCCGCCCCCCTCCCCGGACGCACCCCGCAGGAACGGCAGGCCCTGCGGTACGCACCCGACCCGCGCGACCGCACCGCCGACCCCGGCCACGTGGCCCGCACCGCGCGGGAGAACGAGGAGGACGGCTTCGACAGCGCCCTCGTCGTGCAGTCCAGCTCCTGGCCCGACCCCTGGCTGGTGGCCGGCTGGGCGCTGGCCGCCACCGAACGGCTGCGGGTCTCCGTCGCCCACCGTGCCGGCACCACCGCGCCCACCGCCGCCGCCCGCTCCCTCGCCACCCTCGACAGGCTCTCCGGCGGCCGGGCCTCCGCCCACGTCATCGTCGGCTCCAGCGACCTCGACGTCGCCCGCGACGGCGACCTGCTCGACAAGGCCGGCCGCTACCGGCGGGCCGGCGAGTACCTCGAACTCCTGCACCGCTACCTGACGACCCCCCAAGGCATCGACTTCGACGGCGAGTTCTACACCCTCCGCGACGCCCGGCCGGGCCTCCGCCCGGCACCCGGCGGCGAACTCCTCTCCTTCGGCGGCTCCTCCCCGCAGGGCGTCGAGCTCGCCGCCCGCTGGGCCGAGGTGTACGCCGTGTCCCCCCTGCCGCTGCCCGACACCCGCCGCCGCATCGCCGAGGTCAGGGCCGCCGCCGCCGCGCACGGCCGCACCCTGCGGATCTGGCGGCACGTCACCGTCGTCCTCGACGACACCGACACCGCCGCCCGCGACCGCGTCGGACGGCTCCGCCGCGACGCCCTGCGGCTCACCTCCGGCCCGGACGCCGCCCGCTGGACGGAGGGCGTGGCCCTCGACCGCGACCGCGAACGCGGCCGCTCCGACCCGCAGGCCGGCACCGCCCAGGTCGCCGCGTACGTCCGCCGCTCGCTCGCCGCCGCCTACACGGGCTCGCCGGAGACGGTCGCCGCGCGGATCGGCCTGCTCCGCTCCGCCGGCGTCGACATCGTGCAGCTCGACCTGCCGGCGGAGACCGAGCACGACCGCGCACTGCGCCGGGAGCTCGTCGCCCGGCTCCGCCACGGCGCACGCATCCCCGCCGTCCGCCGCGGCTGGTAGCCCCGGCCCGTCCACGCCGCCGAACCAGGAGCACCCATGCCCACACCCACGCCCACACCGGACGCCCGCCGCCCCGCCCCGCTGCACGACCCGGACGGGCGCATCGTCGTCAGCGGGTCGATCGCCACCGACCACCTGATGACCTTTCCCGGTGCGATCGCCGAACAACTGCTCCCCGACGAGCTCGACCGGGTCTCGCTGTCGTTCCTCGTCGACGGCCTGGAGATCCGCCGGGGCGGGGTCGGCGCCAACATCGCGCTCGGCCTGGGCCGCCTCGGCCTGGCCCCGGTGCTCGTCGGCGCCGCCGGATCCGACCACGCCGCCTACGACGCCCTGCTGCGGGACGGCGGGGTCGACACCGCCGGCGTGCTGACCGTGCCCGACCTGCTGACCGCGCGGTTCCTCTGCACGACCGACCGGGACCAGAACCAGATCGCCTCGTTCTACCCCGGCGCCATGACCCGGGCGGCGACCATCCGCCTCGCGGACGTCCTGGCCCGCACCGGGCCCGCCCGGATCGTCCTGGTCGGCCCCGACGACCCGGAGGCGATGCGGGTGCGCACCGAGGAGTGCCGGGCCGCGGGCATCCCGTTCGCCGCCGACCCCTCGCAGCAGCTCGCCCGCCTCACCGGCGCGGAGGCCCTCGACCTCGTCCGGGGCGCGGAGGTGCTGTTCACCAACGCGTACGAGCGCGAGCTGCTCCTGCAGAAGACCGGCCTCGCGGCGGACGAGGTGCTGCGGCAGGTCGGCAGCTGGGTGACGACCCTGGGGGCCGACGGCGTGCGCATCGAGCGCCGGGGCGAACCGGACGTCCGCACCTCCCCGCCGCCGGAGCGGCTGAAGGCCGACCCGACCGGGGTCGGCGACGCCTTCCGCGCCGGCTACCTGGCCGCGACGGTCTGGCACCTGCCCACGCTCGTCGCCGCCCGGGTCGGCTGCCTCCTCGCCACCCTCGCCCTGGAGGCCGTCGGCACGCAGGAGTACGTCCTCGACCCGGCGGACTTCCTGCGCCGCCTCGCCGACGCCTACGGCCCCGACACCGCCGGTCTCGTCGGCCCGCACCTGGCGTCCGTGCGGACACCGGAGGCGCTGCCCGCGGGGCGCTGACGCAGGCCGGTCGGCCCTGCCCTGCCCGGTCGGCAGCTCCTCGGCCCCTCAGCCCCTCAGCCCCGTACGGCCCGCCCCGCGATGCGGCGGCGGGCCGTCGCCGTCCGCGGCTCGGGTGCCGCCTGCGGGCGGGGGCGGCGCCCGGCGAGGCGGCAGCCGAGGCAGTAGGGGTGGCCGTGCCGGGCGGCGGCGTCCCGGTGGCGCCAGTGGCGGCCCCCGGCCGGCCGGGGGCCGGTGGGCTTGCCCCACCCGGCGAGGTGCAGCAGCCAGCTCGCGAGGGCTGCGGCGGGGAGGGCCGCCAGGCCCAGGAGGAGCCAGGCGGCGGAGCCGGCCGCGAAGGCCGCACCGGCCACCGCCGTGCCGGTGACGGCGAGCAGGGATCCCGTCCAGCCCGCCACGGTGTGCCCCATGTCGTGGTCGCCGTGTGCGCTCATGTGTCCTCGTTTGGTGTGATGGTGCCGCTGCGGTCCGTGCAGGCCCGTACGGGTGCCGCGGCGAGAGGTTTATCTCACGTACTAAGTAACTTAGATGCTAAGGAGATGCGCCGTGGAGGGCAAGCCCCGCCCGACGGCAACCCCCGAGCAGGCGCTGTACGCGATGGACCGGCTGATCGCGCTCGCGCAGTTCGGCCAGCAGGACATCGCGGCGCGGCTGGGGCTCAACGTCACCGACCTGACCTGCATCGGCTTCCTCATGGAGGCCGAGACGGCCGGACAGTCGCTCGCCGCCGGCGACCTCGCCGAACGCGCCCACCTCACGACCGGCGCCGTCACCGGCGTGCTCAACCGCCTGGAGCGCGCCGGCTACGCCCGGCGGCAGTCCGACCCGGCCGACCGCCGCCGCGTCCGGGTGGTGATGGAGCCCACCGCGCAGCAGCGCATCCTCCAGGTCTACGGCCCGTTCTACGCGCGCCTCGGCGGCCTCGTCGCCGACTACGGCCCGGACGAGGTCGCCGTCCTCGCCGACTGGTTCGGCCGGGCGCGGGCCCTCATGCAGGAGTCGCTCGACGAGATCCGCAGCGACGGCTGACCGTGCGCCGGGCCGGGGCCGCCGGACCTGCCGGGCCGGGCCCTCCGCGCCGCCACCCGGTGACGACCGGCAGCTACGGGACGCCTCGTAGGCTGGGGCCCGGCAGGGCGGTCGGGGAGGGGCGGGACGGCATGGTGCAGGGGCTCGACGAGGTCTGCACCCGCGCCCTGGCCGAGCACGGCTGCCCGTCCGTCTCCGTGGCCGTGGCCGAACGCGGCAGGGTCGTCCTCGCCCGCGCGTACGGCACGGCCGACCCCGCCACCGGACGCCCGGCCACCCCCGGCACCGCGTACCCGCTCGCCTCCGTCACCAAGCCGATGACCGCCACCGCCGTCTGCGCTGCCGCCGACGACGGCCTGCTCGACCTCGACACCCCCGTGCCCCGCACCCTCGGGGACTTCGGCGGCGGCCCCGCGCCGACCCCGCGGCAGCTGCTGCAGCACCGCGGCGGCCTCGGCGCGTACTACGACTGGGACTACGGCGACGGCGCCCCGCTGCCCGACGCGGACCGCTACACCGTGCTGCACCGCCCGCCCGGCTCCGGCTTCGAGTACGCCAACCTCGGCTACCGGGTGCTCGGACGGCTGCTGGAGCTGCGCACCGGACGGCCGGCGGCGGCCTTCGTCCGGGAGCGGGTCCTCGCCCCGCTCGGCCTCACCGGCAGCCACCTCGGCCGGACGTACCCCGGCCCGGCGCCCGCCGCCGTACGGCACACCGCGGACGGCCGCCGCTACCCCGACACCCTCGACTGCAGCCACCCCGGCGCCACCCTCGGCTGGGCGCCCGCCGGCGAACTCGCCCTCTTCGCGCAGACCTGCCGGCGGCTGCTCGCGCCGGACACCGCCGCGGCCGTGGCCGACGCGCCCCCGATCACCGGCCACGTCGGCTACGGGCTCGGCTGGGTCGTCTCCACCGCCCCCGGCCCGGTCGTGCACAGCCACGGCGGCGGTGGCCCCGGCGCCGCGGCGATGCTGGTCTCCGTGCCCGCCCGCGACCTGTCGGTGGCCGTGCTGACCAACAGCACCGACAAGGGCGCCCGCGACGCCGTCCTCGGACACCTGCTCCCCGCGCTCGTCCCCGGCCACCGGCCGGAACTGATCCAGCCGTACGCCGCCGACCCGCCCCGCCCGCACCGGATCCCCGAAGGCACCTGGACCGGGCGCGTCGCCGCCCCCGAACGCGACGTGCCCGCCCGCCTGCACGTGCTGCCCGGCGGCCGGATCACCCTCCGGCTGGACGGCCCCGGCGGCCCGGAAGCCACCGCCCCCGCGGCGGCCTCCGCGACCCGCGACCTCCGGGCGGCCCTGCCGCTCCAGCTCCCCACCGCGGACGCCCGGATCAGCAGCCCCTCCCTGCTGCTGGCGCTGACCCTGCACGAGGGACGGCTCACCGGCACCGCCTGCGCCTACAAGGACGGCGACCGGGAGGGCCGGCTCGGCAACTTCATCGGCCAGCCGTGCGAGTTCCGTCCGGCCTGACACCGGGACCGGCGTGCGCGGGACCGGCATGCGGCCGGCCGCCCCGCCGGGCGTGCGGCGCAGTGTTCCGTCGCAGTGTTCCCCCGCAGCGTTCCGTCGCAGGTCAGGGCCGTTCGGCGGGATTCCCCTGCAACCGCCTCGAACTCGGCAGCGGCGGCACCGTCCGGCGTTCCGGACGGTGGGTCGCGCGGTCCTCGACCCGGTGCCGCGGCTCCCCGGCCGGGCCCGGGGCGACCGGCACCAGCCGCCGGGCCACCAGGTGCCCCACCCAGTGCCGCCCGCACTCGGGGCACGGCGCCCCGCCGTCCGGGGTGTAGGGAGACGTCGCGCCGATGCCGTCGTGGGAGAAGTACTCCCAGTCGGTGCCGTCGTCGTCCTGGTAGTGCTGCACCTCGAAATCGACGCTCCAGTGGTGCCAGCACTGTCCACAGGTGAACTCGACCCGCTCCACGGCCAGTTCGGTGATCATCGCGCCTACCTCCCTGCCTCGGCCCTTGACAAGCCCTCTCACCCGAATTATCCCGGTTTCAGGGGCTGCGGTCACCGTCCGGAGGAGATCGGCCCATGGCGCACTCGGCCGGCGACGGAGAAGGCCCGTCCGACGGGCCCGGAGCCGACCTGCGCCGGATCAAGGCCGAGTACGACAACTACCGCCGCCGCGTCCACCGCGACCGCCTCGCCGTCCGCGAGATCGCCGTCGTCAACGTCCTCACCCGGCTCCTCCCCGTCCTGGACGCCCTCGACCGCGCCCGCGCCTCCGGCGAGGTCGTCGACGGCTTCGCCGCCGTCGCCGACCTCCTGGAGGAGGAACTCGCCTCGCTCGGCCTGGAGTCCTTCGGCGAACCCGGCGAGGCCTTCGACCCCGTGCTGCACCTCGCCGTGGCGTACACTCGCTCGATGGTGGTCACCGGCCCGGTCTGCATCGAGATCGTCCGCGCCGGCTACCGCGTCGGCGGCCACCTGCTGCGCCCGGCCGAGGTGGTGGTCGCGGAGCCGTCCGCGGCGAAGTGAGCCGGCCGGGGGCCGGGGCGCGTCGTTCCCCGCGCCGTTCCTGATGGTGCGTCAGGTGCGCAGCAGCGCCAGCGGGTCGCCGGTGATGCCGAAACGCTGCCGCAGTGCCCGGCGGGCGGCGTGCAGGCCGGACATGCCGTGCACCCCCGGACCGGGCGGGGTCGACGAGGAGCACAGGTACACGCCGGCCAGCGGGGTCGCGTACGGGTCGGCGGCGGGCAGCGGGCGGAACACCGTCTGCCGGAGCGACATCGCGCCCCCGCCGATGTCGCCCCCCACGTAGTTGGCGTTGTACACCTGCTGGTCGGCGGCCGTGGTCACCGCCCGGGCCAGGACCAGATCGCGGAAGCCCGGGGCGAAACGCTCGATCTGCCGCTCCACGGCGTCCCCCGCGTCGACCGTCGAACCGTGCGGCACGTGCGCGTAGCTGTACAGCGTGTGCCGCCCCTCCGGCGCCCGGGTCGGATCGACCACGCCCGGCTGCACGGCCAGCACGTACGGACGGTCCGCATGCCGGCCCGCCGCCACCTCCCGCTCGGCGGCCACCGTCTGCTCCCGGGTGCCCGCGAGATGCAGGGTGCCGACCTGCGCCAGCGCCGGATCGGCCCACGGCACGGGCCCGGCGAGCGCGAAGTCGACCTTGCACGCCCCGGAGCCGTACCGGAACGACCGCAGACGGCGCGCGTAGCCGTCCGGCAGGGAACGGCCGGCCACCCGGAGCAGGCCGGCCGGGGTCAGGTCGAGCAGCACCGCCCGGGCGGGCGGCAGCTCGGCCAGCGATCCGACCCGGTGCCCGGTGACGATCCGGCCGCCGCGCGCCACGAGTTCGGCCGCCATCGCGTCCGCGATCGCCTGGCTGCCCCCGCGGGGCACCGGCCAGCCGACGGCGTGGGCGAGCGAGGCCAGCAGCAGCGCCGCCCCCGCCGGGGCGAGCGCGCGCGGCGGCGCGACCGCGTGCGCCGCGACACCCGCCAGCATCGCCCGCGCCGCGGGGCCGCGGAACCGCGCCGACCAGGCAGGTGTGCCGAACTCCGCGATCCGCAGGCCCAGCCGGACCGCCGTGAGGGGGTCGGCCGGCAGCGACCGCTGGTCCGACAGGGCGGCGTCCACCAGGCCCTGCCAGTGCTCCACGAGCGGGCCGAACAGCGAACGCCACGCACGGCCGTCCGCGCCGAGCCGCTCCGCGGTGCGGTCGAGGTCGCGGTAGGCGACGCCCGCCGGGGCGCCGTCCAGCGGCTGCGCGTACGGCGCCTCCGGCTGCAGCAGTTCCACCCGCCCGGCCAGCCCGAACGCCCGGAAGAACGGCGAGGCCAGGGCCATCGGGTGCGCCACCGAGCAGACGTCGTGCCGGAAGCCGGGCAGCGTCAGCTCGGCGGTGCGGGTGCCACCGCCGACCGTCCCCGCCGCCTCGTGCACGACGACCTCCAGCCCGGCGGCGGCCAGCAGCAGCGCGGCGGCGAGACCGTTCGGTCCGGAGCCGACCACCACCGCGTCCACCCGGCCGCCCGACGTCTGCCCCGCCACGGCCCACCTCGCTCCTCGTCGTGCGACCGGTGCGCCCCGGCCCCCGATCGCACTCTGCCACACCGTCAGGACCGCCCCGTGCAGGCCCCGGCGGCGCTCACCCGTGGCGGGGCTCCCAGCGGAACAGCCGCCGGCCCAGCACCGCGGCGGCCGCCACCCACGCGGCGATCATCAGCAGCGAGGGGGCGGCGTGCAGCCACCCGTGCAGCAGGTCGAGCTCGGCGGGCGCCACCCCGCCCCAGGTCTCCGAACCGAACTCCCGGCCGAACCACGCCGTCCGCAGTCCCTCGACGACCGGGGCCAGCGGCAGCACGTGCGCAGGCCCGCGCAGCCACTCCGGCAGCGAGGCGAGCGGCGCCACGACACCGCTGCCGAACATGCACAGCAGCAGCACCGGCGTCGCCACCATCGGCGCCGCCTCCGCACTCGGCGTCAGCCCGGACATCGCGACCGCCAGCACCGCGAAGAGCAGGTACCCGCCCACCAGCACCAGCAGGAACAGCAGCGGATCCGCCGGCAGCCGGGTGCCGAACCACAGCACCGACACCCCGCCCAGCACCAGCACCTGCAGCAGCACCACCGCACCGCTCGCACCGATCTGACCCGCGAAGATCGCCGTCGGCGGCACCTCGGTGCCGCGCAGGCGCTTCAGCACCAGGTCGTCCCGGCGCGCCACGACGCCGTTCAGCAGGTTGATGAACGAGGTCACCAGCGCCAGGCCGATGAACCCGACCGTCGTGTAGCCGGCCGCGTCCACCCCCGCGATCTCCTTCCCCCGCAACGGTGCAGCCACCACCAGGTTGAGCAGCACGGGGAGGAGGAAACCGATGAAGGTCGACCGCCGGTTGCGCCAGAACACCCGCCAGGACAGCAGGAACTGACCGCGCGCGTAGTGCGACCAGCCGATCGGGGCGCCGCCGTGCGCGTCCCGCGCGGTGCCCGTCGGGCGGGCGGTGCCCGCGCCGGTACCCGTGATGCCGCTCATCGTGCGACCGCCCTTTCGTGTGCCGCCTGCTCCGACGCTCCCTGCGCCGGTGCTTCCTGCGCCGATGCCCTCTGCTGCGGCGCCTTCTGCTGCGGGCCGGCGCCGCCGCGCGCCGCCAGCTCCAGGAAGACGTCCTCCAGGGAGGCGGAGCGCACCTCGATGCCGTCCAGCTCCACCGCCCGGTCCGCCGCCCAGGCGTGCAGCGCGGCCAGCGCCGGCGCCGTACGCGCCACCGTGTAGACCGCGGTGGTGCCCGTCAGGGTCACCGACTCGCCCGTCACGGTGGGAAGTTCGTCGGCGCGGACGCCCTCGGGCAGCGGGAAGGTGATCCGGGTGCCGTGGCCGGAGAGCACCTCGTCCACGGTGCCCACGGCGGCGATCCGGCCCTGGTCCATGATGGCCACCCGGTCGGCCAACTGCTGTGCCTCGTCCAGGTAGTGGGTCGTCAGCAGGACGGTCGTCCCGGCCGCCTGGAGCTCCCTGACGAGACGCCAGGTCGTCCGCCGCGCCTCCGGGTCCATGCCCGTGGTGGGCTCGTCGAGGAAGAGCAGGTCCGGGCCGTTGAGCACCGCCAGGGCGAGGTCGAGACGGCGCCGTTCACCGCCGGACAGCTGCCCGACCCGGGTGCCGGACCGGCCCGTCAGGCCGACCTGCTCCAGCACCTCCCCGGCCGGCCGGGCCCCGCCGATGAACGTCCGCCAGGAGTCGACCGTCTCCCGCACGGTCAGCTCCTTGAAGAATCCGCCCTCCTGGAGCATCACGCCCGTGCGCCGCCGCACCTCGCGGCCCTGCGCGTACGGATCCAGGCCGAACACCCGCACGGTGCCGGAACTCGGCCGGCTGTAGCCCTCCAGCACCTCCAGCGTCGTGGTCTTGCCGGCGCCGTTGGTGCCCAGCAGGGCGAAGAGCTCGCCGCGGGCGACGGTGAAGGACACACCGCGCACCGCCTCGTAGTTGCCGTAGCTGCGGCAGAGGTCCCGCACTTCCACGGCCGGTTTCCCCGGAATGTTGGAGCTGATGGTGGATGTCATGGAATACAGCGTGAGGGTGCCGCTCTTTGAATGCAAGAGAGGGAGAAAGTGCAGGTCAGGAGGTATTTAAAATGTCATGCCAGCAGGTGTGTCATTTTCCACCGGGGAATTCCTGACATCCCCTACTGTCGAGCCTCCGGGCCCCGGGTGCATATTTATCCCGTCGCCAGGAGCGAACCGGAGAAAAGGCCGGGAAGCGAAAGCGGCACAACGGCGGACCAGCCCCGTGGGGGTCGGCGCCACACATCGGAGGGAGACCACCATGGCCGAGAACGAGATCGTCGCGAACGAGCAGTTCGACATCGAGGTCGAGGAGCTCGACACCGTCAACGGCGGCATCAGCGTCAGCTCGCTGGCCAGCGTCGCCTGCCCGGTCTCCAGCTTCTCCTCGGTGTCCAACTCGGTGGCCGAGGTCGCTGCGGAGTAACGGGTTCTGTGCCGCGGTGGTCCCGCTCCGGCGGGCCCACCGCGGCACCCCTGTTTCCCCACCACCCCATTCGTCCTTCAGCAGTTGAGGAGAGCCGGGCATGGACAGCCTCCGGCACGAGCTGACGCGGTTCATTCAGCAGCCCGCCGCGCAGCATGACCCACCCGCGCTCTACCGCCGGCTGCTGGCCGAGGCCCCGGTGCTCGACCTCGGCCGCGTGCACGTCGTGTCCGGGTACGAGGAGATCGTCACCGTCCTCATGCACCCCGGGACCGCCGTCGACCCGACGACCGTCGGGCTGCCCCGCGCGGGCACCACGGCGCTCGCCCGTGTCGTCAACCGCATGCTGCCGATGCGCGACGGCGCCGACCACACACGCCTCAAGCGGCTCGCCACCACGGCGTTCAGCGCCCGCCGCCTGGAGCAGATGCGCCACCGCATCGAGACCACCGCCGACCGCCTCCTCGACCCGCTGATCGCCTCGGGCTCCTTCGACGTCGTCGCCGACCTCGCCGTCCCGCTCCCGGTCGCCGTCTCCTGCGCCATCCTCGACATCCCCGACTCCGAGCAGGAGCGCGTCACCGGCTGGGCCCAGCTCGTGGCCCGCTCGCTGCTCGACGACTACGACAGCGGCGGGAGCGGCGGCACCCCGGCGGCCACCGTCGCCGAACTCGACGCAGAGTTCGAGGACTTCCGCGCCTACGTCGAGCAGCTGTGCGCCGAACGGACGGCCTCGCCCGGCGACGACCTCGTCAGCAGGCTCGCCGCCGCCCGCACCGAAGGCCGACTCGACGACGACGACCTGCTCGCCTTCGTGGTGATGCTCCTCGCCAACGGCCTGGAGACCCTCACCTCCGGACTCGCCCTCGCGGTCTGGCAGTTGCTCCACAACCCCGGACTCGCCGAACGCCTCCGGGCCAGGCCCGCCGACGCGGCCGCCGTCTTCGACGAGGCCCAGCGCCTCGGCAGCCCCGTCCGCGCCAGCGCCCGCGCCCTCACCCGGGACGTCGAGGTCGCCGGCACCGTCATCCCGGCCGGCCGGGTCACCCTCCTGCTGTACGCGGCGGCCAACCGGGATCCGCGCCGCTTCACCGACCCGGACGTCTTCGACCCGGACCGCGCCGAGCTGCGCCACCTGGCCTTCGGCCACGGCCCGCACCACTGCCTGGGCGCGCCGCTGTCGCTGATGGCGGGCGCGGCGGTGCTGCGCCGGCTGGCCGCGGCGGGCGAGAGCCGGGAGCTCGGCACACCGCTCACACCGCGCACGGCGCCGTGGAGCACACAGTTCGTGTTCGGCGGCATGCGGGAGCTGCCCCTGCACTGCCCGGAACGGGTGGACGACGGCGCGGTGACCGCTGCTGCGGCCGACCGCCCGGTGCTGGCGGGGGCGGTGCGCTCATGAGCCGGACGGTCACGAGGAAGGCCCCCGGCGTACGCGTCGCCGCGCGGGCGAAGCCCGGCGACGGCGTGAACGCGGCACCTGCGCCTGCGCCTGCACCGGCACCTGCGCCTGTGCCCGCACCCGAGCCCGCTGCAGTGCCGGCCCAGGCTGCGCCTTCCGGCGCAGGTGCCGGTGCTGTCGCCGTCGACATCGGCCGGGCCGCTGCCGTGCTGGAGCCCGGCCTCGACCGCCCGGTGAGCCTGGTCGGCGCGCGCCTGTCGGCCGCTGCCGCGGCGCTGCTGCTCGTGGTCGGCGCGGGGGTGACGTGGTCCGTGTTCGGCACGCTGCCGCACACCCTCGCGCTCGACGCCGTCGTGGCGCACGGCACAGCCCCGGTGACGGTGCGGGCCGCGGTGCCCGGCGCGGTGGTGTCGCTGCGGGCGCGTCCCGGTGAGCAGGTCGCCGCCGGGCAGGCGGTCGCCGTGCTCCGTGGGGCGGACGGCCGCGAGACCGACGTCCGCGCGGCCGAGGCGGGCACCGTGACGGCGGTGCTCACCGCGCCCGGCAGCGTGCTGGCGCCGGGAGCGCCCGTGGTCGCGCTCGACGCGACCGGCCGTCCCGCGACCGTGCGGCTGTTCGCCACGACTGCCGCGGAGGCACGGGAGCTCGTGCCGGGCCGTACCGTGTCGGTTCCCGTGCCCGGTGCGGGTGCGGTGCGCGCGGTCATCACGGCCGTCGACCTGCTGCCGGTGCGTGCCGATTCGCTGGACGGCACGCTGGCGGTGCCGCTGCCCGGTCTGCCCGTGGGAGCCGCGCCGGTCTGGACGGCGTACGCCGACCTGCCCGTCCTCTCAGGCCGGCCCGTCCCCGTACTGCCGGGGCCGCTTCCGGTGTCGGTCGCGCTCGACCTCGGCGCCCGCCATCCGTATCAGGCCGTTCTCGGCAAGGGGGCCGCGCGATGAGCCTCGACGTCCGGGACACCTCCGCACGGCCCCGGCCCCCCGAAACCCCTGCCCCGGAAACCCCTGCCCCGGAAACCCCGGCAACCCCGGCAACCCCCGAAGCCCCGGCCGCCGAAGCTCCGCCCGGTGCGGCCCGCACGACGCCGGACGCCCGGCCGAAGCGGCGCCGGCGGGACTCCCGCCCCCGCCGTTACCTGCGCACCCCGGTGGTGCCGCAGATGGAGGAGCAGGACTGCGGCGCGGCCTGCCTCGCCGTCGTGCTGGGCGCGTTCGGCCGTCGGGTCACGCTCCAGGAGGCGTCGCGGGCGTGCGGTGTCAGCCGCGACGGCGTGAGCGCGGCGGCGGTGGCCAAGGCGGCCGGCCGGTACGGGCTGGTCGCGCGGGGCCGTCGGGTGGTGCGCTCCGAGGAGGGGCGGCTGCTGGGCCTGGAGCGGGTGCCGGTGCCGTCGATGGTGCTCGTCACCGGCCCGCACTTCGCGGTCTTCGAGGGCGTGCGGCGCGGCCGGGTCCATGTGAACGACCCGTCGCTGGGCTCGTACTCGGCGACTCCGGCGGAGTTCTGGGAGTCGTTCGCGGGGATCGCGGTCGGCTTCGAGCCGGGGCCGGAGTTCGAGCCGGGCGGCCGCAGGTTCCCGTTGCTGCGGTCGTTGGCCGGGCGGATGCGCCCGTTCGCGGGGCCGTTGGCGCTCGCGGTGGTGCTGGCGGTGCTGCTGGCCGTTCCAGGGGTCGCGGCGGCGTTCCTGCTGCGCGCGTACCTCACGTCGGTGACCGTCGGCGGCACCACGGCGTGGGCGCTGCCGCTCACGCTGACGGCCGCCGCGGTGGCCGGCGCGGTGCTGCTCGGCACCTGGCTCCAGCAGACCGTGGTCAACCGGGTGCTGGAGGCGATGGCGGCCCGTTCGTCGTCGGGGTTCCTGTGGCGGATGCTGCGCCTGCCCGGTTCGTTCTTCCACCGGCGCCAGCTGGGCGGCCTGGTGACGCGGGTCCAGATGAACGACGGTCTGGCGACGCTGCTCTCGCACCGGGCGGCGGGTGCGGCCGCCTCGGCCGCGGCGGCCGCTGTGCACCTGGGGGCGCTGGTCTGGCTGGAGCCGCGGCTCGCGGCGGTGCCGGTCGTGGTGGCAGGGCTGGACGTGCTGGCGCTGCGTACGGCCGACCGGCGGCGCGGCGGCCTGGTGCACCGGCTGCACGCCGAGCAGTACAAGCGTGACGGTGTGGCGTTCGCCGGGATCTCCGCGATCGAGACGGTGAAGGCCGAGGGCGCGGAGGACTCGTTCTTCCGGTCGTGGGCCGGCTGGCAGGCGCGGGCGATGGAGACCGGGCAGAAGGTGACGTCCGCCGTCATCGTCCCGCTGTCCCTGCCGGGTGCGCTCAACGCGGCGGCCAGTGCGACGGTGGTGGTGGCCGGCACGTCGATGCTGCTCGGCGGCTCGCTCTCGATCGGCACGCTGCTGGCCTTCCTGCTCCTGTTGAACGGCTTCCTCCTGCCGGTCGGCCAACTCGTTTCCGCGGGGTCGGAGTTCACGGTGGCCCGGGCGCAGAACGCGCTGCTGGAGGACGTCGAGACCACCGAGCCCGACCCGTACCTGGTGCCCGTGCTCGACGCCCCCGCCGAACCTGCCGTGCTCACGGGCGCGTTGGAGCTGCGGGACGTCGCCTTCGGCTACGACCCGAACCGGCCGCCGACGCTGTCCGGCATATCGCTGACGATCCGTCCGGGCGAGTGGGTCGCGGTCGTGGGCACCAGCGGCAGCGGCAAGTCGACGGTCGCCCGGCTCGCCGCCGGCGTGCTCCGGCCGTGGAGCGGCGAGGTGCTGCTCGACGGGCGGCCCCGCGACGACTGGCACCGCGCCGTGGTGACCGGCCAGGTCGCCTATGTGGAGCAGCAGTTGAGGCTCTTCGAGGGCTCGGTGCGGGACAACCTGACGCTGTGGAACCCGGCCGCCGACGAGGACGCCCTGCACCGCGCGCTCGACGACGCCCAGGCCGCCGAACTCGTGCGCAACCGGGGCGGGCTGGACACCGGACGCATCGAGGAGGACGCCCGCAACCTCTCCGGCGGCGAGCGCCAGCGACTCGAACTCGCCCGTGCGCTCGCCCTCGACCCGGTGCTGCTGGTGCTGGACGAGGCGACCTCGGCGCTCGACGCGCACACCGAGGCGGTCCTCAACGCGAACCTGCGGCGCCGCGGCACGACCTGCCTGGTGCTGGCGCACCGGTCGAGCACCATCCAGGCCGCGGACCGGGTGGTGGTGCTCGCGGGCGGACGGATCGTCCAGCAGGGCACGCCGGCCGAACTCGCCGCAGTCCAGGGCCCGTACCGCACGCTGCTCGCCGACCGCGCGGCCGCCGTCGGCGCCGCCACCGCCACCGCTGCCACCGCCACTGATGCTGCCGGCGCCGACGCCGTCGGCACGGGCGCCACCGCGACCGCCACCGAGGAGGAGGCATGACCCCCACGGCCACGGCCGCCCCCGTCACCACCCCTGACCCCGTCACCGCCCACGCCTCCCCGGCCGGCCCCGCCGTCGCCACGAGCCGGCCCACCCCGGCCGACACCGCCGCCGCGAACCGCGCCGCCCTGGCCGCCGTCGTCGGCGAGCTGCAGCACGGCCGCCCCGGCCGTCGCGGTGCTCGTGGTGCGGTGCTGCCCGGTCCGGCCACGCCGGCCGACCGGGCCCGTGCGGTGCTGGCCGCGCTCGGGGTGGAGGTGCCCGCGGAGCTGCCGTCCGCGGTGCGGACCGCCCGTGACCCGCTGACCGTGCTGCTGCGGTCGGCCGGGATCCGGCACCGCCCGGTCACCCTGCCGGACGGCGACCCGTCCGGAACGGCCGGGCCGATGGTCGGGTTCGCCGCGGACGACGGCCGCCCGGTGGCCCTGGTGCCGCGTCCGGCGGGCGGCCACCGCCGGGTCGACCCCGGCGGCCCGCCGGGTGCACGCCACACCCCTGCCCTGCGGCCGCGCACGCTGCTGCTGTACGCGCCGCTGCCGGCGGGGGAGCTCGGCCCGGCCGCGCTGGCCCGGTTCGTGCTGGCCGTGCCGGGGGCGCGCCGTGATCTGGCGCGGCTGACCGCGGCGGGTCTGGTGGCGGCGCTGCTGGGCCTGCTGGTGCCGCTGAGCACGGGTGTGCTGCTGCCGCAGCTGCTGGCGGCGGACCGGCACCCGGTGCGGTGGCTGGCGCTGCTGCTGGCGTCGGCGGTGGTGGCGTCGTGGCTGCTGGTCCTCGTCCGCAACACGGCAGCCGTCAGGCTGACCGGGCGGGTGCAGAGCGCGTTGGAGCCCGCCGTCTGGGACCGTCTGCTCGGTCACGACGCGCGTTTCTTCCGCGATTTCACGACCGGTGATCTCGTGCACCGGGCGAACGCGGTGGCGCAGGCACGGCAGGCGCTGTCCGAGGTGCTGGTGGGGGCGGTGCTCGGGGCGGTGTTCGCGACCTCCGGGCTGACGGTGCTGCTGCTGGTCGATCCGTGGCTGGGCGGGCTGCTGCTGCTCGCCGTGCTGGCCGTGACGGGGCTGCTGCTGGCCCTGGGGCGGCGCCGGCAGCGGCACGAGAGCACCGTGTTCGCGTTGCACGGGCGGCTGCACGGTGTGCTGTACGGGCTGCTGCTCGGCATCGACAAGGTGCAGGCGGCGGGCCGTGAGGTGCAGGCGTTCGCCCGGTGGGCGGTGCCGTTCGCGGCGCAGAAGCGGGCCGATGCGGCCGCGCAGCGGGCGGACGGCGCGGCTGCGGCGCTGACGGCGGCCTTGCAGCCGGTGCTGCTGGCGGTGCTGCTGGCGGGGGCGACGGCGGCGGGTGACACCCCGTCGGGGCACCTGATGGCGGCCGGTGTGGCGGCGGGCCAGGTGGCGCTGGCGCTCGGCCAGGTCACGCATGCGGCGGCGAGCGCGTACGGCATCGCACCGGTGCTGGACAGGCTGCGGCCGATCCTTGCGGACCCGCGGCCGGCGGACCGTCCGGAGGCGCTGGCGGATCCCGGTCCGCTGCACGGCGGGCTGGCGCTCGACAGGGTGTCGTTCCGCTATCCGGGCACGGCCGCGCCCGCCCTGGAGTCCGTGTCGCTGCACGCGGCGCCGGGGGAGATGGTGGCGGTCGTGGGGCCGTCCGGGGCCGGCAAGTCGACGCTCGTCCGGCTGCTGCTCGGGTTCGAGCAGCCGTCGTCGGGCGCCGTCCGGTACGACGGCCGCGACCTCGCGACCCTGGACGCCCGGCTGGTGCGCCGCCAGCTGGGCGCCGTCCTCCAGCACGGCCGCATGCTGCGCGGCTCGCTGCTGGAGAACCTCGCCGGCACCGACACGGAGGTGACGGAGGAGCAGGTCTGGGCGGCCGCCGGGCTGGCCGGGATCGCCGACGACCTGCGGCGGCTGCCGCTGGGCCTCGGCACCCGGATCGGCGAGGACGCCCAGGGCTTCTCCGGGGGCCAGGTGCAGCGCCTGCTGCTGGCGCGCGCCCTGGTCCGCCGTCCCGCCGTGCTGCTGCTGGACGAGGCGACGTCCGCGCTCGACAACGCCACCCAGCGCCGGGTCGCCGAGGCCGTCGCGGGTCTCGACACCACCCGGGTCGTGATCGCCCACCGACTGAGCACCGTCCGCACGGCCGACCGCATCCTCGTGCTCTCCGGCGGCCGGGTCGCGGCCACCGGCACCTACGACGAACTTCTCGGCACCGACCCGTTGTTCACCCGCCTCGCCCGACTCCAGGAGATGTGAGATGTCGCTCGACCTGCAGACCTGGCTCCTCCCCGCCGACCCCGACGGCGACAGCGCCTCCGCCGGCGGCGCCGCCCGGCTGCTCCCCGGCACCCCGCGGGGCGACGAGCGCCTGCGCGCCCTGGTGGCCGCCGCCGCGTCGTTCGACGACCGGGCCGCCGCCCGCCCGGACGGCAGTACGGTCTTCGCCCCCGATCCGGAGGAGGACCGGCGCGGCCGGGCCGCCGCCGTCGACACCTGGCTGCGCCGGGCGGCCGGCGAGCACGGCGGTGCCGGCGTGCTGCTGGAGCACCTCGCGGAGACCGGCCGTCCGCTCGGCGACGGGCTGCGCCCGGTGGTCCTGGCCGACCCGGCGAAGCTGCCGTCGTGGGCGCGGGCCCTGGTGGCGTTCCTGCGGACGCTGCCGGCCGCGCCCACCCCGGAGTCGGCCGCCCCCGGCGCGCTCACCGCGGCCTTCGCGGCCTCCGCGGCGGCCCTGCTCCCGGACGGCCCCGGCGGCATCCTGGGCGTGCCGGTGACGGACCGGGCCCGGGCGGACCTGGCGGGCACGCTCGTCGCGCGGCTCACCGAGGCGTGCAACCTGTCGCTCTGCCACGAGCTGCAGGCGACGACCGGGCGTCCCCGGGCGACCGACTGGGACACCGCCGGCGGCCTGGACACCTCCGCGGACGGCTGGCTGGCCCGGCTGGAGCGGCTGCCCGCGCTGGCGTACCTGGTCGGCACGGTGTGCCGGCAGTGGCAGCACGTGCAGACGGAGATGTTCGCCCGGCTGGCCGCCGACCGCGCGCTGCTCGTGGACCGGCTGTGGGACGGCACCGACCCCGGCCCGCTGGAGGAGGTGCGCGGCGACGCCGGCGACCGGCACGCGGGCGGCCGTTCGGTGTCGCTGCTGCACTTCGCGGGCGGGCAGGCCGTGGTCTACAAGCCGAAGGACATGCGCCACGCGACCGCCTACCTCGACCTGGTGGCCCGGCTCAACGAGGAGCTGTCGCTCGACCTGCCGCTGCGCACCGTGCTGCTCCGCAGCGACCGCGGCGACGACGGCCACGCGGCCTCGCTCGCGGCCGACTGCGAGAGCGACTACGGCTGGGAGGAGCTCGTGCCGCACCGTCCGTGCGCGGACCGCGGCGGCTTCGCCCGCTTCTACCGGCGGCTCGGCATGACGATCCGGCTGGTGCAGCTGCTGGAGGGCCGCGACCTGTGGGCGGACAACCTCCTCGCGGACGGCGAGCACCCGGCGCTGATCGACCTGGAGTGCCTGCTGTACCCGCGGGTGCAGGCGCCGCCGGTGATCAGCGCCGAGCAGCACGGACTGCTGGACGACCTGGAGTCGACGGTCGTGCGCACCGCGATGGCCTTCCAGGCGTGGACGCCGGCCAAGCACGGCGGCGCCCTCGACATCGGCTGCCTCTCGCGGATCGGCGGCCTGGAGGTCGCCCCGGGCGTGCCCGCCCTGCCGCTGCCGCCGTACCGGCCGGTGCACGACGGGGAGACCGCGGACCCGTGGGAGTACACGGACGAGCTGACCGCGGGCTACCGCGAGATGCACGCCGTGCTGCACGCCCTGCGCGGCGAACTCGTCTCCGCGGAGGGCCCGCTGGCGCCGTTCCGGGGCATCTGGGTGCGCTACATCTGGCGGCACACCTGGGACGGCTACAAGATCCTGCGGGCCTCCACGAGCCCGCTCGCCCTGGACGACGGCGCCACCCGCGAGACGGTCATCGCGGGCGCCCTGCACGGGGCCGTCACGGCCCGCGCCGGCGACCCGGGCCGCGGCGACCTGCTGGAGGTCGTGCTCGCCGAGCTCGACTCGTACCGCGTGATGGACATCCCGTTCTTCCGCTCGCTCACCACCTCCTCGTCGGTGTTCACCGCGGACGGCCGCGAGATCCCCGGCCACTTCCAGGGCACCGGCTGGCAGCGCCTCCAGCACCGGGTCGCCGAGCTGGACGGCTTCGACCTGGACGCGCACCTCGCCGTCCTCACCGGCTGCATCGACGCGGCCCGGGCGGGCACCGAGCAGCCGCTGCCCGCGTCCGCCGCGGACCGTCCGCGCAGCTCCGCCACGCCCGCCGCCGGGGAACTCCTCGGCCACGCCGTGCGGATCGGCGACCGCATCCTCGCCGACCGGCGCGGCCGGGGCTGGCTCGGCCAGAGCTGGTACCCGGGCACCGGCCTGCGGCAGGTGGAGGTGCTGGGCCTCGACCTGGTCACCGGCACCCCCGGCATCGCCCTGCTGCTCGCCGAACTCTGGGCCGCCACCGGCGAACCCCGCTTCCACCGGGCCGCGCTGCAGACCCTCACCGCCGCCGCCGACCTCATCGACCCGGACGCCCCGCGCGGGTTCGCCTTCGCCGCCGACAGCCGGCTCGCGGCCGGGGCCCCCGTGCCCGGCGGCCTGGCCGGCCCCGGTTCGCTGATCCACGCCCTGGCCCGGGCCGGGGTGCTGCTCGGCGAGCCCGCCCTGCTGGGCCGCGCCCAGGCGCTGGTGCCGGGCGCCCTCGCGGTGGCGACCCCGGCCCCGGCCCGGCCGGGACGCCCGGTGCGCACCCCGCAGGCCGACACCCCGCTCGGCTCGGCCGGCCTGCTGTTCAACCTGCTGCGGCTGCGCCGGGCGACCGGCGCCGGTCACGCGCCGACCGAGGACGGCATCCGGGCGCTGGCCGCGGCCGCCCTCGACGCCCTCGGTGCCGCGCCCGACGAGGACGCCGCCGACAACGGCTTCCTCGACCTCGTCCCGGCCGGGCCGGACGCGATCGCCGCGGCCCTCGCCCGGACGGTCGCCGAGGCGCCGGGCCTCCTCGCCGCGCCCGACACCGTCCGCGAGCGACTGCGCGGACACCGCTTCACCACCGCCACCCGGGCGGGCCGGCTCGCCTGCCTCGACACCGCCGTGTCGCTCGGCGCGGGCGCCGTCGACCCGGCCGAACTCGGCGCCCTCACCCCGCCCGTGGGCACCCGGCAGATCGCCGGCCGCACCACCCGCGACCTCGTGGCGACCGCGGGCGAGGCCCTCACCGCCGCCGAGGCGGGCCTGCTGCACACCCTGCCGGAGTCCTCCGACACGCTGCTCGCCGGGCCGTTCTACGACGGCCGGGAGGCCGCCGGGCTGCTCGTCGGCGAGCTGCTCGCCCGGCACGCCGCCACCGGCCGCTGGTACCCGGACCGGGCCGCCGACGACCGGGTCAACCTCGGCGCCCTCGACGGCACCGCCGCCGTCGGCCTGCTGCTGCTGCGCCTGCTCGACCCCGCCACCGCCCCGCTCGCGACCCTGCGCTGACCGCCCCGACCACCTGAGGACCTGCCATGTCCGACTCTCCCGCGATCGGCTTCAAACGCCACTACACCCCGTACGTCGTCGACGGCGAGGCCGTCTACCTGGTCTCCGAGCGCGGTGTCTCCGTCGTCGACGGCGGGCTCGCCCAGGCGCTCGCCCCGCTGCTGGACGGCACCCGGACCGCCGAGCAGATCGGCGCCGAACTCAGCGGCACCGTGCCGGTGGAGAAGGTCATCGGCGCCGTCGACCGGCTGCGCGCCGGCGGCTACCTGGCCGCCGCGGGCCCGGTCGACGACCGGGCGGGGGCCGCCTACCTGGAGATGGCGGGCCTCGACGGCGCGGCCGCCACCGCGGCGCTGCGCACCGCACGCACCCGGGTCGAGGTGCACGGCGACGTCGACCCGCAGCCGTTCCTCGCGGCGCTGGCCGCGGCGGGCGTCACCGCCGACGACGACGCCGAGTTCACGGTCGTCCTCACGGACGACTACCTGCACCCGGGGCTGGCCGAGCGCGACCGCCTCGCCCGGGAGAGCGGCCGCCCCTGGCTGCTGGCCCGGCCGGTCGGCTCGATCGTGTGGGTCGGCCCGGTCTTCGTGCCCGACCCGGCAGGGCACACCGGCGGCCCCGCGGAGGGCGCCACCGGCTGCTGGGAGTGCCTGGCGCACCGGCTGTCGGCCAACCGCCAGTCGCTCAGCTACCTGCGGCACCGGCTCGGCCAGGACGGGCCGATCCCGACGTCCGGTGCGCACCTCGCGCCGAGCCTCGGTGCCGGTGCGCAGCTGGCGGCCCTGGAGGCCGTCAAGTGGCTGGCCGGGGTGCGGCCTTCGGAGCCGGTGGTGCTGACGCTGGACACCGTGCTGCTGGAGACCGAGCGGCACCGTCTGGTGCGGCGGCCGCAGTGCCCGGCGTGCGGCGACGCGGGCCTCGTGGCGGAGCGGCAGTCGGCGCCGGTGCGGTTCGAGAGCCGGCCGAAGGCGTTCACGGCGGACGGCGGCCACCGCTCGGCCTCGCCGGAGGACATGCTGGAGCGCTACCGGCCGCAGCTGTCGCCGGTCACGGGCGTGGTGACCTCGCTGGTGCCCGCCGCCCGCACCCCCACCGGCCTGCGGGTCTACGTGTCGGGGCAGAACCTCTCCCGGCAGAGCGGCGACCTGCGCCAGCTCCGCAACGGGCTGCGGTCGGTGAGCTGCGGCAAGGGCCGCACCGACGTGCAGGCCAGGGCCAGTGCGCTCGGTGAGGCGATGGAGCGGTACTCCGGGGTCTTCCAGGGGGACGAGGCCCGCCGCCGGGCGAGCTTCGCCGAGCTGGGCGACGCGGCGGTCCACCCCGCGACGACGCTGCTCTACAGCGACCGGCAGTTCGAGGAGCGGGCCCGCTGGAACGCCCGCCGTTCGATGTTCAACACCGTGCCCGAGCGGTTCCGCGAGGACGAGCGGATCGAGTGGTCGCCCGCCTGGTCGCTCACCCGGCAGTGCACCCGCTGGCTGCCCACCATGTCGCTGTACTACGGCTACCGGCACCGCGACGGCTTCTTCGCCGCGGGCGACTCCAACGGCTGCGCGGCCGGCACGTCCTTCGAGGACGCCGCGCTCCAGGGCTTCCTGGAGCTCGTCGAGCGCGACGCCGTCGCCCTCTGGTGGTACAACCGGGTGCAGCGGCCCGCGATCGACCTCGACGCCTTCGGCGACCCGTACATCGACCGGCTGCGCGACGTGTACCGGGGGCTGCGCCGCGAGATCTGGGCGCTGGACCTCACCGCGGACCTCGGCATCCCGGTGGTCGGGGCGTTCTCGCGGCGCACCGACAAGCCGACCGAGGACGTGCTGATCGCCTTCGGCGCGCACCTCGACCCGCACATCGCGCTGACCCGGGCGCTCACCGAGATGAACCAGTTCCTCGGCCCGGTCGCGGGCGACGCGGAGGGCCGGGTCACCTACGCGGGCGCCGACCCCGAGCAGAAGGCCTGGTGGACGTCGGCGACCGTCGCCAACCAGCCCCACCTGCTGCCCGACCCCGCCGCCCGGCCGTCCGGACCCGCCCGCTGGCCCGTGCTGGCCGGCGACGACCTGGCCGACGACCTGGCGCTCGCCCGGGGCCTGGTGGAGGCCCGCGGCCTGGAGTTCCTCGTGCTCGACCAGACCCGGCCGGACGTCGGCCTGCCGGTCGCCAAGGTGATCGTGCCCGGCATGCGGCACTTCTGGGCCCGCTTCGCCCCCGGCCGGCTGTACGACGTGCCGGTGGAGCTCGGCTGGCTCGACCGGCCGACGCCGGAGGAGGAGCTCAACCCCGTCCCGATCTTCATCTGACGACGCGCGGGCCGCCGCTGCTGCTGCGGCGGTCCGCCCAGCCCGGAAGAGGTACCTCGCATGACCGTGATCGACCAGCTGCCGCCCGACCTCGCGACCGCGGGCGGGCCCCTGCGCCGGATGCTGCGGCTGCGGCCCGAGGTCGTCGTCACCGCCCAGGGCGACGACCTGGAGATGAGCCATCCCTGGGGCCGCCAGCGGGTGCACGCCCTCGGCGCCGAGACCGTCGCGCTGCTCGACGAGCTCACCCGCACCGAGATCGACGTCGACGACCTGCCGGCCGGCGGCCGGCTGATGCACCTGCTGCACCGTTTCCCGTACCTCGTCACCACCACGCTCGCGGACCCGCTGGGCGTGCCGCTGGCCACGGCGGTGCCGATCGCCCGGTCGGCGACGCTGCCGGGCCTGGCCCGGCCGACGGGCACGGCGGTGCTGTCGCGCTTCGCCTACCTGCGCCGGCTGCCGGAGGAGCACGCGGGGGCGTGCGTGCTGGAGTCGCCGGTGGCGCCGTTCCGGCTGACGCTGCACCGGCCGGCCGCGGGGGCGTTCGTCGCGGCGGTGACGGCGTCGCGTTCGGTGGCGGAGGCCTCGCTGCTGGCCGGGCTGAGCACCTCGGCGGGGGAGGCGCTGGCCGGGCTGCTCGCCGGGGCGGGCTTCCTCGACGAGGGCGCGCAGGGCGAGCCGCCGCTGTGGGACTTCCACGACCTGCTGTTCCACGCGCGCAGCCGGCCCGGCCGGCACGACTACCCGAGCGGCGGCATCTTCGCCCACCCGGAGGTCGCCCAGCTGCCGGCGATCCCCGGCACGGGCCCGCGCGAGGAGGGCGCCGGCATCGACCTGCCGGTGCCCGACTGGGACGAGGTGCTGGCCCGCGACCCCGCCCTGAGCGAGGTGCTGGAGGGCCGCCGCTCGGTGCGCGCGTACGCGGACACCCCGGTGACGCTCGACCAGCTCGGCGAGCTGCTCTACCGGGTGGCCCGGGTGCGCCGGGTGATCCCCGGCGACCCGGCCGACCCGCACGGCTACGACATCGTCGACCGGCCCTACCCGGCGGGCGGCGCCACCGGGGAGCTGGAGGTCTACCTGTCGGTGGTGCGCTGCGACGGCCTGGTGCCCGGCGTGTACCGCTACGACGCGGCGGCGCACCGGCTGCGGCCGCGGCCGTTCTCCGGGCCGGGCGACGAGGCGGCGTTCCGCGAGCTGATGACCTCGGCGTGGCGGGCGACCGGCTGCACGGTCGACCCGCAGGTGCTGCTGACCGTCACCTCGCGGTTCGGCCGGCTGTCGTGGAAGTACAGCCAGATCGCGTACGCGCTGACGCTGAAGCACGTGGGTGTCGTCTACCAGACGCTCTACCTGGTGGCGACGGCGATGGGCCTGGCGCCGTGCGGACTCGGCTCGGGCGACACGGACGCGGCGGCGCGGGCCCTCGGCCTCGACTGGACGGCGGAGTCGTCGGTCGGGGAGTTCCTCATCGGCAGCCGTCCGGCGGGTGTGCCGCGGACGGCGCGCGGCTTCGCCGACATGGTCGCGCAGGCGAGGGGGGAGTAACGGCGGCGGCAGCACATGCGGGTGCCCCGCCGAAGGGGCGGGGCACCGGGACGGGAGCGGTCAGAGCCAGCCGCGCTCGCGGGCGATGCGTATGGCGTCGCAGCGGTTGCGGGCGCGGGTCTTGGCGATCGCCGCGGACACGTAGTTGCGCACCGTGCCGGGGGAGAGCGACAGGGCCGCCGCGACCTCGTTGATGCTGGAGCCGTCGGCGACGTGCCCGAGCACGGTGAGTTCGCGCGGGGTGAGCGGCACGCCGCCGCTGCGCACCACGTCGACGACCAGCCGTGGGTCGTACACCCGTCCGCCGCGGGCGAGTTCGCGGACGGCCGCGATGAGGGCGGCCGGCGGCACGTCCTTGAGCAGGACGCCCGGCACGCCGTCGGCGACGGCCCGCTGCAGGTCGGCGGTGCGCGGCTGCCCGGTGAGCAGGAGCACGGCGGCGGCCGGGGCCCGGTCGCGGATGAGGGCGGCGGCGGCGGGCCCGCCCGGTCCGGGCAGGTCGGGGTCGAGGACGACGACGGCGGGCCGGGTGCGGGCGGCCTCGGCGGCGGCCTCCTCCGCGGTGGGCGACTCGGCGACCACGGCGAGGTCGCTCTCCCGGTCGAGCAGGGCGCCGAGGCCGGAGCGGAACAGGTGGTGTCCGTCGGCGAGCAGGACGCGTACGGCGGCGGTGGCGCCGTCGGCGGCCGTGGCCGCGGGGCGCAGCGGGCTTTCCAGGACGGTGGTCATCCGGCTACCTCGGTGGCGTCGACGTCTCGGTGGGGGCTCGGAGGTCCGCGGGCCGGTTCAGCCCCAGCCCCAGGTGTCCTGGTGGCCGGTGGGCAGCGGGGGCGGCGGGGTGGTGGTGGAGGCCGGTGCGGGGGTGCCGGGCGCGGTCGGTGCGGTGGTGGGGGCGCCGTCGGCCGTCAGGACGGTTGCCGGCCCGGTGCTGCCCGTCTGTGCGGTGGCGGCGACGCCGGTCAGAACACCGAGGCCAAGAGCGACAATCGTGATGAAACGGACCTTCTGCGACATGGGGATGCCCGATCCTCTCGCGTTCGGCTGTGCCCCGGGCTGCTTCCGGGACCTGTGGTGTGCGGCGGTGGTGACGGTGGCCGGCGTCCGGGCCCCGTGGGGGGCTGCTGTCCCGGTCGTCCGGCCGGTCGTTTCCGCCGACACCATGAGAGTGGCGGCCGGGGGTGGTCCGTGTCAGCACGCGGAGCTGGCACCAGAGTGCCGTGACACCCTGAGGCCAGCCCGGGCGGGTCCGGGCCGGACCGGGCGGGTGCGCCGGGGCGGTGCGGCCGGAGAGGTGCCGGAGCAGGTCGGCCGGGCGGGTGCGGTCAGGGCCGGGTGGGCAGTCCGTGCAGGCCGAGGGCGATCCAGGTGTCGGCCTCGCAGGTGTGCAGCTCCCAGCCGCTCAGCGTGCCGCCCTCGCCGGTGAGTTCGCCGCAGGCGTCGCGGAGCCCGTCCTCGGCCTCCAGCAGGGAACGGGCGGCGACGAACACCACGGCGTCGAGCTCGCCGGCGCCCTGCCGGATGCGGGCATGGCCGATCCGGGCGGGCGCCCGGAGCCCGCGCTCCAGGCCGGCCCGCACGGCGGGCGCCGCCGGGGGGCGGAGCGGGCGGCCGCCCCGCGCCTGCAGGCGGACACGGATCGCATACACGTGACCAGCCTGACGGATCGACAACGCGCCCGGTGCCGGGTGCCGGTGTCAGATCTGCGCCAGGCAGCAACATGCCACCACCAGGTTCCCCGGGGATCCGCGGTCCGTTACGGTGGGCGGCGCGCGACGGGGGCGCGTCCTTCACCGTTCATCCACGGGACCACCCCGCTTGTCCGCAAAAGTGTTCTACCTTCGGGCGAGTGACGCTATGCTCACGCCCTGTCGGATCCGCCGGTCAACTCCGGTCACAGGAGGGTGTGATGGTGTCCGCACTGCTGGTGGCGTGTTGGTGAGCGGGATCCCGCCGATCGGTCTCGACCCGTTCGGGGAAGCGGTCTACCGGACGATGCTCCTGCACCCCGAGCTCGACACCGGCGGCATCGCCGAGCGCCTGGAATCCGCGGAGGCCGACGTCCGTGCGGCACTCGACCGCCTCGCCGACCTCGCCCTCACCCGGCCGACCGGCTCCTCGGACCGCTGGCGCGCCGTCAACCCCGAACTCGGCCTCGCCACGTTACTCGCCCGTCAGGAGGCCGAGGCCGCCCGGCGCCAGCAGGAGATCGAGCGCAGCCGGGCCGCGATGGCCGGCCTGATCGCCGAGTACGCCAGCGTCCACGCGCCCGCGAACCAGCCCGGCATCGAGCTCATCAGCAACCTCGACGAGGTGCGCGACCGGCTCGTCCAGCTGGCGTCCGACGCCGCCGCCGAGGTGCTGTCCTTCGCCCCCGGCGGCCCGCAGCCGCCGCAGGTCATGGAGGCCAGCCGCACCCTCGACCAGCAGACCCTGGAGCGCGGCGTCCGGATGCGCACCGTCTACCAGGACAGCGTCCGCAACGACCCCGCCACGGTGCAGTACGCCCGCTGGCTGCACGGGCTCGGCGGCGCCGTCCGCACCGTGCCGACCCTGCCGCTGCGCATGATCCTCGTCGACAACGCCACCGCCATCGTCCCGATCGACCCGGAGGACGCGCGCAAGGGCGCCGTCCTGCTGCGCAGCCCCGGGGTGATCGCCGCCCTGCGCGCGCTCTTCGAGCAGGTGTGGGAGCAGGCCAGGCCGCTCGGCGAGGGGGTGACGCGCGGCCCGCACGGGCTGACCGCGCAGGAGCGCGAGCTGCTGCGGCTGCTAGCCGAGGGACTCACCGACGAACGGGCCGGCCAGCGGCTGGGCGTCTCGCTGCGCACGGTGCGCCGCATGATGGCGGACCTCATGGTGCGGATGGACGCCCGCAGCCGGTTCCAGGCGGGCATCCAGGTCGCGGCGCTCGGCTGGATCGGGGAGACGACGGCCCGCTGAGCCGTCCGCCGGCCGCCGGGCGGCCCGCACCTCCGGCCTTCCGGGCACGTTCCCGGCCCCGTCGGGCCGTGCCCGGAAGGCCGTCGGAGGGCGGGCGGGATGCCTGGGCTGCTGGCCGGCGCCCGGCGCCGGTATCGTACGGGCGTCATCGCATCACCCAGAAGGAGCAACTCCCAGATGGACATCGACAAGGCCAAGGCGTCGTTCGACCGTTTCGACGTGAACGGCGACGGCTACATCTCGCCCGAGGAGTACTCCAAGGTCATGGCCGAGATGGGCGACCCGTACGTCACCGTCCCGATGGCCCAGGCCCTCATCGCCAAGGCCGACACCAGCAAGGACGGCCAGCTGAGCTGGGACGAGTTCTGGACGGTCCAGAAGGGCTGACCCGGCTTCCGGGGCCCGGCCCGCCGAGGGGTGACCCCGGCGGGCCGGGCCCTGCGCGTCCGGCGGCGGGGGCCCGGCCGGGGCCGCGTCTCAGCCGTCGCGCAGCAGCCGGCCGAGGCCCTCCCTCGTCGCGGCGACCACCACCAGGTCGCCCGCGCCGAGCACCCGGTCGGCGGGCGGGCTCCAGCGCAGCTCCGGCCGGACGGTGTACGGGAACGCCAGGTCGCGGGAGCGCTCGTCCGGCGAGACGGTGTCCAGCGCCAGCACCTGCCAGGCGCCGGGGCGCTGCGCCGCGGCGACGGTGCGCCCGACGAGCTCCGGGTGGTCGCCGACGTCGACGGCGGCGACGAGCAGCACCTGCCGGCCGACGGCGATCGCCCCGAGCACCTGCCGGCCCATCATCGCGGTGGCGAAGGCCGGCGCGGAGAGGAACGAGACGCTGTGGCTGCGCGTCTCGGCGTGCGGGTAGGAGTCGCGGAGCGCCCGGTAGACGTCGCCGGCGAAGTCGTCGTCGAACAGGCCCATGACCACGCGCAGGTCGGGGTTGCACTCGCGGGCCGACAGCGCGGCCTCCAGGTTGGTGGAGTCGTTGCTGGTGAGGGCCAGCATGGCCCGGGCCCGGCCCACCTTGGCGGCCTCCAGCACGCCTTCCTGGGTGGCGTCGCCGAGCACCACGGGCACGCCGTACGCGCGTGCCCGGGCGACCCCGCGGGCGGTCGGGTCGCTCTCGACGCAGACCACGGGCAGGTCGAGTTCGCGCAGCCGGTCGAGCACGCGGCCGCCGACCCGGCCGAGGCCGAGCACGACCACGTGCCCGGAGATGCCGCGCGGCGGCCTGCGGAGCGCCGAGGCGGCCCGGAAGGTGCCGAGCGCCTCCAGCGCGAGGGCGGTGAGCAGCGGCATCAGCAGCAGGCCGCTCAGGGCGGTGAGGATCTGCAGGACCTTGCGCGCGGGGGTGTCGGCGGTGGCCGGGTCGGCGATGGCGATGACGTCGAGCACGGCGAGGTAGGCGGTGTGCAGCGGGTTCTCGCCGGTGAGCGCCGAGGTGAGGCCCGCGAAGACGGCGAGCAGGGCGGCCAGCGAGCCCAGGGCGATCCGCAGCCGGGGCGAGAAGAGGGCGGCCAGCGGGAGGCCGGAGAGGCCGGGCAGCCGTCGGCGCCGGCGGTTCTCCTCGGGGTGTCCGAGGAGTTCGAGCACGAGGCGGCGCCCGCCGTCGCCCGGTGCGTCGTCCGGCCCGGGCAGCAGCACGGCGGGCCGGGTGCGGTCGGTGCCGGGCAGGTGGGCGAGGGTGGCCAGCTCGGTGCCCTGGGTGCGGCCGTCCGGGGCGAGTTCGGCGGCGCGCAGCAGCCGGCCGTCCACGTGCACCACGGCGGGGTGGCCGGACACGGCGGCGGAGACCAGGGCGGGGGCGGCGGTCGCCGAGGTGGAGAGCACGGTGGTGGAGGCCTCGGCGCCGGGGGTGCCGGGTGCGCTGCGGGCGGCCGCGGCCCGGTCGAGCAGCTGCCCGACGCGCTCGCCGAGCCGCCGGTTGTAGACCCGCAGCACCAGCCGCACGCCGGGGTTGAGCCGGCGGGCGCGGAGCGCGGCCTGCACGTTGACCTGGTCGTCGGCGCCGGTGAGGGCGAGCGCGGCGGCCTGCCGGACCCCGGCCTCCACGAGGACGGCGGTGGTGGCCTCGGGGGCCTCCACCACGCGGACGGGCAGGCGCCGCTCGGTGGCGAGGGCGGCGATCTGCGGGCCGTGGCCCTCGCGCAGGGAGCGCACCACGACGGTGACCGGCCGCCCGTAGAGCGTGGTCAGTTCGACGGCCAGCCGGTAGGCGAGGGTGTCCTGGCCGCAGACGATCATGTGGCCGCCGCTGCCGGGGCCGTCGTCCGGTGCGCCGCCGGCGGCCTCCTCGGCCCGCGGGGGGCCGGGGACGGGCTGGATCGGCAGGGCGGGGACGGGCCCGGTGGCGGTGGACATGCCGCCATCCTGCCGTGCGGGCCGACGGCAACGCGATCTTCGTCCGGCATCGTTGACGTTTCGTCACGTGCGTCGCGTACGCCGTGCCTTGCCGTGCCGCGCCGTCCGGCGGCCCGGCCGCGGGCGGGGCCGGGCCGGACGCGTCGGGCCGGACGTGTCGGGAGGGGGGCGTCGGGCCGGGTGTGTCAGGCCGTCCCGGCGAGGGCGGCGGCGAGCCGTTCGGCGGCCACGACGAGCCGGTCGGTGCCCTCCGCGGCGCCGAAGCCCACCCGCAGGTGCGGGGCGGGCGGCTCGGCGGTGAAGTAGGCCCGGCCGGGGGTGACCGCGGCGCCGGCGCGCAGGGCGGCCGCCGCCACCGCGTGCGGGTCGGTGCCGTCCGGGAGGCGCAGCCAGAGGTGCTGCCCGCCCGAGGGGAGCGTCGCGGGCAGCAGCTCGGGCCGGAGCCGCTGCAGGGTGCCGGCGAGGGCGCGGCGGCGGTCCTGCAGGGCGCCGGAGAGCGCGCGCAGGTGGTGGGCCCAGGCGGGGGCGCCGACGAGTTCGAGGGCGGCGTCCTGCAGCGGGCGGGGCACGAAGAAGCTGTCGACGGCCTGCACGGCGCGGAGCCGTTCGAGGGCCGGGCCGCGGGCGGCGAGGGCGGCGACCCGCAGGTTCGGCGAGGTCGGCTTGGTGAGCGAGCGGACGTGCACCACGACGCCGTCCGGATCGTCGGCCGCCAGCGGCGGCGGCGGGGGTGCGGCGTCGGCGTGCACGAGGCGCCGGGCGAAGTCGTCCTCGACGACGAACGCCCCGGCCGCGCGGGCGATGCGCAGCACCTCGGCCCGGCGCGCGGTGGAGAGCACCGCGCCGGTCGGGTTCTGGAAGAGCGGCTGGCAGGCCAGCACCCTGGCCCCGGTGGCGGCGAAGGCGTCGGCGAGCAGGTCGGTGCGCACGCCGTCGGCGTCCACCGGCACGGGTACGGGACGCAGCCCGGCCGCCCGGGCGACGGCCAGCAGGCCCGGGTAGGTGGGCGACTCGACGAGCACGGGGGCGCCGGGGGCGGCGAGCGAACGCAGCGCGGTGGTGAGGGCGCTCTGGCCGCCGGCGGTCACCAGCACGTCGGCGGCGCCGATCGTGCCGCCGATGTCGCGGGCGAACCAGGCACGGAGTTCCGGCAGGCCCTCCAGCGGCGGGCGGCTCCAGGCGCCGGGGCGGCGGCCGGCCCGGGCGAGGGCGGCGGACAGCGCGCGTTCGGGCTGGAGCGAGGGGTGCAGGTAGCCGCCGTTGAGGTCGACGACCTCGGGGGGCTGCAGGGCGAGCGCGCCGAACACGCCGGTGGCGTCTGCGGAGCGGGCCGGCGGCACGCCGGCCTCGGCGCTCAGCGCGACCTCCTGCCAGCTGGTGTCGCCCGCGGCCGGGACGGCGGGCTGCGGCGCCGCACGGAAGACCCCGGCGCCCGGCCGGGACACGACGAGGCCGTCGGCGGCGAGCAGGGCGATCGCCCGGGCGACGGTCACCGGGCTCACCCGGTGGCGTTCCATCAGCGCCCGGCTCGACGGCAGGCGGCCGCCGACCGGGTAGCGGTCCAGATCCTGGCGGAGGATGCGGGCGAGATCGGCCTCACTGCTACGCTCGTGCATGACAGCACACGATAGCGCTATCCTCTCCCGCCCGGTAGCGGTCGGCGGCACCGCCCTCGCGGCCCTGGGCGTGCTCTGCTTCTCCTTCAGCTTCCCCGCCACCGCGTGGGCCCTGACCGGCTTCGGCCCGTGGACGGCCGCCGGCCTGCGCGGCGTGCTGGCGGCCGCGGTCGCCGCGGCGGTGCTGCTGGCGGCCCGCGCCCCGCTCCCGGACCGCCGCTCCTGGCCGGGCCTGCTGACCGTGGCGGCCGGCTGCGTGGTGGGCTTCCCGCTGCTGACCACCCTGGCCCTGCAGACCTCCTCGACCGCGCACTCGGCGGTGGTGATCGGGCTGCTGCCGCTCGCGACGGCGGTCTTCGCCGCGCTGCGCACCGGGGCGCGGCCGTCCCGCACGTTCTGGTGGGCGGCGCTGGCCGGTGCGGCGGCGGTGGGCGCGTTCACCGTGCAGCAGAGCGGGGGCGCGGTCGGCCGCGCCGACGTCCACCTGCTCGCCGCGCTCCTGGTGTGCGCCGCGGGGTACGCGGAGGGCGGGCGGCTGGCCCGCGTGATGCCGGGCCGGCTGGTGATCGCCTGGGCGGTGGTGGCGGCGCTGCCCGTGTCGGTGCTGACCGCGGCGGTGGCGCTCGCCGCCGAACCGGTGCACGGGGGACCGCGGGCGCTCGCCGGCCTCGCCTACACGGCCGCCGTCTCGCAGGTCGGCGGCTTCGTGGTCTGGTACCGCGGGATGGCCCGCATCGGCGTGCCGAAGGCCAGTCAGCTGCAGCTCGCGCAGCCGCTGCTCACGCTGGGCTGGGCGGTGCTGGTGCTGGGGGAGCGGCTCTCGCCGGCGGCGCCGGTGGCGGCGCTGGCGGTGCTGGCCTGCATCGCGGCCACCCAGCGGGCGCGCGGCTGAGGCGGGCCCGCCGGGCGGTGGCGGGTGGAGCGGGCCCGCCCGGCCGCCGGGGCGGGCGGGCCGGGCGGGGCCGACGGCCGGGGTGGGCGGCCGTCGGCGGGGGGAGCGGCCTCAGTTGACCGTGATGCCGTTCGCCGTGCACGCCTCGGCGAACTCGGGGGTGCAGACCTCGGAGGCCTTGTAGAGGTTGCCCGCGATGACCGTCGAGGCGACCTTGTCCTTGGTGACGACGATGGGGCTGAGCAGCATCGAGGGGATCTGCAGGCCGTTGCTCTCGGTCATGGCGCTCGCGACCGAGGTGATGTCGAGGCCCTTGACCAGGTAGACGGCCATGGTGGCGGCGGCGTCGGCCTCGGGCTTGTACGGCTTGTAGATCGTGTAGGCCTGGTCGCCGGCGAGGATGCGCTGGATGGCGTCGAGGGTGGCGTCCTGGCCGCCGACCGGCACCTTGATGCCGGCCGCCTTGAGGGCGGCGATGACGGAGGTGGCCATGCCGTCGTTGGCCGAGTAGACGGCCTGGATGCCGGACTTGCCGAAGTGCGAGATGGCCTCGTTGACCTTGGTCGCTGCGAGCTCGGGGCGCCATTCGCCGCTCTGCTCGTAGATGATCCTCTTGACCTTCTCGTCGAGGACCTTGTGCGCGCCCTTCTTGAACTGCCCGGCGTTCGGGTCGGAGCCGGCGCCGTTGATCATGACGACGTTGGCGCTCGACGCCTTGTTGCCGAGAGCGTCCAGCAGGGCCTGCCCCTGCAGTTCGCCAGTACGTTCGTTGTCGAAGGATATGTAGGCGGCAACGTTTCCGGCGGCGAGCCGGTCGTACGCGATGACCTTGGTGCCCTTCTTGGCGGCGGCTGCGACCCACGGCGCGGTGGCGCTCGAGTTGACCGGGTCGAGCAGGATCACCTTCACGCCCTTCGCGAGGAGCGCCTCGAACTGCTCCTTCTGCGCGGCCTCGTCGCCGTCGGCGTTGGCGTAGTCGACGGTGCACCGGGTGCACAGCGCCGCCACCGAGGCCTCGATCAGCGGCTTGTCGAAGCTCTCGTAGCGCGTGGACGAGGACTTCTCCGGGAGCAGCAGACCGATGGTCTTGTTCCCGGAGGAGGAGCCCGCGTCGGTGGACGAGCCGCAAGCGGCCAGTGACAGCGCCGCCGACACAGCAGCCGTGCCGGCGAGGATGCGACGCGTCAATGCGTTCATGGTGGGTGGTGCCTCCCTGACAGCGCCGCGACGTGCGGCGATCAGGAAGTCAATCCGTAACACGCGGCGCCCGTCAACAAGTAAAACATTTACGCAGACTTCTCGATCACATTGTTATCTTGTTGAATTCAAGATCGACCTGTGACCGTGCACATCCAAGTTCGGACGACAACTTCTCAACTCGGCGTCCCTGAGCGGCATACCGCGCCGCGGTCACCGCTCGGTGCGCACCACCAGGCACACCCCGGCGACCACGATCCCGCCACCGAGTACGATGGGCCAGGTCAGCGCCTCGGAGAGCACCAGCCACCCGAGCAGCACCGCCACCACCGGGTTGACGTACGCGTACGTCGCCACCAGCGGCAGCGGTGCGCGCTGCAGCAGCCACGCGTACGCGCTGAACGCCACGAGCGAGCCGAACACGACGAGGTACGCCAGCCCCGCCCAGGACGACGCCGAGACCGCCCCCGGATCGAAGCCCTGCGGCTCCTGCCGGACGCACGCGAGCACCAGTGCGCCCGCTCCGCCCGCGAGCATCTCGTACGCGCTCGCCGCCAGCGGGTTCGCCGGCATCGGCAGCCGGCCGGCCAGCACCGAGCCGCACGCCCACAGCAGCGACCCCGTCACCAGCGCGACCAGGCCCGCCGGCCGGACGTCGCCGGTGATGCCCGGCGCGCTCAGCACCACCAGGCCCAGCAGCCCGACCAGCACGCCCCCGAGCGTCGCGCCCGACGTCCGCACCCCCGTCACCCGGCGCACCACCACGACCCACAGCGGCACGCTCGCCACCATCAGCGCGGCCAGCCCGGACGGCACCGACCGCTCCGCCAGCACCACCATCCCGTTCCCGCCGACCAGCAGCAGGGCGCCGACCAGCGCCGCCGAGGCCAGCTCCCGCGGTGCCACCCGCAGCGCGGCCGGCCCCTGCCGCCACGCCAGCAGCCCGGCCAGCAGCACGCCGGCCGTCACGAACCGCGCCGCCGCCGAGAGGAACGGCGGCATGGTCTCCACCACCACCCGGATCGCCAGGTAGGTCGACCCCCACACCACGTAGACGATGCCGAGGGCGCCCCACACGGCGCCCGTGATCCGCGGCCCGGCACCGGCTCCGCCCGGGGCGGCCGCACCGGCCGGGACGGGTGCGGCGTCGACCGGGGCGGCGGAGGCGGAGGGGGTGGCGGAGGGCTCCCCGGCGGGCCGGTGCGAAGCCGATGTCATGCGTGTCTCCCTGGTTCGCTGCTGAACGTTCGTATGACACCACATCCGGGCCGCCCGGCGGGAGCCGCCGCCGGCCTGCGCCTTCCGGATGAAGTCACCGGCCGGGCGCACCCCCTCGGCCGTCCGGGTGCCCCGGCGGTGGTAGGCATGGACCGTCCGAGCGCCGACGGCCCCGACCCTGGGAGAGCACACGCGGTGGAGTGGTTCGCAGCACCCGAGTACTGGCTCGCCCGTGAGGTCTTCCAGCGGCTGCTCGCCCTCCTCTACACCCTCGGCTTCGTCGCCGCAGCCCGGCAGTTCCGCGCCCTGATCGGCGAGCACGGCATGACGCCCGTGCCCCGCTTCACCGCCGCCGTGCCGTTCCGCCGCTCGCCGAGCCTCTTCCACCTCCACTACGACGACCGCACCTTCGCCGCCACCGCCTGGACCGGAGCCGCCCTCGCCGCCGCCCTGGCCGCCGGCGCCGGCGACGCCCTCCCGCTGTGGGCCGCCATGCTCGCCTGGGCCGTGCTCTGGACGCTCTACCTCTCCATCGTCAACGTCGGCCAGACCTGGTACGCCTTCGGCTGGGAGTCGCTCCTGCTGGAAGCCGGCACGCTCGCCGCACTCCTCGGCAACGACACCGTCGCCCCGCCCGTCACCGTGCTCTGGCTGCTGCGCTGGCTGCTCTTCCGCGTCGAGTTCGGCGCCGGGATGATCAAGTGGCGGGGCGACCCCTGCTGGCGCGACCTCACCTGCCTCTACCACCACCACGAGACCCAGCCGATGCCCGGACCCCTCAGCTGGTTCTTCCACCACCTGCCCCGCCCGCTCCACCGGGTCGAGGCGGCCGCCAACCACGTCGTCCAGCTGCTCGTCCCGTTCGCCCTCTTCCTGCCCCAGCCGGCCGCGAGCGCCGCCGCCGCCCTGATGGCCCTCACCCAGCTCTGGCTCGTGCTCTCCGGCAACTTCGCCTGGCTGAACTGGCTCACCATCGCGCTCACCCTCACCGTCGTCGACGCCCGCACCGCCGACCGGCTGCTCCCCCTGCCTGCCACCCCCCGCCACACCGGCACCCCGCTCTGGTACGAGGTGCTCGTGCTCACCGCCACGGCCGGCATCCTCGCCCTCGGCGTCCGCCCCGCCCGCAACCTCCTCTCCCGCCGCCAGGTGATGAACCGCTCCTTCGACCGGCTCCACCTCGTCAACAGCTACGGCGCCTTCGGCTCCGTCACCCGCATCCGGCACGAGATCGTCCTCGAAGGCACGGACACCGCGCGGCCCGGGCCCGACACCCGCTGGCACGCCTACGAATTCCGGGGCAAACCGGGCGAACCCCGGCGAATGCCACGGCAGATCGCGCCGTACCACCTCCGCCTCGACTGGCTCATGTGGTTCGCCGCCATCTCACCGTCCTACGCGCGGCCCTGGTTCACGCCGCTCGTCGCCCGGCTCCTCGTCAACGACCCCGACACCCTCCGGCTGCTCCGCCACAACCCCTTCCCGGACACCCCGCCCGTCTGTGTCCGAGCCCGCCTCTACCGTTACCGGTACAGCAGTTGGCGCCGACTCAGGTCGACCGGCGAGTGGTGGCGGCGCGAACCGCTCCGCGACTTCCTGCCACCCGTCACGCTCAGCGACGTCCACCACCTCGCGCCCCTGCGCGGGCCATGACACGGCACAGCTCCGCAACAACCCAGCCCGGTGCGTGCACGCGTCGAACGGGCACCCGTATTCTGGCCCTCCGCGCCGCACCCGCCGAGCCGCACCAGGCGCCTTCTCCGCAAACCCCCTCCCGTCACCCGCCACGGAACCGGACTTCCACATGACAGTGCGCTACCTGAACGACGCCGACGCCTCGGTGCCGGCCCCGGCTGCCACTCCGGACGGCGAAGCCGGCCCGGACACCCGCGAGGAGCTCGGCCGCTACGCAGACCAGGGCGGATTCAGCCTCACCGCCGACGCCAACCCGTGGCTCGCCGCCACCGACACCGTCACCGGCCCCGAGGACGCCCGCGGAGCCTCGACGGTGCTCGCCGAACTCCGCAGCCTCGAAATCCGTGCCGTCGGCGCAGCCGTCACCGGCATCGCCGCCAAGGCCGAACTCGACGTCCCCGACACCCTGCTCGGCCTCGGCACCCTGCTCGACGTCCTGCAGCGCGTCCACACCACCGGGTCGACCCTCCGCGCCGAAGCCTTCGCCGCAGATCTCGACTCCCTCACCGCCGCCACCGGCAGCCGCCGCTGGCGTGCCGAGCAGGGCGTCAAGCTCTCCTGGAGCAAGCGCCGCGCCCTGCGCGCCGAGGCCCGCGGCCTCGTCGCCGGCAAGAAGCCCAAGCGCATCGAGCTGCACGCCGCCCTCGTCGCCGCAGCCGCCGCCCGTACCGACTGGGCCGCCCTCGCCACCGGCGACGGCCGCCCCACGGTGCCCGCCGACGGCGCCCTGCTCGCCGAGACCGCCCAGGCCATCGACGCGCTCGGCACCGCCGTCCGCGCCCTCGGCCGCCTCCTCCCCGGCCAGGACCCCGAGCAGCTCCAGCTCGCCGACCTCGCCGACCTCGTCGACCGGCTCGCCGCCGACGAGGGCACCCTCTACCGCCTCCCGGCCCTCGCCTCCCTGCGCACCGCCCTCGCCGCCCAGGGCCTGGACGGGCTCCTGGACGAGCTGACGGAGCGTCAGGCGGACCGCGAAGCGGCACTCGCCGCGTACGACCGCCGCACCGCCGCCGCCGAGGCCGAGGACACCACCGAGGCCGAGGAAGCCGCCCGCCAGGCGCTCGCCGCCGGCCCGCGCGAGAGCGGCGAGCAGACCGCGGCGGCCGAGGCCGAGCCGGTGGCCGAGGTCGAGCCTGCCGTTGAGGCTGAGCCGGTGGCCGAGGTCGAGCCCGTGGCTGAGGTTGAGCCGGTCGTCGAGGAGGCCGTCGAGGTCGAGGCCGAGCCCGTGGCTGAGGTCGAGCCTGCCGTTGAGGCTGAGCCGGTGGCCGAGGTCGAGCCCGTGGCTGAGGTTGAGCCTGCCGTTGAGGCTGAGCCGGTGGCCGAGGTCGAGCCCGTGGCTGAGGTTGAGCCGGTTGTCGAGGAGGCCGTCGAGGTCGAGGCCGAGCCCGTGGCTGAGGTTGAGCCGGTCGTTGAGGCTGAGCCTGCCGTTGAGGCTGAGCCGGTGGCTGAGGTTGAGCCGGTGGCTGAGGTTGAGCCGGTGGCCGAGGTCGAGCCTGCCGTTGAGGCTGAGCCGGTGGCTGAGGTTGAGCCGGTTGTCGAGGGGACCGTCGAGGTCGAGGCCGAGCCCGTCGCTGAGGCCGACCCGGTCGTCGAGGTCGAGGCCGAGCCCGTCGCTGAGGCCGACCCGGTCGTCGAGGTCGAGGCTGAGCCCGTCGCTGAGGTCGAGCCCGAGCCCGAGCCCGTCGCCGAGGCCGAGCCGGTTGTCGAGCCCGAGCCCGAGCCCGTTGCCGAGGTCGTCGAGAAGGCGGCTCCCGCCGCTGCCCCGGCTGCCCCGGCTGCCGCTGGTCGGCCGGCGAAGCCGGAGATCACCGCGGGCAAGGCGGTCACCGCGTACACCCCTGCCGAGCTGGCCGCGCTGGTGGGCTGGCTGGACGGTGACGGCACCACCCGCAGCGACGACGAGCTGCTGCGTGCCGCGATGAAGGAGCTGGGCTTCGCCCGGCTCGGTCCCCGTATCAAGGAGGCGCTGGGCGCCGCCGTGACGGAGGTCCGCGGCTGACGCCGTTCCGCAGGAGTGCCCGTGCCCGCCGGCGGATCACCGCCGGCGGGCACGGGTGTGTCGGGGCGGGGTCAGCCGACGGTGATGGCGTCGAGTTTGGCCCGCAGGTAGTCGGTGGAGTCGACGGGGGCGTGGGCGACGCGTCCGAGCGGGGCGGGGAGCGGGGCGACCGTCGTGTGCGGGTCGCACTCGTAGAAGTACACGAGCGACATGAGTTCCTCGTCGGGGGCCTCGGGGGAGGGCGGCAGCACCCGGTGCCGGCCTGAGCGCCACCGGTCGCCGGTCCAGCGGGCCATCAGGTCGCCGATGTTGACGGTGAGCGCGGCGGGGTCGTACGGGGCGTCGGCCCAGCCCTGTTCCTCCGTCCAGACCTGGAGGCCGCCGCGGCCCTGCTGGCGGTCGAGCAGGGTGACGGTGCCGAAGTCGGTGTGGGGTCCGATCCGGTACTGGCCGGGCAGGGGGGTGCCGACGGCGTCGGACGCCGGGTACCAGTTGATGTTGCAGGTGTAGGTGGGGGCGCCGGTGTGGCGGGTGAAGAAGTCCTCGGGGCGGCCGAGGGCGGCGGCGAGCAGGCGGAGGGTCTCGTCGGCGATGGTCCGCATGCGTGCCATGTACGCCTCGACGAGTCGCTGCAGGCCTGGGGCGTCGGTGTCGGGCCAGACGTTGCGCCGGAACCAGAACGCGTCGAGTTCGGCGTCGCCGGTGGTGTTCTCGGCGCCGACGGTCCACGACTCCTTGAGGTCGGGGGGTGTCGCGGTGCCTTCGGAGTAGCCGTTGGCCTCGGCGCCGGGGCCGAGCCAGCCGCGGCCGCCGACGGAGACGGCGTAGCGCCGCTTGACCGCGTCGGGCAGGGCGAAGAAGGCGCGGGCGGCGGCTCTGACCTCGGCGCGTTCGTCCTGCGTCACGCCGTGGCCGGTGATCAGCAGGAAGCCGGCCCGGCCGAGGGCCTCGTCGACGCTGCGGGCGGTGCGGGCGCGTTCGGTGTCCGTGCCGGCGGTCCACGCGCCGAGGTCGACGGTGGGAATGCGTACCTCTGCCATGTCGTCTGCTCCTACTCGCCGATGTCCTCGAACCACAGCTCCGGCCGGGCTGCGATGAAGTCCGTCATCAACCGCACGCAGGCGGGGTCGTCGACGATCGTGATGCCGACGCCGTGCCCGGCCAGCCAGTCGTGGCCGCCGCTGAAGGTGCGGGCCTCGCCGATCACCACCCGCCCGATCCCGAACTGCCGTACCAGGCCCGAGCAGTACCAGCACGGCGACAGGGTCGTCACCATGGTGGTGCGCCCGTAGCCGCGCAGCCGCCCGGCGGCGCGGAAGGCCGCCGTCTCCGCGTGCATCGACGGATCGCCGTCCTGCACGCGGCGGTTGTGGCCGCGTCCGAGGAGTTCGCCGTGCTCGTCGAAGAGTGCGGCGCCGATCGGCACCCCGCCCTCCGCGAGCCCGGCCCGGGCCTCCTCGACCGCGACCGCGAGCATGCGTCCGACATCCACCGTCTCCACCTCCGTCTGCGAAACACCACGGCAACGAATGCTGCGTACCCTCCCTGGCGCCGCATCCCTCGGACCGACGCGCCGCCTTTTTCCCTTCCGTCCTGCTTCCAGCGCCACCGCACCACCCACCCTCAGCCGCCTGACCTGCCGGGAGATCGACATGCCCGCTCTCACCGTCCGCGAGATCCTCGCCCTCGACGTCCTCGGCCCGGCCTCCCCGCTTCTGCTGGCGGGCCGCACCTCCCTCGACCGGCCCGTCCGCTGGGTGCACTCCAGCGAGGTCTACGAGGGCTGCAACTTCCTCTACGGGGGCGAGCTGCTCCTGACCAACGGCTACGGTCTGGCGCGGGCGTCCGCCGACCGGCAGCGCACGTACGTCCGCGAGCTCGCCACGCGGGCCGCGGCGGCGCTCTTCGTCGAGATCGGCCGCGCCCTGCCGGAGATGCCGGAGGCGGTGACCGCCGAGGCCGAGCGGCTGGGCCTGCCGCTGGTGGCGCTGCGCCGGGTCGTGCCGTTCGTGCGGATCGCCGAGGTGGTCAACACGGCGATCGTGTCGCTGTCGCTGGCCGCGCGGGCCACCCGCCGCTTCCGGGACTCCCCGCACACCGTGCCGGGCGGCGCCGACCAGGGGCGCGCCCTGCTCGCCGACCTGCTGGACGGTGTGCCGATCGGCCCCGCGGAGGCGTGTGCCCGGGCCGAACTCGCCGGCTTCCGCGTGCCGGAGGGCCACCGGCTGCTGGGGCTCGCCGCCCGCGGCCTGCCCGGTACGGTGCCGGGGCGGGTGACGGCTCCGGTGCCCGGCCGGGTCGGCGGCTCGGCCATGGCGGCCGAACTCGACGGCGGACTGCTCGCGCTGCTGGCCGTGCCGGCCTCGCCCGACCCCGTGCGGGCCGTGCGGGCCGCGCTGGAGGCGGTCGCGCCGCCCGGTGCCGTGGTGGGCCTGGGGTCCGCCGTACCGGCCGGTGCTGGCTGGCAGCGGAGCGGCGAGAGCCTGCGGGATGCGGCCGCCACCCTCGAACTCGCCGTCACCGTGCCGCCCGCCGAGCCGCGCCGGCCCGGCCCGGAGGAGCCGTACGTCGCCACCGCCCGGGCCTTCACCCTGGAGCGCGAACTCTCCCGTTCGGGCGGGCGCGAGCGCTGGACGCGGCTCGCCGAGGACGCCCTCGGACCGCTGCTGGACTGGGAGTCCCGGCACCCCAGCGATCTCGTCCGCACGCTGGAGGTGCACCTGCGCAACGGCTGCTCGCCGACCCGCACCGCCGGGCTGCTGCACATCGGCCGGCAGTCGTTCTACCAGCGGCTGGAGCGGATCGAGCGGCTGCTCGGGCTCGTGGTCGCCGACCCCGAGCTGCAGGCCGAACTGCTGCTCGCCACGTGCGCGCACCGGCTGCTGCAGGCCGCCGCCCCGGACCGTCCGGTGGCGCGGCGGCGCACCGTGCCGGCCGCTCAGCGGGTCGGCGCGAGTCCCGGCACCCGGCGCAGCGCCGTGTACAGCGCGGCCGTGAGCACGAACCCGGCGACGCAGGTGAGGTCGCCGATCGCGGGCTCCGCGCGGACGAGGTAGCCGCTGAAGTCCTCCTGGTTGGAGAAGAGCAGCACCGACACGACGGTGCCCAGCAGCATGGCGACCGGGCCCGCCCACACCTCGTAGCCGCCGTCCGTCATCCGGGACGAGGTGTCGGCGTCGCTCGTGCCTGCGCGGTGCCGGAGCCACTGGTCGGTCAGCACCACGGCCAGCCAGGGGGCCACCCAGTAGGCGATGACCAGCAGGAACGCCTCGTAGGAGTGGCCGGCGTCGTCGAGGCCGGCCCAGGCGACGAGGAAGCCGAGCACGCCGATCACCGCGGCGACGGGGCCGCGCGGCAGCCTGCGCAGACCGAGGGAGACGAAGGACATGCCGGCGGAGTAGATGTTGATGGCGTTGGCGGAGACGGCACCCAGCATGATCGCCAGGAGGGTCAGGTCGCCCAGCCAGCCCGGCAGGTGGCCGGTGAAGGCCGCCGTCGGGTTCTTCTCGCCGGTGGCGACGGTCGCGGAGGCAGCCCCGACGACGGCGAGCAGCGAGACGCCCGCGAAGACGCCGAGCGCCGGGTACAGCGCGACCTTCCAGCGGGTGGTGCCGGACGGCAGGTAGCGGGTGTAGTCGGAGGCGAACGGGTTCCAGCCCGCCGCGTAGCCGAATGCGGTGCTGAACGCGAGCAGGAAGCCTCCGGCGCTGCCCGCGGTGGACGCGGAGCCGCCGAGGTGGGCCTTGCCGAGCGTCACCGCCGACGCCGCCAGGAACACCACGGTGAGCACCGGCAGGGCGTACTGCTCGAAGCGGTGCACGAAGTTGTGCCCGAGGTACGCCACCGCGACCTGCGCCAGGACGACCAGCACCAGGCACGGCAGGGTCGGCCAGCCGGTCAGGCCCGCGAGGGCGAACGCCCCCGACACGCTGTTGACGGCGAACCAGCCCAGGCCCGCACCGGCCGCGTTGAGCGCCGCCGGCAGCGCGTTGCCCCAGCGGCCGAACGCGACCCGTCCGGCGACCATCTGCGGCACGCCGAACCGCGGGCCGTACGCGCTCAGCACGCCGTGGGTGAGCGAGCCGAGCGCGGTGCCGAGCAGCAGGGCGGCGGTGGCCGTCCAGAAGCCCAGGCCGAAGAACAGCACCGAGATCACCCCGATGTAGATCGTGGCGAACTCCATGTTGGGCGAGAGCCATGTCAGGAGCAGCCCCGACGGGCTTCCGTGCCGGGCCGGTTCGGGGACGGGCTCGGCGCCGGTGGGTTCGACCGCGAGCACGTGGGCGCCGTAGGCGGTGATCTCCGCGGCGGCGCCGGGGGCGGTGGTGGGGGCTGTCGTCATGTCCACAATCTCGACCCGCCGCCAGGACCCCCGCAACGGGCAACCCGCCCGCACCGCCGCCCCCCGGTGCGTACGGTCCGTACGCCCGGGAGCCCTGCGGTGCGGGCGGGTTGCCGCACCGTTACCCGCGGGTTTCACGGCCCGCGGAGCCGGCGGTCCTACCGTGCGGTGGCGGCCAGTCCGTCCAGCTCCTCCTTGCTCGGCGCCAGGGTGTTGCCGCCGAGCGGCTTCGGCGGTCCGGCGGGCTGCAGGGCGTACTGGCCCTGCAGCGGCGTGATCATCGAGGCCGGGGCGTCCGGGAAGGTGGTCAGGTACAGGAGGTACGACTGACCGGGAGTCAGCTGCTTGTCCTCCGAGGTGTACCGGGTGGTGCCGAGGAGACCGCCCAGCTGCTTGATCTCGACGCGGTCCCCGGCCTTGGCCGCGCCCTTGTAGACCTTGCCGACCGTGACGGCGACGACCGTCACCACGAGCGGCTGGTCGGCGGCGGCAGCGCCCGTGCCGGCGGCCGGGTTCAGCTTGGGATCGGTCCCCGTCGGGACGTTCGGGGTCAGGTTGCGCACCTCGCTGCCCGGCAGGGTGACCGCCTCGATCACGAGGTCGGCCTTCCCGAACAGCTCGCTGCTCGACGTGTAGGAGGGGTACGTGGCGTGGTACGCCACTTCGGTGATCGCGGACGACTGCCCCCCCGGCCGACGAGCACGCCGTGCTGCCGAGGGCGAGAGCACCTGCGCAGACCAGTGGGAGAATGAGCTTTTTCAACGCTTTCCCCGATTTCTAGTAGATGGCGTTGACGTCGTCGATGTCGTAGGTGGTCGGTTTGACCAGCGTGTTCCACGACTCGTATTTCATGATCGATGCCGATGACGTGGACGGGTTGTCGACGAGGCTGAGTCCGTGGCCCAGTTCGTGGCCGAAGACGCGGGTCACCATGTTGTTCCAGTTGGTCGCGTCCCGGACGATCGTGGTCGTGTTGAGCTTGATGCTGAACGTGCGGCTGCTGTTGCGTGACCCGGTGCTGGTGAAGAGCCCGTACCAGGTGTCCGCGTACGAGGTGACGCTGAGCGTGTTCGGCGAGTTGGAGAGCGTGCCGATGGCTGCCGGCGTGGGCGTGCCGTTCCAGTTGGAGATGGCGGCGGTCAGCGGCGTCTGCCAGGTGTCGTTGTAGGAGAAGGTCCGGATGCTGAAGCTCGCGGAGGGCATGCCTCCGGACCAGTAGGTCGCGTAGGCGGCCTGGGGTGCTGTCTGGGCGCCGATGCCGGCGACGGTCACGAGTGCTGTGAGCAGGCCGAGGCGGCCACTTGTCCGCACGGAATTCCACCTTCCGGATCATGGATTGTTTCCAAGCCGGAACGGCCTGCCGCTCCCCGGCGCCGAAGGTGCCGGATAACTGCGGGCGATGTGCGCCCGACGGCAGGTCATTTCCCCCCTGGTGCCTGCAGCCCAAGTGTCCGTCGTTGACGAATCAATGGAGTTCTTGCTATGGACGACAATGTCGTTCTGGAATTGTTTTGTCTCCGTCCTGTGTGTGTGGCGTATTTGTCGCCGTCCGCTGCATCCGATGCCTTTTGTCGCGATGGCGGGAGGCATTCGCCCCCCTTCGTCCGGGTCGCGGCGGCGGTCGGCGCCGCGGTGTCCGTCGCGGTGCCGGGACTTCGACGGAGCCGGGGCCCCCGCGGTTCCCCGGCCGCCGGGTGGCGGCCGGGGATGCGGATCCGTCCCGGCCGCCGGGCTCAGCCGCCGAACCGCAGCGTCTGCAGGTGCTCGGGCACGATCACCCGGCCGCCGGGTACGAGCCGGCGGGCCTCGGCGACGACGCCGTCGAGGTCCATGGAGCTGTCGGCCAGGGCGGGTTCGCCGATCGGGGTCTCGAAGTTGTCCCAGTGCACGGGCACGACCGTGCGGGGCCGTCCGAGGGCGTTCAGCAGCCGTGAGGCGTACGCGTGGGTGGTGCCGGTGCGGCTCGGCACGGCCACCATGGCGATGTCGGGCCGCAGCCCGGTGACGTGGCGTTCGACGAAGTCGCTCGCGCCCATGAGGAAGGCGGAGGGGCCGTCGCCGAAGCGGATCTGGAAGGCGAGCGTGTCGCCCTCGGGCAGGTCGGTGATGGTCCGCGGGGCCTGGGCGGGAGGCGCGGTGAGGGTGCCGGGCGCGAAGTAGGTGTGCTTGGCGTTGCGGCTGTGCAGGCTGCCGACGGTCTCCACGGTGAAGCCGTCGAAGTCGAGCACCTCACCGCCCTTGACGGGGACGAGCCGGCCCCGGTCGACGCCCATCGCCGCCAGCAGGTGGCAGGTCGTCTGGGTACCCATGACCGTCGCGCCGGTGGTCCGGGCGATGTGGGGCACGTCGTTGACGTGGTCCCAGTGGCTGTGGCTGACGAGGATCAGGTCCGGCCGGCCGGCGTGCTGCTCGACGAGGGCGGTGTCGACGGTGAGTTCGGTCGCCGGGTCGAAGGCGGGCTTGCGGCTGGTCGCGGGGAACAGCCCGGTGTCGTACCGGGTGAGGTACGGGTCGAGGAGCACCGTCCGTCCGGAACCCTCGATCCGCCAGCCGGAGTTGCCGAGCCAGGTGAAGGCGGTCGCGGTGCCGCCCGTCGGGGCGGGGTCCGCCGCGGGGGCCGCGGCCGCGGCGTGGGCGGGCAGGGCGGCGGCGGGGAGGGCGGCTGCCCCCGCGGCGGCCGTCCTCAGCAGGGTGCGTCGTGCCAACGGGTGTGCGGTCACGGGTTTCTGACATCCTCTCGGCCGATGGGGCGCAGGCGAACTCCTGTGCCCGGCGGGAAGGACCGCATACCGACCGTTCCGGTTCCGCCGAGGCCCCCGGCGGTCCGGCCGGACCGGCCCGTAGGCTTTTCCCATGCGAGACGTTGCGGCGGGGATCGGCTATCTCTTCAAGGGCCAGCGGTGGGTGGCCGGGCATGCCCGGTGGTGGGGGTTCGGGATGATCCCGGCGCTGATCGCCCTGGTGGGGTACGTGGCGGCGATGGTCGCGCTCGTGGTCTGGTCCGGCGACCTCGCCGACTGGGCGACGCCGTTCGCCGACGACTGGGCCTCGCCGTGGCAGGGCCTGCTGCGCGGGGCGCTGGCGGCCACGGTGGTGGTGGGCGGCGGCCTGCTGTCGGTGGTGACCTTCACCGCGGTGACGCTCCTGGTGGGGCAGCCGTTCTACGAGTCGCTCTGCGAGAAGGTCGACGAGACCGAGGGCGGCGCCCCGGCCAAGCCGGACGTGCCGCTCTGGCGGGAGCTGCTGGTGTCGGCGCGCGACAGCCTGTCGGTGCTGCTGCGGGTGGTGGCGATCGGCGTGCTGCTGTTCGCGGGCGGCTTCCTGCCGGTGGTGGGGCAGACGGTGGTGCCGGTGCTCGGCGTGCTGGCCTCCGGCTACTTCCTGACGGTGGAGCTGGCGGCGGTGGCCCTGCAGCGCCGCGGCATCCCGCAGCGCGAGCGGCTGCGGCTGCTGCGGTCGCGGCTGGGGCTGGCGCTGGGTTTCGGCGCGCCGCTGGTGCTGCTCTTCCTGGTGCCGTTCCTGACCGTGCTGGCGATGCCGGGCGCGGTGGCCGGCGCCACCCTGCTCGCCCGCGACCTCGCCCCGGTGGGCGACACCGGCGAGGAGGGTGCCGACGGGGACGACACCGAGGAGGAGGGTGCCGGCGGCCGGAGCGCGGACGGCGCCCACGGTGGGTACGGCGGCCGCGGCGGGCACGGGCCGGAGCACGACGGCCGCGCCGGGCGGAGCATCGACTTCAGCAAGTGACACGGCCGAAGCCACGCAGTGTGACGGTGATTTGACTTTCCGCCACCATCTGGCGGATAAAAGCCGCATGAGCGCACCGGCACGCACCCGAGCGACCGCGACCCCGCCGGCCCCGGCCGGGATCGATCTTGCGGACCCCGGCTTCTGGCGGCTCCCCGACCGGGACCGGGCGGCGGCCTTCGCCGAGCTCCGCCGCCTGGACGGCCCGGTGCGCTTCACCGACCGGGCGTCGGGGCGGTCCTTCCTGGCGCTCGTCCGGCACGCCGACGTGGTGGCCGCGAGCCGTACTCCCGAGGTGTTCGTCAGCGGTCCGGGCGTCACCACGCCCGAGCCGGCGGGCTGGGTGCGGGCGCTGTTCGGCGACTCGATGGTCAACCTCGACGACCCGCACCACGCGGACCTGCGGCGGATCGTCTCGCGGGCCTTCACCCCGCGGCTGATCTCCCGGGTGGAGGACGACATCCGGCGGGTCGCCGCGCGGGTCGTCGACGACGTGCTGGAGCGCCGGCCGGACGACTTCGTGTCGGCGGTCGCCGCGGAGCTGCCGTACCAGGTGATCTGCAACATGATGGGGATCCCGGAGCGGCAGCGCCGGCAGATCCTCGCGCTGGTCAACCACGCGTCCGAGCACACCGGGGTGGCGCGCAGCCGGCTGCGGGTGCCGGGCCGGGGGCTGCGGGCGCTGGGCCGGATGCAGCTCGTCATCGCGGCACTCGGCCGGGAGCGCCGCCGGCGTCCGGCCGACGACCTGATCTCGGCGCTGGTCACCGCGGACGTCGACGGCCGGCACCTCAACTCCCGTGAGCTGGGCGCCTTCTTCTCGCTGCTGCTGGTCGCCGGCGTGGAGACGACCCGTAACGCGCTCGCGCACGGCCTGCACCTGCTGACCGTGCACCCGGAGCAGCGCGCCCTGCTGCTGGACGACTTCGAGCCGCGGGTCGGCGGTGCGGTGGAGGAGATCGTCCGCTGGTCCACGCCGATCGTGCAGTTCCGCCGGACGGTCGCCGCCGATCACGACCTGCACGGCACCCGCCTGGTGCAGGGGGAGAAGGTGGTGCTGTTCTTCGGCGCGGCCAACCGCGACGAGGCGGTCTTCGCCGACCCGGAGTCCTTCGACATCACCCGCTCGCCCAACCCGCACCTGGGGTTCGGCGGCGGCGGCCCGCACTTCTGCCTCGGCGCCTACCTGGCCCGGCAGGAGATGAAGGTGCTCTACCGCGAGCTCTTCGCCCGGCTGCCGGAGGTGCGGTCGGTGGGCGAGCCGGTGCTGATCCCGTCCAGTTTCGACCACCGGGTGCGGTCGCTGCGCTTCACCGGCTGAGCGCGCCTGCCGCGGCCGGCCCGGCGGTCCGCGCGCCGGTCCCCGTGTCCGTCCGTGCCCCTGTCCCTGTCTCCGTCTCCGTCCGTGCGTCCGGGGCCGCGTCCGGCCCGGCGGCGGCGATGGCGAGGGCGGCGGCGCCGACCAGTCCGGCGTCGGTGCCGAGCAGTGCGGGGGTGACGGTGAGGCCCGCGGTGAAGGGCAGTGCGGCGTAGGTGGCGAGGTGGCGCCGCAGGGGTGCGAAGAAGAGTTCGCCCGCGCCTGCGACGCCGCCGCCGACGACGACCGTGTCGAGTTCGACCAGGGTGGCGGTGGCGGCGATGCCGGCGGCGAGGGCCTGGGCGGCCCGGTCGAAGGCGCCGATCGCGACGGGATCCCCGGCGGCGGCCGAGGCGGCGACGGCCGCGGCGGAGGCGTCGGGGCCGGTGGGCCGCCAGCCGTGGTCGTGGGCGTGACGGGCGATGGCCGTGCCGCTGGCGAGCAGTTCGAGGCAGCCGCGCGAGCCGCACGGGCAGGGGTCTCCGTCGAGGTCGACGGTGATGTGGCCGAGGTGGCCGGCGTTGCCCGTGGGGCCGGTGTGCACGGCGCCGTCCAGGACGAGTCCGCCGCCCACGCCAGTGGAGACGACGATGCAGAGGGCGCTGCGGTGCCCGCGGGCGGCGCCCCGCCAGTGTTCGGCGGCGGTCATGGCGACGGCGTCGCCGCCGAGGACGGCGGGCAGGCCGCGGGCGGCGGGGTGGGCGGCGATGTGGTCGAGCACGGGGAATCCGCGCCAGGCGGGGATGTTGACCGGGCTGACCCGGCCGGCCCGGATGTCGACGGGGCCCGCGCTGCCGACGCCCAGGGCGACCGCCTCGGGCCAGGACGGGTGCCCGGCGAGTTCGGTGAGCACCTCGTCGAGGGCCCGTGCCACGACGTCGGCGGCCTCCCGGGCGGGGGTGGGGCGCTGCACCTGCGTGAGGAGCGTGCCCTCGGCGTCGACGAGGCCACCGGCGATCTTCGTGCCGCCGATGTCCAGGGCCGCGTAGAGCGGGGATGCCGCGGCGGGCCTGGGCCGGTGGGGGGCGGTCCGCTGCTTGCTCATGGTGGCTCTCCGGCCGGTGCGTCGGGTCGTGGTGCGGCGGGTCCGGTGGGTCACCGGACCGCCCGGGACGAGTCTGGACTGCCAAGACAACGTTGTCCAGCTCCGGGCCGCGGGCCGACCGGCCCCTGGGGCTCCGGAGATCGGCTTCAGTAAATTTTAGTTCGCAGGACCGGTTCCGTTGCCAAACCTCCTGGAAGCAAGCCTTGAGCGTTCTATGGGCATGGCGCTGATACGGCGCCTGCGTCACACGTCCGTCGGCCCCGGGCCTCCTCGCCCGACCGGCTCACCGCGATCGTCCACGACAACGACCTCATGGCCGCGGTCCGCGGACCGCCGCTCGGTCGTCCGCCGCCCGCCGGCCGCATCCCACCGCCGGTACGCCCGCCCTCACCAGGGCGAACCGGCGCTGCCCCACGGCACCCCCGCGGCCGTACCCGTCCGGACCCCGGACGCGAAGGGCAGGTCCTCGGCCGACGGCACCCCGCTGCGGATCCGGCTCGCCTGCTCCGCCGTGAAGCCGGCCGTGTCGGCGCGCCGGCTCGGGGCGGACGGTTCAGCTGCCCGGGTGGGCGCCCACCGCGTCGCGGATCTGGTCGCCGAGCCCGCCGTTGGCCCGCGCGCAGTTGCCGCAGCAGAAGAACATGCCGGCCACCTCCACGCCGTGGCCGACGATCCGCACGCTGCAGTGCTCGCAGCGCGGGGCGAGTTTCTCCATCGCGCACTCGAAGCTGTCGAAGGTGTACGTGTCGCCGCTGACCGTCTTGATCTCGAAGGACAGCCAGTAGTCGTTCTTGCACACCACGCAGACCGCCATGGTCTCCACCTCGTTCCGCTCGTCCGTGTCTCCCGGCTCTCCGAGTGTCCGGCGGCCCTGCGGGAGCGGCAATCGGTGAGGTGCCGAACGGCGCCCCGCCGGTCCTCAGGCCTGCCGTTCCGGTACGACCGGCAGGCCGGTGTCGGCCTTCACCCGCTTCATCGTCATCAGCGAGTTGACCTGGGCGATCCCGGGCAGGCCGGAGAGCACGTCCGTCACGAAGCGCTCGTACGCGGCGAGGTCGGCGACCGCGATGCGCAGCAGGTAGTCCGGGTCGCCGAAGAGCCGGTGCGCCTCGACGACCTCGGGCAGCCGGGCCACCTGCTGCTCGAAGCCGGCGACGGTCGCCCGGTCCTCGTGCCGCATCACGATCGTCACGAACGGCTGGAAGCCGCGGCCCACGGCGGCGCCGTCGAGCAGCGCCCGGTAGCCGGTGATCACGCCGTCCTGCTCCAGCTGCCGCACCCGGCGCAGGCACGGCGAGGGGGTGAGGTCGACCCGCGAGGCCAGCTCGGCGTTGGTGAGGCGGCCGTCCTGCTGGAGCTCGTGGAGGATTCTGCGGTCGGTGCGGTCCATGGCGCAACATTCTGCCCCTCCGGGGCGCAGGACGGCACGAACCGGTCATCGGCTGCCACGCCGTCGCCGCTACCGTCGGTCACCGACACCACCGGCCGCGGACGACACGGGACACCATGCACGCGCACACCCTGCTGCTCTTCCTCGGAGTGGACCTCCTGCTGGTCTGCACCCCCGGACCGGACTGGCTGCACATCGCCGCCCGCGGCCTCGGCCAGGGCCGCCGGGCCGCGCTGCTCGCCGTCGCCGGCGTCTGCGCCGGATACGCCGTGCACACGGCCCTCTCCGCCGCGGGCCTCGCCGCCGCGCTCCGCGCCGTGCCCGCCGCCCTGCCCGTGCTCCGCTGGGCCGGGGCCGCCTATCTCGCCGTCCTCGCGGTGACGATGCTGCTCTCGCTGCGCAGCCGGGGCGGACGGCTGCCGCGGGCCGCCCCGCAGCCCGACCGGGTGGTGCTCCGGCAGAGCATGCTGACGGCGCTGCTCAACCCCAAGGGCCTGCTGCTGTACCTCTCCCTCGTCCCGCAGTTCGTCGACCCCGCGGGGGCGCTGCCGGTGAGCGGGCAGGTCGGGCTGTTCGGCGTCGTCAACGTGCTGACCTGCGCCGCCGTCTACGGCGCGGTCGCGGTCGCCGCCGGGCGCGCGGGCGAACGCCTCGGCGCCGCCCCTGCCGCGTCCCGCCGGATGACGGCGTGCTCCGCCGTGCTGCTCCTCGCGGTCGCCGGGGTCACCGCCGGCGCCTGACCGGTCCGTTCCCGCTGCCCCGTCGCCGAACTGATCACACGTCATACATCTGCAGGCCGCCCGCCGGACGGGTCCGGCGCATACGATTCGCCGGTATGACGCTGGAGGGGCGGGAGAGCCCGCGGGGGGACGGCTACGCCGGGCACTACATCGTGTGCGGGGGCAACGCCCTCGCCCACCGGCTGCTGCAGGAGCTCGTCGAGCACTACGAGGTGCCGGTGGTCGCCGTGGTGCCCGACCGCGAGCGGGACCACGGGCCGCGGATCGGCCGCCTGCCCGGGGTCACGGCCGTGCTGGAGGCCGCGTCGGTCACCGAGGAGGTGCTGCGCGCCGCCGGCGTGGACCGCGCGGCGGGCATCGCCCTGATGGACGGCGAGGACCGGCACACCATCCACACCGCGCTCGCCGCGCAGGGCGCCAACCCCGGCATCCGCATCGTGCTGCGGATGTTCAACCAGCGCCTCGGCGAGCACATCGAGCGGCTGCTGCCCAACTGCACCGCGCTCTCCGGCTCGGCCACCGCCGCCCCGGCCTTCGCCAGCAGCGCCCTGGGCCGCCCCAACTCCGTCCCGGTCGACGGGCGTTACCTCTACGTGGCGTACGACGAGGACATCCGCGAGGACGGCCGGCTGTGCCTCGCCGCCGACCGGATCGACCGGCAGGACCTCACCCGGCTGCGCCTGCTGCCCGACGCGGCCGGCCGCGCCGCCGAGTTCATCGCGCTGGCACGGCGGATCGGCGACGCCGGGCCGCTGCCGCCGGGCGCGGCGCCGGACCCGCCCGGGGCCGGCGGCGGCCTGGCCGCGCTCCAGGCGCTCGGCAGCGAGCCGCCGCTGCGCATCCCGTGGAGGTCGCGGCTGCGCTGGGCCCTCGTCGACGCCCTGCACGCCGTCACCGGCGTACGGATGCGCCTGGTGCTCAGCACCGCCCTGGCGGCCGTCCTGCTGAGCACCGCCGTGCTCTACCTCGGCCACCGCGACCTCGGCTGGACCCTCTACCTCGCCCTGCTCGACCTCGCCGGCGCCGCCCAGCCGGACACCCCCGGCGCCGGCGGCCCCGGCGGGGCCTGGGCGCGGATCGCCCAGGTCGTCATCACCTTCTGCGGCATCACCTTCATGCCGCTGGCCACCGCGATCGTGGTGGAGGCGCTCGCCAGCGGCCGCCGCGGCGTGCCGCGCGGGCCGAGCGCGGGGGTGCGCGGGCACGTCGTCGTGGTGGGGCTGGGCAGTGTCGGCATCCGGGTCGCCACGCTCGTCCACGAGACCGGGGTGCCGGTGGTCTGCGTCGAGCGCGACCCGCAGGCCCGCGGCATCGCCGCCGTCCGCGCGCTCGGCATTCCCGTGCTGGTCGGCGACGCACCGCTGGCGAGCCAGCTGCGCCGCGCCCGGATCCACCACGCCCGCGCGCTGGCCGCGGTGACGAGCGACGACGCGGCCAACCTGGAGGCCGCGCTGGAGGCCCGCGCGGTCCGCCCGGACGTGCGGATCGTGGTGCGGCTCTTCGACGACGACTTCGCGCACCACGTGTACGCGACGCTCGGCGACGTCGCCTCGCGCTCGGTCTCCTACCTCTCCGCCCCGGCGTTCGCCGCCGCCCTGATGGGCCGTGAGGTGCTCGGCACGCTCTCGGTCTACCGCCACGTGCTGCTCGTCGCCGAGCTGGCCGCCGACGCGGGCTCCGGCCTGGTCGGGGCGGACCTGCACGCCGTCGAACGGCCGGGCGGGGTACGGGTGATCGGGGTGCGGCTCGCCCGCCGCCCCGGCGAGGTGCAGTGGAACGTCGCCGACCGGTCCCGCCGCCTGGTGGCCGGTGACCGGATCGTCGTCGCCGCGACGCGCAGCGGGCTCGCCCGGATCGTCGGCCCCGCGCAGCCGGTGCCGCCGCCCGCCGCGGCGCCGCCCGCGCCACCGTCCGCCGTGCCACCGCCCGCCGGTCCGCCGGACGGCGCCCCGGTCAGTCCGTGAGGACGCCCTCCGCCCGCGCCGCGGCCAGCCACGCCGGGTACGCGGCGAGCAGCCGCTCGTACAGCGCGTCGTCGGCCAGCGACCGCGGATGCCGGCCGGTGGCGCAGAACCCGGCGTTCGGGGTGGCCCGGCCGTCGGCGTCCGGCAGCGAGCGCAGGAAGCGGAAGTGCTTGGCGTCGTGCTCCCCGAAGCCGAGGAACTGCCAGAAGACCGGCAGCTCCGACGACTCCCGCAGGAGCGTGAGCACCGCCTTCTTGTCGAAGGCGGCGCCGTCGGTCTGGAAGATCACGAACGCCGGGTCGGTGGCGCCGCACTCCCGGTGGTGCGCCAGCACCGCCCGCATCGCGGGCGCGTACCGGGTGCCGCCGAACTGCGCGCCCACGTCCTTCCGCACCTGCTCGACCGCGCCGGTGTGCCGGCCGATCAGCACCTCCTGCGGCTCGTACGCGCGGTCGTTGAAGAGCACCACCGGCACGCTGCCGTCGTCGTCGAGGTTGGCGGAGAGCGCGAGCGACTGCTCGGCGAGGCGCTGCACCGAGCCGTCGCGGTAGAGGGCGCTCATCGACGCGGAGTGGTCGAGCACCAGGTAGACGGCGGCGCGGCGGCCGTCCAGGCCCTGCTTGCGCAGCGAGACACCGGCGGCCTTGTAGAGCGACACCAGGGCGGGGGCGGTGGCCCGGAGCTTCGTCAGGTCGATCGCCGGCCCCGCGGCCGCGACGTCGCGCGCCGGGCGCCCCGGGGTCTCCGGCGCGGCCGGTGCCGGGCGGTTCGGCGCGGCGGCGGCCTCGGGCGCGGGGCCGGCTGCACGCCGGCGGCGACGGAACATCCACATGAGCAGGCCCCTCGGTCTCGTCCGGCCTGCGATCGTCGCAGCACACGGCCCGGCGGGCAAGGGATCGGCCGCCGGGCCGGCGCACCGTCAGCGGTGGCGGAACTCCGGGGGGCGCTTCTCGGCGAAGGCGTTCATGCCCTCCTTCTGGTCCGCGGTCGCGAACGCGGCGTGGAACAGCCGCCGTTCGAAGCGCACGCCCTCGGCGAGGGTCGTCTCGAACGCCCGGTTGACGCTCTCCTTCATCATCACCGCGGCCGGGGCCGACATCGCGGCGACGGTCGCGGCGGTGGCCATCGCCTCGTCGAGCAGGTCGGCCGCCGGGACGATCCGGGAGACCAGGCCGGCCCGCTCCGCCTCCTCCGCGTCCATCATCCGGCCCGTCAGGCAGAGCTCCATCGCCTTGGCCTTGCCGACCGCGCGGGTCAGGCGCTGCGAGCCGCCGATGCCGGGGATGACACCGAGCTTGATCTCCGGCTGGCCGAACTTCGCGGTGTCCGCGGCGAGCAGGATGTCGCACAGCATGGCCAGCTCGCACCCGCCGCCGAGCGCGTAGCCGGCGACCGCGGCGACCACCGGGGTGCGCAGCCGTCCGAGGGTGTCCCACGGGCCGAGCCAGTCGTCCAGGTAGACGTCGGGGAAGCGGTTGTCCTGCATCTCCTTGATGTCGGCCCCGGCCGCGAAGGCCTTCTCCGACCCGGTGATCACCAGACAGCCGATGCCGGGATCCCGGTCGAACGCGGTGGCGGCGGCGACCACCTCGTCCATCAGCTGCGCGTTGAGCGCGTTGAGCGCCTTCGGCCGGTTGAGCGTGATCACCCCGACCCGGTCCTTGCGGTCCACCAGGATCGTCCCGTACTCGGTCATCGTCGTTGACTCCCTTCGCTGCGCCGCTGCCCGGCGCCGGCCCTGACGGTGCCTACGATCGCCGACCGACCGGTCGGTGCGCCAGTACCGCCGGCCGAGACGGGCGTCACGCCGCGCCGGGCTCCGGGCCTGCGGTGAAGTAGCGGTCGACGTCGGCCGCGGTGACCTCGGCGAGCGAGGCCGGCTTCCAGTGCGGGTCGCGGTCCTTGTCGACGACCTGGGCGCGGATGCCCTCGACGAGGTCGTGCGACTCCAGCGCGGCGCAGGAGACCGTGTACTCCTGCTCCAGGGTCTCCGCGAGGGTGCGGTGCGTACGGGCGCGGCGCAGCGCGGCGAGGGTGACCTTCAGTGCGGTGGGCGACTTGGCGCGGATCTCCCGGGCCGCCTCCGCCGCGCCGTCGCCGCCGTCGGCGTCGAGCCGGGCCAGGATCTCCTCCACGCTCCCGGCGGCGTAGCAGGTGTCGATCCAGCCGCGCTGCGCGGCGAGCCCGGCGGCGGGCGCCCCGGCGGCGTACGCGGCCAGGGCCTCGCCGGGGGTCAGCGTGGCGAGGGCCGCGGTGAACTCCGGCAGGGCCGCCGCGGGCACGAAGTGGTCGGCGAAGCCGCAGAGCAGGGCGTCTCCGGGGCCCATCGCGGCGGCGGTGAGCGCGAGGTGGGTGCCGAGCTCGCCGGGGGCGTGGGCGAGCAGGTGGCTGCCGCCGACGTCCGGCATCAGGCCGATGCGGGTCTCCGGCATGGCCACCGTGGAGCGTTCGGTGACGACACGTACGCCGCCGTGCGCGGAGAGGCCGACGCCGCCGCCCATGGTGATGCCGTCCATCACGGCGACGTACGGCTTGGGGAAGCGGGAGATCTGCAGGTTCAGCCGGTACTCGTCGGCGAAGAACACCCGGGCCTGCGCGCCGCCCGCCCTGGCGTCGTCGTGCAGCGCCCGGATGTCGGCGCCCGCGCAGAGCCCGCGCTCGCCGGCGCCGGTCAGCACGACGGTGGCGACGCCGTCGTCGTCCGCCCAGGCGGTGAGGGTGTCGCGGATGTCGAGCACCATGGCGTGGGTGAGCGCGTTGAGCGCCTTCGGCCGGTCGAGGACGATGCGGCCCGCCAGGCCGTCGCGTCGGAACTCCACTGTCATGCGCTACTCCTGTCGTGCGGGCGGTCCGGCTGACACGATACGTGCGGGGCAGCCCGTGGGGGGCGCCGGAGACGGTGGGTGAGAGATGGACTTCGTCGATGTCGTGGTGGCCGTCGGGGTGATCGGGCTGCTGCTGCGCGGGCTGTTCCGGCGCGGCTTCACGTCGGGGTCGCTGCTGATGGCCCTGGTGTTCGGCGGGCTCGGCCTGTGGCGGGGCCTGGGCCCGGGGCCCGGCTGGCTGGTCTGGCCGGCCGTCGCGTTGCTGGCGGTGACGCTGATCGAGTTCGTCGTCGCCGCCGTCACGGGGACGCGGCTGCCGCGTACGCCCATGGCCGAGGTGAAGGCGCAGCTCCTCGCGGACGCCCGCAGCGACACCGGGCGGAAGCAGTTGACGCTGGCCGTGGCCCCGGGCGGCGCCGTGATGATGGACGGCGTCTGGGAGGGCACCTCCCGCCGCGACGTGGTGATGCCGGGCGGCGGCTGCCCGGTCTGCCTCGTCGAGGAGGTGACGGCCGAACTGGCCGGCCCGGACGCGGAGGGCCTGGCCGCCTACCGCCGCGACCGGGCCGCCGGGACGAACCGGCTGGTCGTGCTGAGCCGCCGCGACGGTGGCTGGGACACGGCCGTGGAGCCGGTGCGGGCCTCGCCGAAGCCGTTCCGCACGGTGGGCTGCCCGGTCCACGGCTGAACCGGGCGGCCCACCGGCGGCGCCGGGGTCCGGGCCGTGGCGCGGGTCAGGGCAGGATCCGCCCGGTGACCTCGCCGAAGCCGATCCGGGTGCCGCCGGGCCCCGGGGCGGTGGCCGTGATGGTGACCTCGTCGCCGTTCTCCAGGAAGGTGCGGGTGGTGCCGTCGGCGAGCTTGACGGGCTGCTCGCCGTTCCAGGTGAGCTCGATGAGGGCGCCGCGGCCCTCCGGCTCGGGGCCGCTGACGGTGCCGGAGGCGTAGAGGTCGCCGGTGCGCAGGGAGGCGCCGTTGGCGGTGAGGTGGGCGAGCTGCTGCGCGGCCGTCCAGTACATCGCGGCGAACGGCGGCCGGCTGACGACGTGCCCGTTGAGGGAGACCTCCAGGGCGATGTCGAGGCCCCACGGCTCGCCGCCGCGGTCGTCGAGGTAGTCGAGCGGGTCGACGTCGCGGTGGGGCGGGGTGACGCGGGCCTGCTCCAGGGCGTCCAGCGGCACCACCCACGGCGAGACGGAGGTGGCGAACGACTTGCCGAGGAACGGCCCGAGCGGCACGTACTCCCACGCCTGGATGTCCCGTGCGGACCAGTCGTTGAGCAGGCACACGCCGAAGACGTGGGCGCGGAAGCCGCTGAGCGGCACCCGGCTGCCGAGCTCGCTGGGCGTGCCGACGACGAAGCCGATCTCGGCCTCGATGTCGAGGCGCCGGGTCGGTCCGAACGACGGCAGCGCGTCGGTGGGGGCCTTCCGCTGGCCGTGCGGCCGGACGATCGGTGTGCCGGAGACCACCACCGTGCCCGCGCGGCCGTGGTAACCGATCGGCAGGTGCTTCCAGTTGGCGGTCAGCGCGTCCTGGCCGGGGCGGAAGATCCGGCCCAGGTTGGTGGCGTGGTGCTCGGAGGCGTAGAAGTCGACGTAGTCCGCGACCTCGAACGGCAGGTGCAGGTCGACGGCGTGCAGCGGCAGCAGGCACGGGGCGACGGCCGGCCGGTGCGCCTCGTCGGTCAGCCACGCGGTGAGCGCCCCGCGGACCTCCCGCCAGGTGCGGTGCCCGGCCGCCATCAGCGGGTTGAGCGAGTCGGCGTCGAGCAGGACGGACGGCGCGCCGACCGCGCGCGCGGCGGCGCCCGCGTCCAGCACGCGGTCGCCGATGCGGACGCCGATCCGGCGGCGGCCGGGCCGGTCGTCGGCGGTGAAGACGCCGTACGGCAGGGCGTGCACGCCGTACGGGGAGTCCTGGGGGATGGCGAGCCAGGTCAACGGTCCTCCAGCGGTGGTGGGCCGAGCAGGCCGAGGCCGGCCAGGTCGGCGAGCGGTTCGTCGATGCTGCAGGTGCCGAACGACGTGAACGCGGCCCGTGCGCCGCGCACCTGAGCATCCGTCAATTCGGCTGCGGCCTTGGCGAGGAGGGGCCCGGAGCGCTCGGCGAGCGCCTCCGCCGCGGCCGCCCGGTCGTCCCCGGCGGCCGCGGCCAGCAGCACGTTGAGGAAGCCGTGGTGGTCGTGGCCGGTCGCCGGGTCGGTGTGCCGCACCGCGTGGTGCAGGCCGGCCGTGCACTTGTAGGGGAGGCCGCGCCCGGCGCAGCCCGCCAGGAACCCGGCCAGCTCCGCGACGGACGGGAAGGCGTCGGCGGTGAGCCCGCCGGTGCGGTACTTCGCCCGGTACGGCGTGCCGGCGAGGGCGTCGAGCGAGGCCTCCGTCCGTCCGTCGCGGGGGAGTTCGACGGCGGCGTCGATGCCGGGCGGCAGTTCGGCGCCGAGCTGCGCCACGGTGGCGGCCACGTCGTTCGTGGCGATCTCCAGGCCTGCCACGTCGAGTCCGGCGGCGTCCGCGAGCGCCGCGGCCGGGCCCGTACTGCCCCCCGGCAGTACCAGCCCGACGGGCAGCCCGCGGCCCGACCGCACCAGGGCGGGCAGCAGGGCGGGTCCGCAGAGCAGGGGGCCGACCGTGTCCGCGTACCAGGCGGTGCGGTGCCGGCGGTGGGCGGCCACGGCCTCGTCGAGCGGCAGGTCGCCGGGCGGGAAGACCGCGGCGTCGTCGAAGAGGCCGCGGAAGAGGGCGGTCACCGGGCCGGCCCCCGCCCGCCGGACCACGTCCAGGGGTAGCCCGGGTCCTCGCTCGCGGTGCCGCCCTCGCCGAGCTCCAGTGGGCGGAACGTGTCGACCATGACGGCGAGTTCGTCGAAGAACTCGATGCCGACGGAGCGCTCGTAGGCGCCCGGCTGCGGGCCGTGGGTGTGCCCGCCGGGGTGCAGCGAGATCGAGCCCTGGCCGATGCCGGAGCCCTTGCGGGCCTCGTAGTCGCCGCCGCAGTAGAACATCACCTCGTCGCTGTCGACGTTGGCGTGGTAGTACGGCACCGGGATCGACAGCGGGTGGTAGTCGACCTTGCGCGGCACGAAGTTGCAGATCACGAAGTTGGCGCCCTCGAAGACCTGGTGGGCCGGCGGCGGCTGGTGGATCCGCCCGGTGATCGGCTCGAAGTCCGCGATGTTGAAGGCGTACGGGTAGAGGCAGCCGTCCCAGCCGACCACGTCGAAGGGGTGGTGCGGCACGGTGTAGCGGGTGCCGGCGACGCCGTGCGGCCCGCGGTGCTTGACCAGGACGTCGACGTCCGCGCCGTCCACCAGCAGCGGCCCGTCCGGTCCGCGCAGGTCGCGCTCGCAGTAGGGCGCGTGCTCCAGCAGCTGCCCGAACCGCGAGAGGTACCGCTTGGGCGGGGTGATGTGGCTGTTGGCCTCGATGCAGTACGCGCGCAGCGGGCCGTCGCCGGTGGGCACCCAGCGGTGCGTGGTGGCCCGCGGGATGATCACGTAGTCGCCCCGGCCGACCTCCAGCGTGCCGAAGACAGTCTCCACGGCGGCGCTCCCGGACTCCACGTACACGCACTCGTCGCCGAGCCCGTTGCGGTAGAGCTCGCTCGGGGCGCCGGCGACGGCGTACGAGATGCGCACGTCGGCGTTGCCGAGCACCAGGCGGCGGCCGGCCACCACGTCGGTGCCCTTCCACTCCTCGCCGAAGAGCCGGTGCAGCTTCAGGTGGCGGGGGAGCAGGGGGTGGTTCGGCGTGGTGGCCTGGTCCGGCAGCTCCCACGGCCGGGCGTCGACGACCGCCGAGGGGATGCCCCGGTGGTAGAGCAGGGAGGAGTCCGAGGTGAAGCCCTCCTCGCCCATCAACTCCTCGTAGTACAGCCCGCCTTCGGGTGTGCGGTGCTGGGTGTGCCGTTTGCGCGGGATGTCGCCGAGCTGCCGGTAGTGCGCCATCGTGGGTCTCCTCGGGGCTCAGGGGTCGGGGCTCGGAGGGTGGGGCTCGGAGGGGCTCAGAGGTTGCCGCGCTTGTCCTGCTCGCGCTCGATCGCCTCGAAGAGCGCCTTGAAGTTGCCCTTGCCGAAGCCGAGCGAGCCGTGCCGCTCGATGAACTCGTAGAAGACGGTGGGCCGGTCGCCGATCGGCTTGGTGAAGATCTGCAGCAGGTAGCCGTCCTCGTCGCGGTCGACGAGGATGCCGCGGCTCTTCAGCTCCCCGATCGGCACGCGGACCTTGCCGATCCGCTCCCGCAGCGCCGGGTCGTCGTAGTACGAGTCCGGGGTGTTGAGGAACTCGACGCCGCGCGAGCGCAGCACGTCGACGGTGGTGAGGATGTCGTTGGTGGCGAGCGCCATGTGCTGGCAGCCGGCGCCGGTGTAGAACTCCAGGTACTCGTCGATCTGCGACTTCTTCTTCGCGATCGCGGGCTCGTTCAGCGGGAACTTCACCCGGTGGTTGCCGCTCGCGACGACCTTCGACATGAGGGCGGAGTAGTCGGTGGCGATGTCGTCGCCGACGAACTCGGCCATGTTCACGAAGCCCATCACCCGGTTGTAGAACGAGACCCACTCGTTCATCCGGCCGAGCTCCACGTTGCCGACCGCGTGGTCGAGCGCCTGGAAGAGCCGCCGCGGCGCACCCTCCGGCCGCTGCACCCGGGTCTCGGCGGCGACGTAGCCGGGCAGGTACGGACCCCGGTAGCGGGAGCGGTCGATCAGGGTGTGCCGGGTCTCGCCGTAGGTGGCGACGGCGGCGCGGCGCACGGTGCCGTTGTCGTCGGAGACGTCGTTCGGCTCCTCCAGGATCACGGCGCCCTGGGCGCGGGCGTGCGCGATGCACCGGTCGACGTCCGGCACCTCCAGCGCGAGGTCGACGACGCCGTCGCCGTGGCGGCGGTGGTGGTCGAGCAGCGGACTGTCGGGGGAGACCCCGCCCTTGATCACGAAGCGGCAGGAGCCGGAGCGCAGCACGAACGCCTTGCGGTCGCGGCGGCCGGTCTCGGGGCCGGAGTAGGCGACCAGCTCCATGCCGAACACGGCCTGGTAGAACTGCGCCGTCTGGGTGGCGTTGCCGACGACGAACACCACCGCGTCCTGCGCGGTGACCGGGAAGGGATCGCCCGCGGGGTCGTGCTCGACCAGCCCGACGAGGGTGCGCAGCTGCTCGGCGTCGAGCCCGGCCTCCAGCTCCTCGGGGGTGAGTTCCACGGCGTTGGCGGTCATCGGTGCTCCTCCACGTTGAGGTTCTCCGCACCGCGGGGGGTGGGGCGGTTGCGGTTGCGCTGAGAATGCCCGCGGCCGGGGGGTTGGGCAACAGCTGCGATCCGCACTGATCAATGTGTACAGAATGAGCAGGTCCCCGGGGTCAGGGCTGGTCAGGTTGCCCAGTCGGCGGCGGCTGCGGCGAGTCGGCTGTCGAACCACTGTGCCGCCAGCCCGGAGACGGCCGCCAGCGCACCCGGCTCCTCGAAGAGGTGCGTGGCCCCCGGAACGACGGCCAGCTCGTGCTCGCACCGCAGCGCGTCCGCGGCCCGCCGGTTGAGCTCCAGCACGGTGGTGTCCGCCCCGCCGACGATCAGCAGGGTGGCGGCGGTGACCGCGGGCAGCCGGTCGCCCGCGAGGTCGGGCCGGCCGCCGCGGGAGACCACCGCGGCCACCGGCAGGCCGGGTTCGGCGGCCGCCCACAGCGCCGCCGCCGCGCCGGTGCTGGCCCCGAAGTAGCCGACGGGCAGCCCGGCGCAGTCCGGCCGTGCGGTGACCAACCGGGTCACGGCGGCGAGCCGGCCGCCGAGCAGCACGGGGTCGAAGACCTTCGCCCGGTCGGGCTCCTCCTCGGGTGTCAGCAGGTCCAGCAGCAGGGTGCCGAGACCGGCCCGGCGGAGCTCGCCAGCCACGTGGCGGTTGCGCGGACTGTGCCGGCTGCTGCCGCTGCCGTGCGCGAACAGCACCAGCCCGACGGCGCCCGGGGGCACCGCGAGGGTGCCGCTCAGGGCGGCGCCGCCGGCGTCCAGGGTGATCTCCGTGCCGTCCGCCGGACGGGCGGTCGCGGCCTCGTGCAGGAGCCGTTCGACCTCGGCGTCGGAGGTCTGGGTGAAGTCCCGGTAGAACTCGCCGATCGCCCGGAACCGCGTGGGCGTGTGGGGGCACACCAGCGCGTCGACATCGCCGCCGAGCCGCTGCGCCCAGTCCGCGGGGGCGACCGGTACGGCCAGCACCACGCGGGCCGCCCCGCGGGCCCGGACGATCCGGCAGGCCGCGAGCGCCGTCGAGCCGGTCGCCACGCCGTCGTCGACGACGACGACGGTGCGCCCGCGCACGGCGACCGGGGACCGGCCGCGGCGGTAGCGGGCGGCCCGGCGCTCCAGCTCGGCGCGCTCGCGGCGCTCCACCTCGGCGAACTGCCCGGCGCTCACCCGGGCGCCGTGCACCACCGCCTCGTTGACGACCCGGGTGCCGCCCTCGCCGATGGCGCCCATGCCCAGCTCCGGCTGGGAGGGCACCCCGAGCTTGCGGATCACGCAGATGTCGAGCGGCGCACCCAGCGCCCGGGCGACCGGCGCGGCGACGGGTACGCCGCCGCGCGGCAGGGCCACCACGACCGGGTCGGCGTCACGCCAGCGCTCCACTTCGGCCGCCAGCCGGCGGCCCGCTTCCTCGCGGTCGGTGTAGTACATGGCTGACCTCTCCACGTCCACCGTACGTCCGGGGGCGCACCCGCAGGCCGGCTCCGCTGCGCCTACGGCAGGGCGGCGGCCAGCAGGTCCAGCCGGCGGATGTCGGGCGGTGCGGCGAGCATCCGCGGGGCGGCCTCCATGAGCGCCGCGGCGATCGGGCCCTGCAGGTGCGCCTGCAGGCCCTGCTCGTCGTCGAAGGTGTCGAAGATGCCGAACACCGTCGTGCTCTCCCGGAACGCGTACCAGGTGCGGGTCTCCACCTCCTGCTGGGCGAGCGGCAGTGCGCCGAGCAGCAGCTCGGCGACGGCCTCGGCGTGTTCGGGCTTCGCCTCGATGCGGGCGAGCAGGGCGACGGGGGGCATGGCGGACCTCCTGGGCGGGGCGGGGCGGGGCGGGGCGAACGGGACGGGCCGGGCCGGCTGGTGCCGGGCGGTGCTCAGGTGTTCAGGTGTGCCGGGCGAAGCCTGCCGGTGACACGGTGTACTCGCCGGTGTCCGGGGCGTGGCGCACGCAGGAGGACTGCGGGTACGAGCCGGGCACCGGCCGGGCCTGCGGCTGCTTGACCGGGCGGCAGGCGGTGTCCGGGCCGGTGCCCTCGGCGGCCCGGACACCGGCGTGGTCGCCCATGGAGACCCGGGCGAGGCCGTCGCCGGTGCGGTCGCGGAGTGGGCGGGCCGGTCGGGTGCGGCGGCATGCCGGAGGCCTTTCGTGCGGGGGCACTGCTGGCCACTGTGCCGGGCGCGGCGCGGGGCGGCCCGGGGTGCTGCTCCGTCCGGGGGACCGTCGGTGACGGGGCGTCAGCCGGTGGCGGGTTCCGGCCGTTGGCGGGAGCCCGTCCGGGCGGACGTCTTGACGGTCCCTTGACCCGGGTCAGATCATCATGACCGCGTCAATGTGTGCCGTCCGCCCACCCCACATGGGCGGCATGCCGTCAGGTCCCGTTCTGCCCCACCGGAATCCGGAGTCCTACGTGTCCGAGCATGCCCACCGGCGTGCGCAGCGGCGATCCCGCCTGCGCCGTTCCGCCGCGATCCTCGCCGCAGCCGCCGCCGCGGCCGCAACCCTCCTCGCGCCGAGCGCCTCGGCGCGCCCGGCCCCCGCACCGGCAGCCCTCGCCGCTGCGCCCGACATCCCCGTCGCCAACGTCAAGGCGCACCTGGCCCAGCTGCAGTCCATAGCCACCGCCAACGGAGGCAACCGGGCGCACGGGAGGACCGGCTACAAGGCGTCGATCGACTACGTGAAGGCCAAGCTGGACGCGGCGGGCTACACCACGACGCTCCAGACCTTCACCTACAACAGCGCGACCGGCTACAACCTGATCGCCGACTGGCCGGGCGGCGACACCTCGCACGTCGTCATGGCCGGCGCCCACCTGGACTCCGTCACCGGCGGGCCGGGCATCAACGACAACGGCTCCGGCTCGGCCGGCATCCTGGAGACCGCCCTGGCCGTCTCGCGGGCCGGCCTGCAGCCCACCAAGCACCTGCGGTTCGGCTGGTGGGGCGCCGAGGAGTACGGCATGATCGGCTCCACGAAGTACGTCAACGGCCTTGCCGCGGCCGACCGTTCGAAGATCGAGGCGTACCTCAACTTCGACATGATCGGCTCGCCGAACCCGGGCTACTTCGTCTACGACGACAACACCAAGCTCGACACCCTCTTCAAGACCTACTTCTCCGGTCTCGGTGTCGCCACCGAGCCCGAGACGGAGGGCGACGGGCGGTCCGACCACGCGCCGTTCAAGAACGCGGGCATCGCGGTCGGCGGCCTGTTCAGCGGCGCCGACTACATCAAGACCGCTGCCCAGGCGACCAAGTGGGGCGGCACCTCGGGCGTGGCGTTCGACCGCTGCTACCACTCCTCCTGCGACACCTCGGCGAACATCAACGACACCGCGCTCGACCGGATGACCGACGCCGTCGCGTACGCGATCTGGACGCTCGGCACCGAGACCGCCCCGCCGCCCGGCACGGTCTTCGAGAACACGGCCGACGTGGCCATCCCGGACGCGGGCGCCGCCGTGACCTCCTCGGTCACCGTCAGCGGGATCACCGGCAACGCGCCCGCCGCGCTCCCGGTCGGCGTCGTCATCAAGCACCCGTACCGCGGCGACCTGGTGATCGACCTGGTGGCCCCGGACGGCAGCACCTACCGGCTGAAGAACTCCAGCAGCGACTCCGGCGACGACATCAACACCACCTACACCGTCAACGCCTCCTCGGAGGCCGCCAACGGCGTCTGGAAGCTGAAGGTGCAGGACGTCGGCGCGCAGGACGTCGGCAACATCGACAGCTGGAAGCTGACCTTCTGACGTAGCGTCGGCCGCAGGGGGGGAGGGGGTGCCGGGATCCGGCGCCCCCTCCCCGCCGCGTGCTACGGCTGCATCTCGTACGCGCCCGACAGCGCCTCGACCTGCGCCCACACCCGCTCGGCGCGGCCCGTGTCCGCGACCGGGCGGCGCACGTGCGCCAGCGCCCAGGCGGCCTGCTCCTCCGTGGTGGAGGCCTTGCCGTGCAGCTCGGTGGCGTGCGCGGAGAAGTCCCGCACCAGGGCGTCGAAGATCTGGTCCAGCACGTCCCCGCCTTCGCCGGACGCGGTCAGGCCGGTCAGTTCGGCCTGCTCCAGCACCAGCTGGCCGTAGACGACGAGGGCGAAGAGCTGGCCGATCTCCAGCAGGAAGTCGAGGTCCTGCTGCTGGTCGGCGCTCGGGGCGTGGGTGAGCAGCAGGGTGCACAGGCCGTCGGCCTGCTCGCGGAACCGGGCGACGTTCGGCACGGAGGCGTGCGCGTCGTAGGCGGTGCGCCAGTCGTGGAAGCGGATCGCGCCCAGGCCGCGCGCCGGGCCCTGCGCGAAGAGGAAGGTGTCGTCCGCGGCGTCGACCCGGGTCGGCACCGGCGCGAACTCCTCCGGGGCGAAGAGGTAGTTGCCCATGAACTTGAGGATCAGCGCCAGGTTGACGTGGACGGTGCCCTCCAGCTTCGGCAGGCCGCGGATGTCCTTGGCGGCCTTGTCGAAGTAGGTGTCCGCCTCGAAGCCCTTGGCCGCGATGACGTCCCACATCAGGTCGATGACCTTCTCGCCCTCCGTGGTGACCTTCATCTTGGTCATCGGGTTGAAGAGCAGGTAGCGGCGGTCGTCCGCCGTCGCGGTGCGGAAGTAGTCCACGGCCCGCGCGCTGAACAGCTTCATCGCCGCCAGGCGGGCGTACGCGTCGGTCAGTTCCCGCTTCACGTGCGGGAAGGCGGTGACCGGCCTGCCGTACAGCACCCGGTTCTGCGCGTGCGTGACGGCCTCGTACATCGCGTGCTCGCAGATGCCGATCGAGGCGGTGCAGAGGTTGAACTTGCCGACGTTGACGGTGTTGAGCGCCGCGTCGAAGGCGGCCCTGCCGGTGTGCAGCACGTCCTCCGCGCGCACCGGGTACTCCTCCAGGCGGAACTCGCTGACGTACATCTGCGCGTTCACGACGTTCTTCACCAGGTGGTACGCGTCGTGCCGGCTGTCGGCGGCGAAGAACACGTACCCCTCGGGGCCGTCCACGTCGGAGCGGCGGCCGAAGACGGAGACCAGGCCGGCGACGTTGCCGTTGCCGATGTAGTACTTCGAGCCGGTGGCGGTGAAGCCGCCCTCGCCGTCCGGGGTGAGGATCATGTCGGTGGAGTAGATGTCGGCGCCGTGGCTGCGCTCGGAGAGGCCGAACGCCATCACGTGGCCCTCGGTCAGCAGCTTCGCGGCGCGGGCCCGCACGGCCTCGTTCCCGCTCTGCCAGACCGGGCCGAGGCCGAGGATGGTGACCTGCCAGGTGTACCAGTAGCCGAGGCCGTAGAAGCCGAGGATCTCGTTGAGCTCGGCGATCCGGGCGGTGTCCCAGCGCTTCGCGGGGTCGGCCGAGGACGGCGTCAGGAACTCCGCGAACAGCCCCTCCTTCGCGGCGAACTCCAGGAAGTCCCCGTACCAGGACCGGTCGACGTACGTGTCGATCAGGGCCTTCTTGCCGCGCGACTCGAACCAGTCGACGGTCGCGCGCAGCAGCCGGCGGGTGGTGTCGTCGAACTGCGCGGGGTCGTAGGTGCGCGGGTTGAACAGCATCATCAGGTCCCAGGGGTCGAGGGTGTCGAGGGCGGGGTGCCGAGGCGGTGCAGGGTGGCGAGCACGTCGTCCAGCCAGGCGAGGATCATCCGCTCGTACTCGATGCCGCCGCGCAGCACCACGTGCTGGAGGCGCTGCGCGTCGTCGAGGGCGTTCGGGTCGGGGAAGTCGCGCTGCTCGCCGGTGAGGTAGCGGGCGAGCAGGGCGGCGTGGTCGGCGCGGTGCCGTTCGACCTCGGGCACGAGCGCGGCCGGGTCGTCGAACGCCGCGGCCCGGATCTTCACGGCGAGCTCGTGCCGGACGGTCTCCGGTTCGACGGGCTCGCGCAGCCAGCCGACCAGCACGCCGCGCCCGGCGGCGGTGGCCGAGTAGACCTTCTTGTCCGGCCGGGTGTCCTGGGCGACCGCCTCGACGGCGACCCAGCCGTCCGTCTCCATCCGCCGCAGCACCCGGTAGATCTGCTGGTGGGTGGCGGTCCAGAAGCGCCCGATGGAGCGGTCGAACCGGCGCGCCAGTTCGTAGCCCGAGCCGGGCTGCTCCAGGAGGGAGACGAGGATCGCGTGCTCCAGTGCCATGACGGCATCCTGCTATGCACCAAGTTGCATATGCAACGGGGTGCACGGGCCCTGAGACGCACCTCACGTGTCGGCGCGGCGCGCCAGAATGGGCCGATGGACGACGAGGAACTGCTCGCCCGGCGGATGCACGCGCAGTTCGGCCGGCCCGACCCGGCGACGGCGGAGGTCGCGCGGACCTCCGGCGGCGTCCAGGCGCAGGACGGCCCGGCGGCCCGGCTGGCCCTGCGGGCCCGCGGGGTCGCCGACCCGGCCGGGCCCGCGCGGGCCGCCGCCGCCGGAGACGTGGTCACCCTCGCGCTGATGCGCGGCACCCTGCACCTGGTGCCGGCCGCGGACGCCCGCTGGCTGCTCGGCCTCTTCGCCACGCGCAACCTCGCGGCCGGCGCCCGCCGCCGCCGCGAGCTCGGCCTGACCGACGAGGTCTGCGCCCGCGCCCTCGACCTCCTCCCCGGCCTGCTGGACGTGCCCCGCAGCCGGGCCGCGCTGATCGGCCTGCTGAACGCCCGGGGCCTCGGCGTCGACCCGAAGGGCCAGGCGCCCGCCCACCTGATCGGCTACGCCTCCGCGCACGGGGTGCTCTGCCGGGGTGCGGACCTCGGCGCCCGCGAGCCCGGGTACGTGCCGCTGCCCGCCGGCGGCCCGGCCCCGGCGGATCCGGCCGCCGAGCTGGCCGGGCGTTACCTCGCGGCCTTCGGGCCGGCCGGGCCGGGCGACTTCGCCGCCTGGGCGGGCCTGCCGGTGTCCGAGGCGCGCCGCGCGGTGGAGGCGGCCGCCCCGGAGGAGGCCTCGCCGGGGCTGTTCGCCGCGGCCGGTTCCCCGGAGCCGCCGGCGGGCGGTCCGGCGGTGCGCCTGCTCGGCGCGTACGACGGCTACCTGCTGGGTTACCGGAGCCGGGAGGTGATGCTGGCGGAGCCGTACGCGCGGCGCATCAACGCCGGGGGCGGGGTGATCCGCCCGGCGGTCGTGGCGGACGGCCGGATCGTCGGCACGTGGCGGCGGGAGGGCGCGGAGCCGGTGGTGGAGCCGTTCGGTCCGCTGCCCCGCGGGGTGCGGGCCGCGCTGGCGGACGAGGTCGCGGCGGTGGCGGCGTACCTGCAGGGGCGGCGGCCGGCCCTCCGATCTGCCGGAACACGGCAAAGGGGTGATAATCGCGCATAAAGGTTGGATAAGGGATTTTACGGGTACGGGCTCTTCGGCTACCCGTATCCCCGACTAGGAGGTGGTCCTGGTGTCGACCCAGCTTCCGACGGGTATGGAACACCACCCCGACATTCTCGAACTGCGCGAACACTACGAGCGCGTCACCTCGACGCCGCTCATGCAGGGCATCGAGGCGCTGGCCGTCTGCTGCGGCCTGTTCCTGGCGATCTCGCCGTGGGTGGTCGGCTTCGCGGCCTTCCCCGCGGCGGGCGGATTCGCCGGGGTCACCCTCAGCAACCTGATCCTGGGCCTGGCGTTCGCCATGCTGATGGGCGGCTACGGCTCCGGCTTCGAGCGCACCCACGCCCGTGCCTACGCGGGTGCGGCCATCGGTGTCTGGACGATGCTCGCCCCGTGGTGGACGACCGGCGACCAGGCCGTCACCCGGACCATCTGGACCAACCTGATCACGGGCGGCCTGATGACCTGCCTGTGCCTCGGTGCGATCGGCCTGACCCTCACCGGCGCATCGGCGATGAGGGGCGGGAGGCGCGGATGACGGAAGCCGCCACGGACGGCAGCAGACCAGGGTGCGGCCCCGCGGGGCCGCACCCTTCCGCGTGGCGGCGGCCTCAGGGCCGGGTCATCCGCAGCACGTCCAGCGCCTCGTCGAGCTGCCGCTCCGTCAGCAGGCCCCGCTCGACGTAGCCGCGCTCCAGGACCACCTGGCGGATCGTCTTCCGCTCCGCCAGCGACTGCTTCGCGACCTTCGCCGCCTCCTCGTAGCCGATCCAGCGGTTGAGCGGCGTGACCACGGACGGCGAGGACTCGGCGTACTCGCGGGCCCGTTCGGCGTTGGCCGTCACGCCGTCGACCGTCCGGTCGGCCAGCAGCCGGGCGCTGGTGGCCAGCAGCCGCACCGACTCCAGGACGTTCCGGGCGATCACCGGCAGCATGACGTTCAGCTCGAAGTTGCCGCTCGCGCCGGCCACGGTCACCGTGGTGTCGTTGCCGACGACCTGCGCGGCGACCATCAGCACGACCTCCGGCAGCACCGGGTTGACCTTGCCGGGCATGATCGACGAACCGGGCTGCAGGTCGGGCAGGTTGATCTCGCCGAGGCCGGTGCGCGGCCCCGAACCCATCCAGCGCAGGTCGTTCGCGATCTTGGTGAAGCCCACCGCGATCGTCTTCAGCTGCCCGCTCAGCTCGACCAGTCCGTCGCGGGCGCCCTGCGCCTCGAAGTGGTCGCGGGCCTCCGTCAGGGGCAGACCGGTGGCCCGGGCGAGTGCGGCGACCACCGCCGCCGGGAAGCCCGGCGGGGTGTTGATCCCGGTGCCCACCGCCGTACCGCCGAGCGGGAGTTCGGCCACCCGGGGGAGTGCCGCCCGCAGCCGCTCCACGCCGTACCGGACCTGCGCCGCGTAGCCGCCGAACTCCTGGCCGAGGGTGACCGGCGTGGCGTCCATCAGGTGCGTACGGCCGGACTTGACGACCTCGGCGAACTCCGCGGCCTTCCGCTCCAGCGCCGCCGCGAGGTGCTCCAGCGCCGGCACCAGCTCGCCGGTCACCGCCGCCGTCGCCGCGATGTGGATGGACGACGGGAACACGTCGTTGGACGACTGGCTCGCGTTGACATGGTCGTTCGGGTGCACCGGACGGCCGAGCCGCTCGGTGGCGAGGGTGGCGATGACCTCGTTGGCGTTCATGTTGGACGAGGTGCCGGAGCCGGTCTGGAAGACGTCCACCGGGAACTGGTCGTCCCAGCGGCCCGCCGCCACCTCCTCCGCCGCCAGCCGGATCGCCTCCGCGGTGTCGGCCTCCAGCACGCCGAGCTCCGCGTTGACCTGCGCGGCGGCCGCCTTGATCCGGGCGAGCGCGGCGATGTGGGCACGCTCCAGCGGCCGGCCGGACACCGGGAAGTTCTCCACCGCCCGCTGCGTCTGCGCCTGCCACCTGGCCGCCGCCGGCACCCGGACCTCGCCCATCGAGTCGTGCTCGACCCGGAACTCTTCCTCGTCACCCATGGGGCCACCTCCTGGACAGCACAGCCGCGCCGGGGGCCGCGGTATTTCCGCGCCCTGCCCGGCCTCTCCCCGATCCTGCCCGGCCTCCCCGGTCCTGCTGCGCCCCGCCGCGTTCCGCCCCGCCGCGTTCCGCCCCGCCGTGTTCCGCGCCCGCCCGGCCGCGGTTCAGCCGAGCCGCGCCGTGCTCCGGACGGACGCGGCGGTGAGGCCCGGCTGGACGAGCACCGGGTCGTCGGCCCGCGCGCCGGCCAGGACCGCCGGGTCGAGCGTGACGGTCAGCAGGCCGGGTGCGTCCTCGGCGGCCTCCGCCAGCAGGTACCCGTCCGGGCCCCACACCGCACTGCCGCCGCACCCGGTGTACGGGCCGGCGGCCCCGACGTGGTTGGCGAGCAGCACGTAGAGGGTGTTGTCGAGGGCGCGGGCGGGGAACACCGTCCGCCGCTGGTGGGCGCCCGGGCCGGTGCCGAAGAGCGCGCCGACCAGGTAGGCGTGCGCGCCGTCGAGGGCCGCGGCGCGGGCGTGCTCGGGGAAGCCGCTGTCCCAGCAGACGCCGAGGCCCAGCCGCCAGCCGTCCAGCTCGACGGTGCTGCCGCCCGCGCCGCGGGAGAACCCGGCGGCCCGTTCGTTCGGCGTGGCGAACTCCTTGCGGTAGACCGCGGCGAGCCGGCCGGTGCCGTCCAGCACGAGTGCGGCGATGTGCAGCGCGCCGGTGCCGGCGTCGCGGACGGGGGCGCCGACCACCACCGCCGTGCCCGTCTCCGCGCAGGCCGCGGCCAGCGGGGCGAGCCGGGGGTCGCCGGGGGCGACGGTGAGGGTGTCCGGGTCGGCGGCGATCGCGGCCGGCTCGTAGCCGGTGAGGAACAGCTCGGACAGCAGGAGCAGCCGGGCTCCTTCGGCCGCGGCCCGGCGCACCAGCGCGGCGGCGGTCGCGGTGTTCGCGGCGACGTCCAGCGGGACGACCGGGGTCTGGGCGACGGCGATGCGCAGCGGCGACGCGGGAAGCCCGTGTACAGGAGTGCTCACGGGGGCCAATCCTTACATGTGCCGCGCGGCGGCTCAAGGCCCGGCCCCGGCGGTGCACCGCCCGCGTGGCGCGGGCCCGGCCTCCCGGCCGCGATGCACCATGGCGCCATGACGGACCGACCCGACCCGGCCGCGTGCTACGCGGAGATCGCCGAGGACCTGCTGCCGCACGGCGCCGCCCCGGCGCGGCTGTACGGCATGCCCTGCCTCCGGGACGCCCTCGGCGAGGCCTTCGCCGGCCTGTACGGCGGCGAGCTCGTCTGCCGGCTCGGGCGCGGCAGCCCCGCCCTCGCCGAGGCCCTGCGGGTGCCCGGGGCCCACCTCTTCGACCCCGCGGGCGGCCGCCCGATGGAGGACTGGGTCTGCATCCCGCCGGTCGCCGCCGCGCACTGGGCGAACTTCGCCGAGGCGGCGCTCCGCACCCCGCGGCCGGAAGCCCCGCGGCCGGAAGCTCCGCGGCCGGAAGCCGCGCGGCCCGGCCCGCGCACGCCTACCGGCGGGTAGCCCCGGTGCGCGATACTCGTCGCCGCGGCCCGCCGCAGCCGCCGCACGCCGTTCGCGCCGCCCGCGCCGCCCCGCCCGGAGGAGAGTCCGCAGCATGGCCACCACCCCCCGCCTCGACCCCGCAGACCTGCTCGCCGTCGGCGACCTCCTCACCGACGAGGAGCGCCTCGTCCGCGACACCGTGCGGAAGTTCACCGACGACCGGATCCGCCCGCACATCGCCGACTGGTTCGAGCAGGGCGTCTTCCCCGTCCACGAACTCGCCCCCGAGCTCGGCCGGCTCGGCGTCCTCGGCATGCACCTCGACGGCTACGGCTGCACCGGCTCCACCGCCGTCGAGTACGGCGTCGCCTGCATGGAGCTGGAGGCCGCCGACTCCGGCCTGCGCAGCTTCGTCTCCGTGCAGGGCTCGCTCGCCATGCGCTCGATCCACGCCTTCGGCTCCGAGGAGCAGAAGCAGCAGTGGCTGCCCGAACTCGCCGCCGGCCGGGCGATCGGCTGCTTCGGCCTCACCGAGCCCGACTTCGGCTCCGACCCGGCCAACATGCGCACCCGGGCCCGCCGCCGCGGCGACGACTGGGTGCTCGACGGCTCCAAGATGTGGATCACCAACGGCTCGGTCGCCGACGTCGCCGTCGTCTGGGCGCGGACCGACGACGGCGTCCGCGGCTTCCTCGTGCCCCGCGGCACCCCCGGTTTCACCGCCACCGACATCCACGGCAAGCTCTCGCTGCGGGCGTCCGTCACCAGCGAACTCGCCCTCGACGGCGTCGTGCTCCCCGCCGACGCCGTCCTCCCCGGCGCCCGCGGCCTGCGCGCCCCGCTCTCCTCCCTCGGCGAGGCCCGGTACGGCATCCTGTGGGGCACCGTCGGCGCCGCCCGCGACTGCTACACCGCCGCCCTCGACTACGCCAAGAGCCGCATCCAGTTCGACCGGCCCATCGCCGCCTTCCAGCTGACGCAGGAGAAGCTCGTCGAGATGGTCCTGGAGCTGGAGAAGGCGTACCTCGTGGCCCTCCGGATCGGCCGGCTCAAGGACGAGGGCCGCAGCCTGCCCGCGCACATCAGCTTCGGCAAGCTCAACAACGTCCGCACCGCCCTGGAGATCGCCCGCTCGGCCCGCACCGTGCTCGGCGCCAACGGCATCACCACCGCGTACCCGGTGCTGCGGCACGCCAACAACCTGGAGTCGGTCCTCACCTACGAGGGCACGAGCGAGATCCACACGCTCGTCCTCGGCGAGGCCGTGACCGGCGAGTCCGCGTACCGCTGACGCACCCGCCGACGTACCGCTGACGCGCCCGCCGACGCGCCGCCGGGGCCGCCGCGGCCCGGCGAAAACGGTTCGCGGCGGCCCGCACCGGTCCGTACGGTGGGGCGCCATGGAGACCACCACGCTCTGGCGCCCCACCGGTCCGGCCGAGCTCGCGCTCGTCGAGGCCGCCGGCCGGCGCGCCTGGCCGCCGCGGCTGCCCGAGCAGCCGATCTTCTACCCGGTGCTCAACGAGGACTACGCCGTCCGGATCGCCCGGGACTGGAACGTGCCCGCCTCCGGCGCCGGATTCGTCACGCGCTTCGAGGTGGAGAGCGCCTACCTCGCCCGCTTCCCCGTCCGGCAGGCCGGCGGCGAGACCATCCTGGAGCTGTGGATCCCCGCCGAGGAGCTGGAGGAGTTCAACCGGCACATCGTCGGCACCATCGACGTCGTCCGGGAGTTCCGCGCCGAGCCCGTCCCGGACGCCGCGGGTTAGGGTACGAATCCCGACCACCCGAGGAGCTCCATGGCAGGCCCGACCGTAGACGCCGGGGGCGGCCGCTCCCTCTCGGCGCCCGCCGCGACGGCGGGCGCCGGGAAGCCGGGCCGGGCCACCGTCGCCGTGCTCGGCAGCCTCGTCGCCCTCGGGCCGCTCACCACCGACCTCTACCTGCCGGCCCTTCCCGCGCTCACCGACGACCTGGGCTCGACCGCGCCCGCCGTCCAGCTCACGCTGACCGGTTCCCTCCTGGGCATGGCCGCCGGGCAGCTGCTCTTCGGCCCGATGAGCGACCGCCTGGGCCGCCGCCGGCCGCTGCTGGCCGGCATGGGCCTCTACACGCTCGCCACCGTCGTCTGCGCGCTGGCCCCGAGCGTGCCGGTGCTGATCGCGGCCCGGTTCGTGCAGGGCGCGGCGGGTGCGGCCGGACTCGTCATCTCCCGCGCGGTCGCCCGCGACCGGTACGAGGGCGTCGCCATGATCCGCTTCATGGCCTCGCTGGCGATGATCTCCGGCCTCGCCCCGATCGTCGCCCCCGTGCTGGGCGCGCAGCTGCTCCACGTCACCTCCTGGCGGGGGAGCTTCGCCGTGCTCGCGGCCTTCGGCGTGCTGCTGACCGTGGTGGCCGCCCTCTGGCTGCGCGAGTCGCTGCCGCCCGAACGGCGCCACGGCGGCGGCCTGTCGACCACCGTCCGGGCGATCGGCGGGCTGCTGCGCAACCGCCGGTTCGTCGGGTTCACCGCCACGACGACGTTCTCCTTCGGCGCCCTGTTCGGGTACGTCGCCGGGTCCTCCACGGTGCTGCAGGAGGTCTACCACGTCTCGCCGCAGGCCTACAGCCTGCTCTTCGCCGTCAACTCCGTGGCCCTGATGGCCACCACCCAGCTCAACGGCCGGGTGCTCGTCACCCGGCTGCGGCCGGCGACGCTGATGCTCACCGGGCTGGGCGGGGCCGTCCTCGCCGGGCTCGTGCTGACCCTGGCCACCGGGGTGTGGGACGCCGGACTGGTCGCCGTCTGTCCGGCGATGTGCCTGCTGATGGCCTCGATGGGCATCGTCGGCCCCAACTCCTCGGCGCAGGCACTCACCCTCGCCCCGCACGCGGCCGGCTCGGCCTCCGCCCTCCTCGGCCTGTCCAGCTTCCTGTGCGGCGCCGTCGTCGCGCCGCTGAGCAGTGCGGCCGGCCACCCCTCCGCCCTCGCGCTCGGCCTGGTGGTGCTCGTCTCGGCGCTGCTGTCGCTGACGGCCTTCCTGGTGCTGTGCCGGCCCTGGCGGCCCGCCGCCACCGTGCCCGCGGCGGGCTGAGCCCCGGCGGCGTCGCGGACGCGAGGGGGCCCGCCCGGAGTGCCGGGCGGGCCCCCTCGGACCGTGGGGTGCGGGTCAGGCGATGGAGAAGTCGTCGCCGTGGACGCCGCCCTGGCCGAACCAGCCGTGCAGGTAGACGGAGACGGTGCCGTTGGCGCCGGTGGTGAAGGGCACGGTGAGCTTGGTCCAGCCGGTCGAGGACGTCCAGGTGGAGGCGGTGGCGCCGCCGCTCACGCCGGCGAAGGCGTAGCTGCCCTGCACCCACGCGGTCAGCGTGTAGGCGTGGTTGGGGGCCAGTGCCACGCTCTGGGCGCACTCGCCGGTCTGGCCGGAGGTCGCCGCGGCGAGCAGGGCGTGGCCGCCCGTACGGGCCGGGGCGGTGACCACGCCGCCGCCGCTCTGGCACGTCCAGGGGGCGAGCGAGCCGCCCTCCAGGCCGCCGTTGACGACGGCTCCGGTGCCGCCGCCCCCGGTGCCCTGCACGGTCAGCGTGTAGGTGGTGCTGTGGCTGCCGGTGGCCGCGGTGCCGGTGACCGTGAGCGGGTAGCTGCCGGGTGCGGCGGCCGCGGTGGTGGCAACGGTCAGGGTGGTGGACGCGCCTGCGGTCACCGAGGACGCGCCGAGGGTGGCGGTGACCCCGGCCGGGGCGCCGGTCACCGCGAGGCCGACCGTCTGGGCCGAGCCCGCGGTGACGGCGGTGTTCACGGTGGCGGTGGTGCCGGCACCGGCGGTCACGCTGCCCGCGGCTGGGCTGAGCGCGACCGAGAAGTCGTTGGTGACGGGCCCGCTGCCGGAGGTGAAGGGCGCGAAGACGTGGCTGAAGTCCCAGGTGTTCTGGGCGATGCCGGAGCAGCCGTCGGCGGCGGCGCCGCCCGCGCAGCTGCCGTTGTCGCGCTGGAGCGCCCAGAACGACAGCTCGTTGATGCCCTTGGAGACGGCCCAGTTGTAGACGGTCGTGGCGTTGGCCAGGGTGAAGGTCTCGGCCGGGCCGAAGTCGTCGACGCCGATCATCTCGGTGATGCCGATCGAGGCCCACAGCTGCGCGGCGGTCCTGGTGGGGTAGAGCTTGGCGAGCTGGTCGTACAGGCCGGTGGCGGCGGTCTGGGTGTCGGTCGCCATGTTGTGCGCGGCGTTGTCGTAGTAGTCGAACGTCATGAGGTTGACGACGTCGATCCGGGCGTTGTTCTGCACGGCGTTCTTCAGCACGGCGAGGCCGCTCGCGGCGAGCCCGCCCGTCGTCGTCGGCAGGGTGTAGGAGAACTGGACGGAACGGCCGTTGGCGGCGGCCCAGTCCTGGGTCAGCTTGATCGCCTTGTTTCGGCGGTCGATGCCCGCGGTGTTGTCGAGCGAGTCGACCTCGATGTCGAGGTCGATCCGGCTGATCTCGTAGGTGGTGATCAGGTGCTCGTAGGCGGCGGCGATCTGGTTGACGTCGGTGCAGCTGTCGGCCAGTTCGGTGCCGGTGGTGTCGGCGGCGTAGCCGCCGAGCGACGGGATGACGTCGCCGCCGGCGGCGCGGATCGCCGCGATGTCGCTGCCGAAGGTGGACGCGGCGATCGGCATGCCGGTGTCGCCGTTCCAGTACGGGGTGCAGGAGCCCGCGACGGCGGTCTGGATGAACGCCATCGTCAGGTGCTTGGCGCCCGACTGCCGGGCCAGCGCGGCCGGGCTCTCGCCCGTCCAGGCCTCGAAGTAGGGGGCGAAGACGTGCTGGGGCAGCGGGGTCGCGGCCTGGGCCGCGCCGCCGCCGGTGACGGCGATCCCGGCGGCGGCGAGCAGGGTGGCGCAGCTGGTGAGGACGGCCTTGAGCGGCCGGTGCAGACGCATGGGTACTCCACGGGGACGGTGGGTGCGGTGGGTGGTGCGGCGGTGCAGGGAAGGCACGGCCGGCCGGCGGTCACACCCCCACGATGCGGTCCCGGTCGGAGGAACGGGCACCATCTTTGGTCTGGACCAGTCGTCTGTCAAGAGTCCTAACTGTTCGTCAGCGGCCCATCCGGCCGGGAGCGGTGGCGGTGCCGCCGGCCGTGCGGCGCGGTACGGACGGCCCGCCGGAACGCGCGGCGGCCCCGCCACCGCGGTGGTCGCGGGGCGGGGCCGGTGCTGCGCGGGGCCGGGTGGCGCTCGCGGGGTGGTGCGGGGTGGTGCGGTGGGGTCAGCTCAGGCCGTTGGTCTTCAGCCAGTCCGCGGCGACGGCGGACGGGTCCTCCTTGTCGACCGCGACGCGCTTCATCAGTGCCGTCAGTCCGGCGGTGTCGAGCTTGGCGGAGACGGCGTTGAGGGCGGCCGTGGCGGTGGCGTCGACCCCGGCCTTGTTGACCAGCGGGACGATGTTCTGCACGCTGAAGATGTTCTTCGGGTCGTCCAGCGCGACCAGCTTGAGCTGCACGAGCCGCGGGTCGGTGGTGAAGACGTTGCCGACCTGCACGGCGCCGTCCTTGAGGGCGTTCGCGGTGGTCTCGCCGGTGGGCTTCCACTCCTTGAAGGTCAGCCCGTAGACGTCCTTGAACTGCGCCTCGCGGCGCGACTTGAACTCCGGCGGGCCGCCGATGACGAGGTCGGCGGCCTTGCCGTTCAGGTCGGCGATCGACTTCAGGCCGAGCTTGGCGGCGTTCTCCTGGGTGACCGTCAGCGAGTCCTTGTCCTCGGCGGCGGCCGGGTCGAGGATGGTCAGCCCGGCCGGCAGCTTCTGCAGCAGGGCGGCGTCGACCGCCTGGGTGCCGGCCGCGGTGGTCTTGGGGTCGAGGTAGCCGAGCAGGGCGCCGTTGTACTCGGGGAGCACCGTCAGGTTGCCGCTCTGCAGCTGGCCGTAGAGCACCTCGCGGCTGCCGATGTTGAACTTCTCCTGGACGCTGACGCCCTTGGCCTTCAGCGCCTGCGAGTAGATCGAGGCGAGCAGGACGTTCTCCGGGAAGTTCGCGGAGCCGACCACGACGGTCTTCCCGCTGCCGCCGCCGGAGGCAGGCCCGGGGCCGGAGGCGGACGTCGTCGGGGCGGCGAGCGGGTCGCCGCCGCCGGAGGAGGAGCACGCGGCCGCACCGAGCAGGAGGGCTGCGGCGGCGAGGACACGGACCGGACGGGTGGTCATGTGGATTCCTTGGGTGTGCGAGAGGACCGACGTGCGCGGGCGCCCGGCGGGAGCGAGAGGCGGATCAGGAGGGCGAACAGCAGTTGGGTGGCGACCGCGAGCAGCACCACGAGCAGCGCCCCGCCGGCGGTGGCCGGGTAGTCGCGGGTGGCGAGCCCGTCGATGACGTACCGCCCGAGGCCGCCGAGGCCGACGTACGAGGCGACGGTGGCGGTCGCGATCGTCTGGACGGTCGCGGTGCGCAGCCCGGCCAGCAGGGTCGGCAGGGCGGCCGGCAGGCAGACCTGGCGCAGCACCTGGGGGTGGGTCAGGCCGATGCCGAGCGCCGCGTCGCGGACCTCGGGGTCGGTGCCGCGGACCCCTTCGGCGGCGGCCACCAGGAGGGGCGGTGCGGAGAGGGCGACCAGCGGGACGAGGACGGCGGTGTCGCCGACGCCGACGAGCAGCACGGCCAGGGTGACGAGGCCGAGCGTGGGCAGCGCCCGGGCGACGCCGGTCAGCGCGGTGACCACGACGGTGCCGCGGCCGGTGTAGCCGATGAGCAGGCCGAGCGGCACGGCCAGCACCACGGCCCAGAGGAGCGCCACGCCGCAGAGGGCCAGGTGCTCGGCGATCCGGTGGCCGACGGCGTCCGGCCCGGACTGCCGGGCCGGTGCGAAGAAGAAGGTGTGCAGCCAGCCGGTCCAGTTCACCGGGTGCCTCCCGAGGCCCAGGGTGCGAGCAGGCGGCGGGCCAGCACCAGCAGCAGGTCGGTGGCGAGGGCGAGCAGCGCGACGAGGGCGATGCCGGCCACGATCGGGGTGGGGAAGGTGCGCTGGAACCCGTCGATGAAGAGGTAGCCGAGGCCGCCCCGGCCGACCAGCGCGCCCACCGCGGCGAGCGAGATGGACGAGACCGCGGCGACCCGCACCCCGGCCACCAGGAACGGCACGGCCGCGGGCAGTTCCACGGCCGTCAGCCGGTGCCACGGCCCGTAGCCCATGGCGGTGGCGGCCTGCCGGACGGCGTCCGGGGTGGCGCGCAGCCCGTCGACGGTGGTCGGCAGCAGCACGGCCAGCGCGTAGAAGGTGAGCGGCACCATGACGGTCGCCCGGGTCGCGAGCCCGGTGTACGGGATCAGGACCACGAAGACGGCGAGCGAGGGCAGCGCGTACACGACGTTGAAGACGGCGGCGAGCGGCTGGTAGAGGCGCGGCCAGCGCGCGCAGGCGAGGCCGAGCGGCACCGCGGCCACCAGCGCGATCAGCACCGGCACGAGGGAGATGACGGCGTGGTCGAGGGTCAGGTCGCGCAGGTACGCGAGGTGGTCGCCGATCCAGTGCCAGCGGACGATCGGCTCACCGTCCACCGTCGTCCTCCCCGCCGGTGCCGCCGGTGCCGCCGGTGCCGCCGGTGTCCGGGGTCTGCGTCCCGGGCCCGAGGGCGGCGAGGACGGCCGCGCGGGTGGCCAGGCCGGTGGCCCGGCCGTCGGCGCCGACGGCGACCGCGGCGCCGCTGGGGGACAGCACGGCGGCGTCCAGCGCCGCCCGCAGCGAGTCGGCGGCCGGGGCGAAGCGCGGGGCGGGCCGGCGGTCGCCGTCCTGCTCCCAGGCGTCGGGCCGGCCGTCGGCGTCCAGCAGGAGCCGCCAGCCGCCGAGCACGGTGCCGGCCGGCAGCAGCCCGACCGCCGAGGCGGGGCGCAGGCCGAGGCCGCGCAGCCCGCGGTCGCGGCCGAGGAAGGCGGCGACGCCGTCGTCCGCCGGGGCGGTGAGCAGGGTGTGCGGGTCGGCCAGCTGGGCGATCCGGCCGTGGTCGCGGAGCACCACCACGTGGTCGCCGAGCCGCACGGCCTCCTCGATGTCGTGGGTCACGAACAGCACGGTCTTGTGCAGCTCGGACTGCAGGCGCAGCAGCTCCTCCTGGAGCCCGGTGCGCACCAGCGGGTCGACCGCGCTGAACGGCTCGTCCATCAGCAGGACGGGCGGGTCGGCGGCCAGGGCGCGGGCCACGCCGACGCGCTGCTGCTGCCCGCCGGAGAGCTGGTACGGGTAGCGGCGGGCGGTCTCCGGGGCCAGCCCGACGAGTTCGAGCAGTTCGGCGGCGCGGGCCCGGGCCTGCTTGCGGTCGTGGCCGAGGAGGTACGGCACGGTCGCGACGTTGTCGATCACCCGCCGGTGCGGGAAGAGGCCGGCCTGCTGGATGACGTACCCGATGCCGCGGCGCAGCCCGGCGGGCTTCAGCCCGGCGACGTCCGCGCCGTCGAGGAGCACCCGGCCGCCGGTCGGCTCCACCATCCGGTTGACCATGCGCAGGATCGTCGTCTTGCCGCAGCCGGACGGCCCGACCAGCACGGTTATTCGGCCGGCCGGGACGTCGAGGTCCAGGCCCTCGACGGCGACGGTGCCGTCCGGGTGGCGCTTGGCGGCGCCTTCGAAGGTGATCACAGGTGGTTCCCAGCGGCCTGACGTCGTATGAGAGGGACACGGATGTGGCGGAAGTGACGGACGAGCACCTGATCGGCTGCCCCGGCCGGGGTCACGCCAAACCCCCGCCGTCCGATCGGGCGGTGGGCAGACCGGCCGCCGCCCAGGCGACGAAGCCGCCGTCCAGGTCGGTCGCCCGGTGCAGGCCCAGCTCGCGCAGGCTCGCCGCCGCCAGGCTGGAGGCGTACCCCTCGGAGCACACCACGATCCAGGCGACCCCGTGGCCGGTGGCCTCCGGGATGCGGTGGCTGCCGGCCGGGTCGAGCCGCCACTCCAGCACGTTGCGCTCGACGATCAGCGCGCCGGGGATCTCCCCCTCCCGGGCGCGCTGCGCCGCCGGGCGGATGTCCACCAGCCGGGCGCCGGCCGCCACCGCGGCCTGCGCCTCCACCGGCCCGGGCCGGTGCACCCCGTCCCGCGAACGGGCCACCAGGTCGTCGATCGTCGTCACCACTGCTCCGGTCCTTCCTGTGCGGTGCGGACCAGTCCGCCGGCCCGCAGGTCGTAGCGCGACATCCCGCCGAGCGGCGGCGAGTACGCGTGGATCGTCACGGCCGGTGCGGCCGAGGTGTTGCGGACGTCGTGCAGGTAGTCCGGGCCGAACGCCCGGATGTCGCCCGACGCGACCCGTCGCACCGTCAGGCCGCCGTCCGGGCCGCCGAGCGACAGCTCCTCCAGCTCGCCGAGCGCCACCGTGAAGGCGCCGCGCGAGCCGCCGTGGTCGTGGAAGCCGGTCGACTGGCCGGGCAGCCAGCTGATCAGCCACACCTCGTGATCGTCCGTCAGGGAGATCCGCTCGTACCACCGGTCGTCACCGGCCAGCCTGACACGGTGGATCCACCGGTCGGGCTGCGCGGCGAGCTCCCGGACGACGGCGCGCAGCGCGTCCGGGGAGAGCGGGCGGGAGGTGTCGTCGGGGACGCCGGCCGCGGGTGCGGCGGTGGCGTCCGGTGCGGGTACGGCGAAGTCCAGGCTCATGACGGGATCCTCGGGGGTGCCGGAGGGCGGCGGGCGTGCGCACGTGCAGTGGCACGCCGACCGGGGAGGGGTGAGCTTCAGGAACGGACGGTCCGGGCCCCGGGGGACAGCACGGGGAGGAGGTGGACCGTCAGCAGGCACACATGTCGCTCGCCTGGCGTCGCAGATCGACGTGCAGGCGGCAGACCAGGGTGGTGCCGGGCTTCATGGGGCGATCGTTTCACGCGGGGGGCGGGGTGCGTCAAGCCGCGTCCGGCAGGTGGGAGGTGCCGTGCCCCGTTCGGCGGCGGCGCGGCACGGCCGGCGGGTGCGCGGAGACCGGGTGCGTGACCGGCGGGTGTGCGGCCGGCGGGTGTGCGGGAGGGGTGGTGCGCGGAGGGACGGGCGGCGCACGGCGCGGCGGCCCGCCCCGGTGGTGGGGCGGGCCGCCGGGGACGCCGGGTGTCAGTTGTTCTGCACGGCGTCCGCGTCGGCCGCGGCGGCGGCGCTCTCGGCGGCGTCGAGCTTCTGCTGCATCTGCGGGCCCTGCCCGTCGTCCTGCTGCACCTGCCCGGCCCGGTCGGGGCCGCCCGCCTGCGGGCCGCAGCCGGTGAGCAGCAGCACGGCCGCGGCGGCGAGCGCGGCGGCCGCGCCGGCCCGGCGGGTCACTTGGACGCCGCCGGGGAGGAGCCCTGCTTCGCGCACCAGTCGGCGACCGCCTTCAGGTCGTTCCGGCGGGCCTCCAGCGTGGGCAGCAGGCTCCTGCGGAAGGTCAGCCGGTTGTCGAGGTACGTGTACACCTCGGTGTGCCCGGCGGCCTTGGCCTCGGCCACCCGCTTCTCCAGCCGGGCCACCGATCCGGCCACCGTGGCGTCGCCGCCGAGCCGCTTCGTGGCCTTGGCGAGGCGTGCCTCCGTCACCGGCAGGCGCTTGCAGATCGCCTTCGAGCCGTCGCCGGTCGGCGTCTCCGCCGCCCCGGCGGGAGCTGCGGCGGCGAGCAGGGCGCCCGCCAGGACGATCGCGCAGACGGCGGCGGTCGTGCGGTTCTCGGACATCGCGGTCTCTCTTCCGGGTACGACGGGGATCGGACGCGGGGGAGCGTAGGAGGCCTTCTTGTGGAAACCCTGTGATCCGGTGCGGGGCCGGTCCGCGCGCACCGGCCGCCCGTGCGGCGCCACTCGTGGGGCCGTTCGCCCGGCTGACGTCCGGCTGGCGCCCGGGTGCCCACCGGCCGGGCGTCAGCCGCCCGCGAGCCAGTCGCGGCGGGCCGGCAGGACGAGCGTCGGGGCCTCCGGCCGCAGCAGCGGCAGCCGCACCTCGAAGCGGCAGCCGGTGCCGCCCGGGCCCCCCGCGACGGTCACCGTGCCGCGGTGCAGGGCCGCCTGCTGGGCGACCAGGGTCAGCCCGAGACCGGAGCCGGGGCTGTCCGGGCTCCGGTGGAAGCGCCGGAACACCGCGGCCCGTTCGGCCGGTGCGATGCCGGGGCCGTCGTCGTCGACGGTGAGCACGGCCGAACCGCTGCGCCCGGCCCGCAGGCGTACGGTCACGCGGGCCGGGGCGGGGCTTGTCCGGCCGTGCACGGCGGCGTTGCCGATCAGGTTGGCCAGCAGGATGCGCAGGCCGGCGTCCCAGCCGAACACCGTGACGCCGGGGGCCGTTCCCGTGTCGACGCGGGTCTCCGGGTGCCGTCGGGCGGCCTCGGCGGCGGCGGCCTCCACGAGGTCGCCCAGGTCGAGCGGGCCGAAGGCCGAGACCTCGACGAGGTCGCCGAGGGCGAGGGTGCGCAGGGCCGTCACCAGATCCTCCAACCGGCCGTGGTCCTCGGCGAGTTCGCCGACGATCTCGGTGCGTTCGGCGGCCGGGAGACCGGGGTGGGCGCCGAGCACGTCGAGGTTGGTGCGCATGGCGGTCAGCGGGGTGCGCAGCTCGTGCGCGGCCGCGGACGAGAACGACCGCGCGGTGTCCAGCGCCTGCGCGGTGCGGGCCGCCTGCTCGTCGTAGCGGGTGAGCAACAGGCCCAGGGCGGAGGCGAGTTCGTCGACCTCGGCGACGCCGCTCGGGTGATGCGCCAGCGCGGCGGCCCCGGCCCGCGGGTCGATGGCCGCCGCCCGCCGGCTGAGCCGCCGCAGCGAGGCCGTCGCCCGCCCCGCCAGCGCGAACGCGAGCAGCCCCGAGACCGGCGCGGCGAGCAGCGCCACCAGGACGACCCGCCGCCGCACCGCCCTGACCTGCGGGTCGACCGCGGTGGACGGCTCCACCAGCCAGAGCGTGCCCGGCGCCGCGCCGTCCACCGGCACGGCCAGCACCCGCCACGCCGTGCCGCCGTCCCGCACGGTGACCGGTCCGCCGGCCGCCGCCGGGAGCGCCACGGAGTCGGCGGGCTGCGGGCCCACCGCGAGCCGTACGGCGCCGTCCGCGCCCGCCAGCCGCACCCCGGAGTCGAGTGCGCCGTCGAGGACCTTCCGCTGCTGGTTCTGCTCGGCCCGGGGCCGGTTGCGGGCGTCGGCGGCCAGCAGGGTGCGGGCGCCGGGCAGCACGGCGGAGGCCCGCGACCGCAGCAGCGCGTCCTGCTGGGTCAGCAGGTCGCGGCGTACGAGACCGAGCAGCAGGAGCCCCGCCGCCAGCACCAGCAGCGGCACGAGCACGGTCACCGAGAGGGCGATCCGGGTGGAGAGCCTCACCGGGCACCGCCGTCCCCCGGCGCGCGGAGCACGAAGCCGACCCCGCGCACGGTGTGGATCAGCCGGGGCCGTCCGCCGGCCTCCAGCTTGCGGCGCAGGTAGCTGACGAAGGTGTCGACGGCGTCGCTGCGCACCTCGAAGTCGTAGCCCCAGACGCGGTCGAGCAGCTGGTCGCGGGTGAGCACCAGGCCGGTGTTCCGCACGAACTGCGTGAGCAGCTCGAACTCGCGTCTGGTCAGCTGGAGTTCGGTGTCGCCGTGATGGGCCTGCCGGGTGTCCGGGCGGACGGCCAGCGGTCCGGCGCGCAGCACCTCGCAGGTCGCGGGGGCCGGCCGGCGGCGGAGCAGCGCGTGGAGCCGCAGCACCAGTTCCTCCAGCGCGAACGGCTTCACCAGGTAGTCGTCGGCGCCCGCCTGCAGGCCGGCGACCCGGTCGGCGAGCTCGTCGAGCGCGGAGAGCATGAGCACCGGAGTGTCGTCGCCGCGGGCGCGCAGCGCCCGGCAGACCTCGGTGCCGCCCAGGCCGGGCATCGAGACGTCGAGCACGAGGACGTCGGGCGGCTCGGCGGCGGCGCTCCGCAGGGCGGCGGTGCCGTCCGCGGCGAGCCGGACGGCGAAGCCGCTCAGCCGCAGCCCGCGCTCCAGCGAACGCCGGATCGCCGCGTCGTCGTCCACCACCAGCACCTGTCCGGCGGGCACGTTCCCGCTGGTCATCGGCGCCTCCTCGGGTCCGGCCGCACGGCTGCCGGCCGTGCGGCCGGGGCGCCGACTCTCCCACACCGCCGGCCGGGCCAGGCCCCGGGGTCAGGGCTTGCGGGCCACCACGCCGTACATGCTGACCCGGTCGGCGCCCTCGGCGGGCTCGCCCTCGGGCCGCCAGAGCGGCACGGTCACCACGCCGGGCTCCAGGATCTCCAGGCCGTCGAGGAAGCCCTCGACCTCCGCCCGGCTGCGGCCGACCAGCGGGGCGGTGGCCTTGTCGTAGACGCCGGTGACGCGGTCTCGGATCTCGGCCGGGATGAAGTCGGCGGTGCCGTGCGACAGGATCAGGTGGCTGCCGGGCGCGAGCGCGTCGAGCAGCGTGCGCAGCACCCCGGCGGGGTCGTCCTCGTCGCGCAGGAAGTGCATCACCGCGGCGAGCACGAGCGCGACCGGCCGGTCGGGATCGAGCAGTTCCCCGACCTCGGGGGCGGCGAGGATGGCCGCCGGGTCGCGCAGGTCGGCCTGCAGGACGCTCGTACGGCCGTGCCCCATGCCGGCCATCAGGGCGCGGGCGTGGGTGAGGACGATCGGGTCGTTGTCGACGTAGACGACGCGCGCCGAGGGGGTGACGGTCTGCGCGGTCTCGTGGGTGTTGCCGGCGGTGGGTATGCCGGTGCCGATGTCGAGGAACTGGTCGATGCCCAGTGCGGCCACGTGCCGGACCGCGCGCTGCAGGAAGGCGCGGTTGGCGCGGGCGGTCGACCGGAACTCGGGGTTGGCGGCGAGCGCGCGTTCGGCGGCCTCGCGGTCGGCGGGGAAGTTGTCCTTGCCGCCGAGGTAGTAGTCGTACATCCGGGCCGGGTGCGGGATCTCGGGGCGGAGTGCGGCGGAGGGCTTGCCGCCCGGCTCCCAGCTGATGTCCTCGCCCACCGCAACCTCCAAAGATGATCTGACGATCCGACGGATGCCAGCCTAGGTGGTCGTGATCACCGCGCGTCGACGGGTGGCCGGATCGCGCCGTCAGGCGGAGCGGGAGGGGCCGGTTCCGGCCATCGGCGGCCGTGCGGGTGGTGTCCGGCGCGGGAACCGGGGCGCGCGGCGCGGGCGTCCACCAGGCGTGGCGGTTCGGACCGGGGCGCCGGAGGGCAAGGAGACGGACATGGGTTTCATCAGCTGGATCATCCTCGGCCTGCTCGCCGGGGCCATCGCCAAGTTCCTGCTGCCCGGGCGCGACCCGGGCGGCATCGTCGTCACCACCCTGATCGGCATCGCCGGTTCGTTCGTCGGCGGGTGGATCTCCTCGCGGGTGCTGGACAGGCCGGTGACCACGGAGTTCTTCGACCTGGCCACCTGGGTCTCGGCGATCGGCGGCGCACTGGTGCTGCTGATCGCGTACCGCATCGTCTTCGGCAACTCCCGCGACTGAACCGGCCGGTGGCGGCCCCGGTGTCGGGGCCGCCACCGGCGCCGTCGTGCCGTCACTCGCGGGAGCGCTCCCACCACGCTGTGCCGACCGGCGTCGAATTCTGTCGAAACTTCCTTGTGCACAAGGGATTACGGGAATCCTCCTGCCCGGCTACGATCGGCCCCGGCTGCGCGGGAGCGCTCCCACGGCACCCCCCATGATCGCTGACACCTCTCCCGCGCAGTGTTGCTCCCACCCAGCCCCTCTCCCACCCGAGAGCCCCGCGGAGGACCCCAGTGCGCACCCCCGACGGCATCCGTCGTGCCGCCCCGGCACCCGGCAGCCCCACCCCCCGTACCGCAGGCCGCGGCCGGGCCGCCGCCCTGGCCCTGGCGGCCGGCGCGGCCGCCACCGCCCTGCTCGTCGCCACCCAGACCGGCGCCGACGCGGCCGTCCAGGGCAGCCTGGCCGCGGACACGCAGTTCTACAAGGACCCGGCCTCCCAGGTCGTCAAGTGGGTCGCGGCCAACCCCAACGACTCCCGCACGCCGGTGATCTCCAAGCGGGTCGCCTCCCAGCCCCAGGGCATCTGGTTCTCGAACTACCGCCCCGACACCGTCACCTCCGACGTCCGCACCGTCACCTCCGCCGCCGCCGCGGCCGGCCAGGTGCCCGTGCTCGTCGTGTACGAGATCCCCAACCGCGACTGCGGCGGCGCCTCCGCGGGCGGCGCCCCCGACCTGGCCGCCTACGACGCCTGGGTCACGAAGTTCGCCGCCGGGCTCGGCAGCGGCCGCTCGATCGTCGTCCTGGAGCCCGACTCGATCGCCCTCACCACCTGCCTCAGCTCCTCCGAGCTGGCGAACCGCTACGCCTCGCTCTCCCGGGCCGGCGCCGCGATCCACGCCGCCAACCCCAACGCCAAGGTCTACTACGACGCCGGCCACTCCAGCTGGAACAGCGCCTCCGAGCAGGCCAACCGGCTGCGCAGCGCGGGCATCCTGACCAACGGCGACGGCTTCTACAGCAACGTCTCCAACTTCAACACCACGGCCAACGAGGTCAACTTCGCGAAGTCGGTGCTGTCGGCCCTCGGCAACCCGTCGAAGCTGCACGCCGTCATCGACACCAGCCGCAACGGCAACGGCCCGTCGGGCAGCCAGTGGTGCGACCCCTCCGGCCGCAAGATCGGCAACTACCCGACGGCCGCCACCAACGACGCCGCGATCGACGCGTTCCTCTGGATCAAGCCGCCGGGCGAGGCCGACGGCTGCGCGGCCTCGGCCGGCCAGTTCGTGCCGGACATCGCCTACCAGCTCGCCCTGAACGCCTCCGACCCGACCACCCCGACCAACCCGCCGACCTCGCAGCCGCCCACGTCGCAGCCCCCGACCTCCCAGCCGCCCACGTCGCAGCCGCCCACGTCCCAGCCCCCGACGTCGCAGCCGCCGACCTCGCAGCCCCCGACGGGCACGGCCGCCTGCTCGGTCGCCTACCGCGCCAACTCCTGGACGGGCGGCTTCACCGCCGACGTGACGGTCAAGAACACCGGCACCTCCGCGATCAGCGGCTGGACGCTGACCTGGACGTACCCCGGCGACCAGAAGGTCACCAGCGCCTGGAACGCCAAGGTCACGCAGTCCGGCGCCGCCGTCACCGCGACCGACCTCGGCTACAACGGCAGCCTCGCCCCCGGCGCCTCCACCGGCTTCGGCTTCCAGGGCACCTACGGCTCCAACAACACCACCCCGACCGCCTTCACCCTGAACGGCGCGGCCTGCACCGTCGCCTGACGCACCACGGCACCACGGCACGGCAGCACGGCAGCACGGCGGGCCTCCCCCCGGAGCACCTCTCCGGGGGGAGGCCCGCCGCGGCGTGCCGGGCACCGGTCTGCAGCAGCCGGGCGGTCCCGGTTCAGCCGAACACCGCGCTCCCGGGCACGGGCAGGCTCTCGCGGGCGGCGAGCCAGCCGGCGGGCACGCCGGTCAGGCCCGTGCGTGCGGCGACCACGCCGCCGGCGATCGCGCACGTGGTGTCCATGTCGCCCCACCCGCCGAGGGTGTGCCAGAGGGCTTCCGGCAGGGAGTCGAGCCGCCCGGCGGCGCACCACAGTGCGAACGGCACGGTGTCCTGGGCCGAGATCATGATGCCGGAGCCGAGGACGACGGCGGCGTGCCGCACGGAGGTGCTCGCGGGGAAGCGGGCGGCGGTGCGCAGACCGGAACGGACGTCACTCACCGGCAGCCGGTCCGCGATCCCCTGCAGGAAGGCGGTCCGCTCCGGCGCGCGGGATCCGCGGCTCCGGGCGGCCGAGGCCGCGGCGAGGGCGACGGCCACCGCGCCCGCCGTCGCCTCCGGATGCGCGTGGGTCGCCTCGGCGGAGAGCGCGGCCTGCTCGGCGACGGCGTCGAGGTCGTCGGCGAGCAGGGCCCCGAGGGGCGCGACCCGCATGGCGGCCCCGTTGCCGTGCGAACCCTGGCCACCGAACATGCCCTCGACGACGGTCCGCCGGTCGGCGCCGGCGTGCACGGCCCGCAGCACCTGGTGCATGGACGGGCCGTACTTGCGGCCGGGCTGGATGGTGTAGGCCGTGGCGAAGGCCCGCGCGAGCGCGTCCGGCCGCACCTCGCCGTGCCGGGTCAGGTGCCGGAACAGGACGACGGCCATCGCGGTGTCGTCCGTCCAGTGCCAGGGGGCCCTGCGAGGGATGCGGGCGGCGTGGGCGGCGGCGGCCTCGTCGGCGTCCACGGAGAACCAGCGGTCACCGAAGGCGTCGCCCAGGGCGAGGCCCTCCAGGCTGTCCAGGGCCGCGGTCGGCGGGCGGTGCACGTCATCCTCCAGGTGAGAAGAACCGGAGGTGCCAGTGTCGGGCCGGACGCCCGCCCGCCGCGAGCGGTTTTCGCCGGGCCGCCGCCCCGGCCCGTCCCGGCCGGCCTCGGCGCACCCGGCCGGCCCCGGGCCATCCCGGCCCTCCGGCCGGTCAGTGCGCGCGGAGCCCGTTCAGCAGGAGCGACCAGAGCGCCTCGAAGTCGGCGTCGGCCTGCTCGTGCGCCCACTCGGCGGCGTGCGCCGGGTCGTGGAAGTGGGCGGTGGCCTGGAAGACGGCGCGGGCGACCGGCCCGGCGGGGGCGTCGCGGAACTCGCCCCGCCGGATGCCGTCCTCGACGATCGAGGCGATCTGGGCGACGAGCGTGGCCACGTGCGCCTCGACGGCGCTGCTGAGTTCGCCGACGAGGGCCATGTAGGTGGCGAACATCTCCGGGTCCTCGTGCGCCTTGAGGCGCTTGGCGGCGAAGAGCGTCGCCAGCCAGCGGTGCAGCCGCTCGGGTGCGGGGCCGGGGCCGGCGGCGACGGCGGCGAGGTCGTCGTGGGCCCGGTCGAGCCACCGCCGGGTGACGGCCTCGCGCAGCGCCGCCTTGCTGGGGAAGTGCCGGTAGACGCTGCCGTGGCTGACGCCGAGGGCCCTGGCGACGTCGACCACGGTGGCCTTCGCCGGGCCGAACCGCCGCAGGACGTCCTCCGCCGCGCCCAGGATCTGCTCGGGGGTGAGTGCGTTCTCGGTGCCCACGGGGAGGTCGTCCTTCGGTTCGTACGGCTGCCGGCGGCTCAGCGCTCGCTGTCGAGGTGGGCCATCTGTGCGGCAGCGTACCTGTCGCCCGCGGCCGAGCCCGGGGGGACGGCGGCCTCGACGGCGGCGAGGTCCTCCGGGGTGAGGTGCACGTCGAGCGAGCCGAGCGCCTCGGCGAGGCGGTCGCGGCGGCGGGCGCCGACGAGCGGCACGATGTCGTCGCCGCGGGAGGCGACCCAGGCGATGGCGACCTGGGCGACGGTGGCGCCCTTCGCCGCGGCGATGCCGCGCAGGGCCTCGACGAGCCGCAGGTTGTGGCTGAGGTTGTCGCCCTGGAAGCGCGGGCTGAAGCCGCGGAAGTCGGTCGCGGGGATCTCGCGGTCGCCCGTCCAGTGGCCGCTCAGCAGGCCGCGGGAGAGCACGCCGTAGGCGGTGACGCCGATGCCCAGCTCGCGGGCGGTGGGCAGCACCTCGGCCTCCAGCGAGCGGGAGAGCAGGGAGTACTCGATCTGCAGGTCGCTGATCGGGTGCACGGCGGAGGCCCGGCGGAGGGTCTCGGCGCCGACCTCGGAGAGGCCGATGTGGCGGACGTGGCCGGCCTTGACCATCTCGGCGATGGCGCCCACGGTCTCCTCGACCGGCACGTTCGGGTCGAGGCGGGCGGGGCGGTAGACGTCGATGTAGTCGGTGCGCAGGCGGCGGAGCGAGTAGGCGAGGGCGGTCTTGGTGGCGGCCGGGCTCGCGTCGTAGCCGAGCCAGGAGCGGTCCGGGCCGCGCTGGGCGCCGAACTTGACGCTGATCTGGACGCTCGCGCGGTCGCGGCCGCGCAGCGCCTCGTGCAGGAGCAGTTCGTTGTGGCCCATGCCGTAGAAATCGCCCGTGTCGAGGAGGGTGATGCCGGCGTCGAGGGCGGCGTGCACGGTGGCGACGGACTCGGCCTCGTCGGCCGGGCCGTACAGGTCGGACATGCCCATCAGGCCGAGGCCGAGGGCGGAGGTCGCGGGGCCGGTGGTGCCGAGGGTGGTGCGGGCGGGGGTGGTGGACATCGCGTGCTCCCTGCGGACGGGGGTGGGCGGCGGACGTGTTTCAACTATGGCACTCGGGATGACAGATTTCAATATCTGTCACTTCCGGGCGCCCGGGAGACCTGTGCGGCGCGGAGACCGCGACCGATTCCGAACACTGATCCGACGTCATCCGTCGGACGGAGGTCCGCCGTTCGCAGGCGTTCCGCCCTGCCGAAGCGTTCCCGCAGGTCCATCGTGGGAGGTGGGACGCGTGCACCTGCCCGTGGGCGGGCCGCGGAGCACCAGGCCACCTCGCACGGAACCGAACGGGTCTTCTAGGCTCACCTCCTGTGCCCGCCGGGTCGCCGGTGCCCGGCCGTACCGCGCGCCGGGGGCGCCGTCCACGGGCCCCGGGCCGACCGGGGCCGCCGGAACGAGCGAGGAGGACGCAGTGTCGCCCAGTCCGAGGTTGCACCAGCAGGCGTTTCCCGTCCGGGCCGCAGGCCCGCACCGGGCCTGCCGCCCACGACCGCCACGGCCGCCGCACCCGCCACGCCACCGTCCGGCCGCGCCGTCCGTCCCGGCCGGCGGCGGCCGCGGAGGTGCGAGGTGAGCCCGCATACCGTGCTCCCGGCCGAGCCGGGCACGACCGGGGCCGACCCCGCAGCCCCCTCCACGGCCGACCGGGCCGCCGAGGGCGGCGATCCCGCGAATACCGCGGCGGCCGCCCGTCCGGTGGCGACCGCGGCGCCCGCTCCCGTCGAACACCCCGAACACCCCGAACACCCCGAACACCCCGACCGCCCCTCCCGCCCCGACCCCGCGGCGGCCGGGCTCCCGGAGGCGCCCGCCGTGGCCCTCGCCCTGGCCGCGCTGCCCGCCCTGCCGGGTCTCCCGCAGGCCCTGAGTGCCCGGGCCCGCACGATGGCCGGTGCCGTACGGCGCCGCTGCGCCGCCCTCGCCGCGATGGAGTCGCCGAGCGGCGACGCGGCCCGCCTCGACGCCCTGGCGGAGGAGCTCTCGGCCGGGTTCCGTGCCACCGGCGGCGCCGTGCGGCGCGAGGCCGGGCCGCACGGCGACCACCTGCTGGCGGAGTGGCCCGGCCAGGACGACTCCCTCCGCCACGTGCTGGTCGTGGCCCACCACGACACCGTCTGGCCGGCGGGCACCCTCGCCGACTGGCCGGTCGAGGACCGCGACGGGCGGCTCAGCGGCCCCGGTGTCCTCGACATGAAGGGCGGGCTGGCCCTGCTGGAGGGGGCGTTCGCCCTGCTGGCCGACCTCGGTCAGCGGCCGCACCGGCCCGTGCGGCTGGTGGTGGTCTCCGACGAGGAGGTCGGCAGCCCCGACGGCCGTCGTCTCGTCGAGCGCCAACTGCCCGGTGCCGCAGCCGTCCTGGGCCTGGAGCCGCCGCACCCCGACGGCCGGCTGAAGACCGCCCGGCGCGGTTCCACCCGGGTGCGGCTGAGCGTCACCGGCAAGGAGGCGCACGCCGGCCTCGCCGCCGCCGAGGGCGTCTCCGCGGTCGACGAGCTCGTCGACCAGCTCGTCGCCGTACGGAGCCTGGCCCGGCAGCCGGGCACCGAGCTCAACACCGGCCGGATCACCGGAGGCACCCGCGCCAACGTGATCGCCGGCCGGGCCGAGGCGGAGCTCGGCCTGCGGTTCGCCACGGCGGAGGCGCAGCGCCGCGCCCTCGACACCCTCGCGCACCTGACCGCGCTGCGGCCGGGTGCCAAGGTGCGTTCCGAGGTGCTCTCCAGCCGTCCGGCCTGGCCGGAGCGGGCGGCCAACCCGCTGCTGCGGCACGTGCGGTCGCTGGCCGCGGCGCTCGGCCAGCAGCTCGACGGCGCCCCGGCGGGCGGGGCGGGCGACACCAATCTCGCGGGGGCGCGCGGCCTGCCCACCCTGGACGGCCTCGGCGCGGTCGGTGCGGGGCCGCACGCCCGCCACGAGCACGTGCTCGTCGACCAGTTCGCCCCGCGGATCGCCCTGCTGGCGGCGCTCCTCGCGGTGCCGCTGCCGCGCCTGCGCGAGCGCGCCTGAGGGCCGCCCGGGCCGGGGCGCGCCTGCCCCGGCCCGGGCGCGGTGCCGCCCCGGAGCGGCTGTCCGGCCGCATGCCTTGTCATCGCCGGTCCGGCGTGTGCAGAATTGACCCGACCGAACGGTCAGTCGGGAGGCGGGTGCAATGACGGCAGCGGAGCTGGACGAGGCGGCCCTGGAGGCGCGCTTCGACGCGGTGGTGGCCGCCGAGCAGCGGATCGAGCCGCGCGACTGGATGCCGGACGCCTACCGGGCGACCCTGGTGCGCCAGATCGCGCAGCACGCGCACTCGGAGATCATCGGCATGCAGCCCGAGGGCAACTGGCTCACCCGGGCGCCCTCGCTGCGCCGCAAGGCGATCCTGCTCGCCAAGGCCCAGGACGAGGCCGGCCACGGCCTGTACCTGTACGCCGCGGCCGAGACCCTCGGGGTCGACCGGGCGGAGCTCACCGAGAAGCTGGTCGACGGCCGCCAGAAGTACTCGTCGATCTTCAACTACCCCACGCTGACCTTCGCCGACGTCGGCGTGATCGGCTGGCTGGTGGACGGCGCCGCGATCTGCAACCAGGTGCCGCTGTGCCGCTGCTCCTACGGGCCGTACGCCCGCGCGATGGTGCGGGTCTGCAAGGAGGAGTCCTTCCACCAGCGGCAGGGCTACGAGCTGCTGATGACACTGATGCGCGGCACCGACGGCCAGCGCCGCATGGTGCAGGACGCGGTCGACCGCTGGTGGTGGCCGTCGCTGATGATGTTCGGCCCGCCCGACGACGACTCGCCCAACAGCGCCCGGTCGATGGCCTGGCGGATCAAGCGGCACTCCAACGACGAGCTGCGGCAGCGCTTCGTCGACATGACCGTGCCGCAGGCCGAACACCTCGGCGTGACCCTGCCCGACCCGGCCCTGCAGTGGAACGCGGACCGCGGCAGCTGGGACTTCGGCGAACCCGACTGGTCGGAGCTCAAGCAGGTGATCAAGGGACAGGGCCCGTGCAACGCGCAGCGCGTCGAGCGCCGCCGGGCCGCCCACGAGGACGGCGCCTGGGTCCGCGAGTCGGCCCTGGCGTACGCGGAGAAGAAGCGGAGCGCGACATGACCGGGACCAAGGCCGACTGGCCGCTCTACGAGGTGTTCGTCCGCCCCCGCCGCGGCCTCAACCACGTGCACGTGGGCTCGCTGCACGCCCCCGACGACCGGATGGCGCTGCTCGCCGCCCGTGACCTCTACACCCGCCGCAACGAGGGCGTCAGCCTCTGGGTGGTGCCCTCCGCGGCGATCACCGCCTCCGCCCCGGACGAGCTCGACCCGTTCTTCGCCCCCAGCGGCGACAAGGTCTACCGCCACCCGACCTTCTACGACATCCCCGAGGATGTCCCGCACATCTGAGACGGGGAGCCCGCACGCCATGACCGACGACCACGTCTACCTGAGCCTCACCGACGCCGAGCCCGGGCCCGAGGGCGAGGCCCGCTGGGCGTACGGCACCGGCTTCGCCGACCCGCTGCTCGGCGTCGACACCGCCCTGCCCGCCGGCGTGGACGGCGCCGACCTCGCCGCCTACTGCCTGATGCTCGGCGACGACGCGCTCGTGCTCGCCCAGCGCCTGGTCGAGTGGTGCACCCGCGCGCCCGAGCTGGAGGAGGAGGTCGCCCTCGCCAACCTCGGCCTCGACCTGCTCGGCCAGGCCCGCCGCCTGCTCACCCGGGCCGGGCAGGCCGACGGCAGCGGCCGCACCGAGGACGACCTCGCCTACTGGCGCGAGGACCACGAGTTCCGCAACGTCCGGCTGGTGGAGGTCGCCAACGGCGACTTCGCGCACACCGTCGCCCGGCTGCTGTGCTTCGCCACCGCCCGGCACGCGCTGTACGCGCGGCTCGCCCACCACGCCGACCCCGTGCTGGCCTCGGTGGCCGCCGCCGGCGTCAAGGAGCTCGCCTACCACCGCGAGTGGGCCCTGGAGTGGCTGCTGCGCCTCGGTGACGGCACGCCGTACGCGCACGCCCGCATGCAGGCCGGGGTCGACGCCGTCTGGCCGCTGCTCGACGAGCTGTTCACCCCGCACCCGGTGGAGCTGCGGCTCGGCACCGACCCCGCCGCACTGCGGGAGCCGGTGCTCGCCCTGCTCGCCGACGACCTCCGCGAGGCCACCCTCACGGTGCCGGACGCCGCGCCGCTGGCCTCCGTCGGCGGCCGCGCCGGACGCGACGGCGTGCACACCGAGGCCCTCGGCCTGCTCCTCGCCGAACTGCAGGTCGTGGCCCGCGCCCACCCGGGGGCGACGTGGTGACCACCGCGACCCGCGCCTGGGAGCTGGCCGCCGCCGTGCCCGACCCGGAGCTGCCCATGCTGACCCTCGCCGACCTCGGCATCCTCGCCGGCGTCGACGAGGACCACGGCACGGTCACCGCCTGGCTCACCCCCACCTACTCCGGCTGCCCGGCCGTCGCCGAGATGGCCGCCGACGTCGACACCCGGCTGCGCGCCGCCGGCTACACCGACGTACGGGTGCGGCTGCGCCTCGACCCGCCCTGGTCGACGGACCTGATCACCGCCGACGGCCGCCGCAAGCTCGCCGAGGCCGGCATCGCCCCGCCCGCCGCGGGCGGCCTGCTGCAGCTCGGCCCGACCCGGCAGGCCGTGCACTGCCCGCAGTGCGGCAGCGCCGACACCGAGGAGCTCTCCCGCTTCGGCTCCACCGCCTGCAAGGCGCTGTGGCGCTGCCGCAGCTGCCGCGAGCCCTTCGACCGGATCAAGGAGATCTAGATGGCCGTCCGCCGCCCGACCTTCCACGAGCTGCGCATCGCGGCCCTGGAACCGCTGTGCGAGGACGCGGTCGCGGTCACCTTCGACGTGCCGGACGCCCTCGCCGGGCAGTACGCGTTCCTCCCCGGCCAGACCCTCACGCTGCGCCGCGTCGTCGACGGCTCCGACGAGCGCCGCTCGTACTCGCTGTGCTCGCCGATCGGCGGGCCGCTGCGGATCGCCGTGCGCGAGGTGCCCGGCGGGCTGTTCTCCCGGCGCCTGGTCCGTGAGGCGCAGGTGGGGGAGACCATGGAGGTGCTGCCGCCGTCCGGGCTGTTCACGCCCCCGCTCGGCGAGGCCGCCGAGCACGTGCTGATCGCCGCCGGCTCCGGCATCACCCCGATGCTCTCCATCGCCGGCTCGGTGCTCGACGGACACCCCGGCTCCCGGGTGACCCTGCTCTACGGCAACCGCCGCAGCGACACCGTGATGTTCGCCGACGAGCTCGCCGACCTGAAGGACCGCCACCTCGGACGCTTCCAGCTGGTGCACGTGCTCTCCCGGGAGACCCGCGACGCCGAGCTGCTCACCGGACGGCTCGACACCGAGCGGGTGACGGCACTGGTCGGAGCCCTGATCGACGTGCCGGCGGTCGACCACTGGTGGCTGTGCGGCCCGTACGGCATGGTGACCGGCGCCAAGGAACTGCTCACCGGGCTCGGCGTGCCCGCCGACCGGGTGCACCAGGAGCTGTTCCACGCCGAGGACGGCCCCGGCCCCGAACGGGCCGACGGGCCGGTCGCGGACGGCGCCCTCAGCGAGGTCACCGTCGTGCTCGACGGCCGGTCCAGCACGCTCGCCCTGCCGCGGGACCGCTCGGTGCTGGACGGCGCCCAGCGCTCCCGCCCCGACCTGCCGTTCGCCTGCAAGGGCGGGGTGTGCGGCACCTGCCGGGCGCTGGTGTGCGAGGGCGAGGTGGAGATGCGGCGCAACTTCGCCCTGGAGGAGAAGGAGGTCGCGGCGGGCTACGTGCTGACCTGCCAGGCCCGTCCGGTCTCCGACCGGGTCACCGTCGACTACGACCGCTGAGCGGGCACCGCCGCCGGAGCCGCCGCCCGCGGGTCGCCCAGCAGCCGCACCAGGCCCGCGGCGGCCGCCCGCCCGGCCCGGTTGGCGCCCACGGTGCTCGCCGACGGCCCGTAACCGACCAGGTGGATCCGCGGGTCGTCGGCGGCCTGCGTGCCCGCCATGCGGATGCCGCCGCCGGGGCCGCGCAGGCCCAGCGGCGCGAGGTGGGTGACCTCCGGGCGGAACCCGGTCGCCCAGACGATCACGTCGGCGGGCTCCTCGGTGCCGCCCCAGGCGACGCCGTGCTCCGTCAGCCGGTCGAACATCGGCCGTCGCCGCAGCACGCCCAGCTCCTCGGCCCGCCGGTACGCCACCGACGGGCCGAGCCCGGTCACGCTCACCACGCTGCGCACCGGCAGGCCCTGCCGCACCCGCTCCTCGACGAGGGCGACCGCGGCCCGCCCGGACTCCTCGGTGAACGGCCCGTCCCGGTACACCGGCGGACGCCGGGTCACCCACACCGTCTCCGCGACCGCGCCGACCTCCGACAGCACCTGCACGGCCGAGGCGCCGCCGCCGACCACCACCACCCGCCGCCCGGCGAACTCCTCCGGCCCGCGGTAGGCGGCGTAGTGCAGCTGCCGGCCGGCGAAGTGCCCGGGGTAGTGCGGCAGGAACGGCCGCGTCCAGGTGCCGGTGGCGTTGACCAGCGCGCGGGCCGTCCACCCGCCGCGGTCGGTCTCCACCCGCAGCCGCCCGTCCGGCAGCGACCGCACGGCCCGCACCCGCACCGGGCGCTCCACCGGCAGCGCGTGCCGCGCCTCGTACGCGGCGAAGTAGCCCGGTACGACCTCGCGGGCGGGGGCGGCGGGATCCGGGGCGGGCAGCTCGAAGTCGGGCAGGTCGTGGAAGCCGTGCACGGTGGCCATCCGCAGCGAGGGCGCGCGGTGCGCCCAGGCGCCGCCGGGCGCGTCGTCGGCGTCCAGCACGACGAAGCCGGTGTACGGCGCGAAGCCGCGGCGGCGCAGGTGGTAGGCGGCGGACAGGCCGGCCTGGCCGGCGCCGATCACCACGACGTCGACCTCACGGATGGTTGCACCGTAAACAGTCACGCCGGTGAAACATCGGCCGGGCCGGACCTGTTCCCCGCGGGGTCACACGGCGGGCGAGACCACCGCGGCCGTCCCGTACGCGCACACCTCCGTGCCGACGTCCGCCGCCTCCGACACGTCGAACCGCATCATCAGCACCGCGTTGCCGCCCCGCGCCCTGGTCTGCTCGACCAGCCGCTCCATCGCCTGGTTGCGGCTCTCCACCAGGGTCTTCGTCAGACCCTTCAGCTCACCGCCGACCAGCGACTTCAGGCCCGCGCCGATCTGCGAGCCGACGTGGCGGCTGCGCACCGTCAGCCCGAACACCTCCCCGATGATCCGCTCCACCCGGTGGCCCGGCACGTCGTTGGTGGTGACCACCAGCACATCGGCATCCGGGCGCTGCCCGCCGCCGTACTCGTCGATATTCGCCATGCCCCCACGATGCGTGACGGCCCGTGGGACGGCCGGACCGGCTCGCCGGAACCCCGTGCGATCACCGGCCCGGCGGAGCCCCGCCCGACGGCCCGGCCCCGGCGCGCGCCACGCCGGAGGCGCATCCCGGCGCGCGCCGCGCGCCGTGCGGAAGAAGACGGCAGGCACCGGTGATTCCGGGCCCGTGGTGGCCGTACTGTAGGCGCATGGGCGAGCGAAGCGATCATCCACAGGGGCCGGGCGCGGCGGAGGACTCCGGCGCGCAGGAGATCGAGGCGACAGTGGTGCTCGGCATCCGCATCACCGACTGGCCGCGGCTGCGGGCCGCCGCACTGGCGGCCGTCGACGAACTGGAATTCGACGGGGCCGACCCCGTCGGGCAGCGCACCGACCTGCTCCGCGAGGTCGCCGAGGACCCCAACGCGGCCCTCGGCGTGCTCCTCCACCCCGACCGCCTGGTCGCCGCCGTGCCCGGCATCGAGGCCCTCGGCGGCACCCTGGAGATCAGCGTCACCGACGACTTCGCCCCCGACTTCGCCGAGCTCTTCCCGCTCGACGGCGACGCCGGCGACGCCGGCGACTGGACCCTCACCCCCCGCACGGCCTGCCTGCTGCACACCCAGCTGATCGCCCTCGCCGACGCCGCCTACGACGACCTCGACGAGCACGAGGACGACCCCGTCACCGACGGCGACGAAGCCGACTGGGCGGTCTTCTTCCGGCTGCCCCGGCGCACCTGGACCCTGCACCGCGCATGGCGCCGCGCCTTCGCCCGCGCCCTCGACGACCTCGCCGAGGACCTCGCGCTCGGCGAGTGGCCGCTGCCGCGCTGCCTCGCCGAGGACGTCGCGCTGCGCCTCGCCCTCGCCGACGCCCGCAGCCTGCTCGGCGCCCAGCCCGAGTCCGTCGCCGACATGATGGGCGACCTGCCCGCCGACCTGTACGACTACGACTGGGACGGCTGCGCCGACGAACTCTTCGGCGTCTACGGCCCCGAGGATGGCGACCCCGACCTGGAGACCGCCGACCGCACCGACGACATGCTCGCCGCCACCCACCCCGAAGGCTGGTTCCTGGCCTACGAGGACGCCGAGGAGCGCGACCCCCAGCGCGGGTACCGCCGCTGACGCCGCGGGGCCTGCTGGCATCCTGGTGGGGTGAGCTCACCCTTCACCGACCCCGGCACCCCCGACCGCCCCGACGACCGCGACGAGCGGCAGCAGTACGTGCTGCCGCTCGTCGTCCGGCTCGAACGCGCCGACCCGCCCGCCCGCACCGACGCCCTGGAGACCTCCGCCCGGGCGGTGCTGACCCTGCTCGCCGACCCGCGGGTCACCGACGGCGGGGGCGAGTGGGCGGAACGCGTCGCCGCCTGGGAGGACGCCCGCATCCGCAAGGTCGTCCGGCGGGCCCGCGGCGGCGAGTGGCGCAAGGCGGGCGAGCTGCCCGGCATCACCGTGACCGGCGCCGCCGCCGAGGTCCGGGTCTTCCCGCCGGTGCCGCTCGACGGCTGGCCCAAGGAGCTCGCCAAGCTCCAGGTCTCCGGCACCGACCTCGACGACCCGGCCGAGCCCGCGCCCGCCGCCGAGGGCCTGCCGGTGCTCTGGCTCAACCCCGAGCTGGAGATGAGCGCCGGCAAGACCATGGCCCAGACCGGCCACGCCGCCCAGCTCGCCTGGTGGCAACTGGACGACACCCGCCGCAAGGAGTGGGCCGGGGCAGGGTTCGCCCTCGCCGTCCGCACCGCCGCACCGGACGCCTGGGCGGCGCTCACGGTGAGCGGCCTCCCGGTCGTCCGCGACGCGGGCTTCACCGAGATCGCCCCCGGCAGCTGCACCGTCGTCGCCGACCACCCGGCGCTGCGCGGCTGACGGTCGCCCAGGACCGCCGGGATTCCTCGGAACCGCCCTCGCTCACGCCGGCAATCCTGCCGCTGACGAAAACCACGCCCGGCGCGATGGCGGCCGCACCGGCGGCTGCCGCCATCCGCCAGGTCCGGATCCCCGACTTCCGCTTGACCGCTGCCTCGTCCGTGCCGCCCATGCCCTGACTCCGTCCGGCCGTCCCGTGATGCCTCCCGGACACCAGCCGTGTCGGCCTAGTCGACTGCCCACTCGTCGAGGAGGACGTACGGACGGCCCTCCAGCAACCCAAGGGGGCAGTGCAGTGACTCAAAGTAGTTGCACATATTGCACTTGTTTCACTTGTTCCATATGCTGGAGGAAGGATCGCAACTACTCGAAGCTGAGGACGCGCCGATGCCCGTGACGCACCAGGAACAGAAGTCGGCCAAGGGGGCAAAGCACGTCGTCGACGACAGCACGACGGCTTTCGTGCACGAGGTCAAGGGCTCTCCCACTCGGAGGAAGTTGCGCAAGCGCCCTGTCGAGGGCCTGCCTGCTCTGCGGGGTGCCCAAGCGCAACGTACACGGCAGGAACAGCGCAAGCGCACCGTCGAGGAGGCCGTTCCATGCCTCCGTGACGCCCTCACCAGCAGGGCCGAGACGTTCCACGTCACCGTCGCCGAAGCGGGCAAGGTCACCATGGAGGTGCCGCGCGAAGCCCTGGCGGTCCTCATGGAGACCATGGCGCTCATCGCGTCCGGCCGCGCCGTCGAGGTGATCGCCAAGAACCTGGAACTTTCCACCATCCAGGCAGCGAAAGCCCTTGGCGTCTCCCGGCCGCACCTGGTCAAGCTGCTCGACAAGGGAGCGATCGACTTCCGCATGGTCGGCACCCACCGCCGTGTGGACGTCGCGTCGCTGGAGGTTTACCAGCGACGCGAACAGAAGGACCAGGCCCGACGTCGTCAAGCGGCGGTCGCCTCCGCCATAGGCTCCACCGAGGCCGAGGGACTGCGCGTCGGCGCAGGCACCACAGCCGACCTCGACGCCTACGCACATGGAGAACTCGACGCCGCAGCCCTGCGAGCCCGGACCCTCGCCCGCTACACCCGCAAGGCCACTGAGTGACCGACCCCTACAGCGAGCCCAACGGTGTCCTCCGGAACAGTCTCGGTATCACCGACGCAGCCGAACTCTCCCAGGCCGAAGCGGACATCGCCGCAGTGGAGCTCACCGTCCTCGACGCCGAGCCGTTGCCCGGCAACTACGACCTCGCGCACCTGCAGGCGTTCCACCAGCAGATCTTCGGGAGTGTGTACCCGTGGGCCGGGAGTTGCGCACCATCGAGATCTCCAAAGGCACGTCGTTCTGCCCGTCGATCCACATCGTCTCGTTCGCTGAGGACGTGTTCCGCAAGCTGGCCGACAACGACCACCTGCAAGGCTTGGACCGCCCGGAGTTCATCCGCGCCCTCGCCGACCTGTACGGCGACGTGAACGCCATTCACCCCTTCCGGGAAGGCAACGGCCGCACCCAGCGTGCTTTCCTCGCCCAACTCGCCTGCGAAGCCGGCTAACCGTCTCTTGGCAGGACATGGACCAAGAGGAGAACATCGCCGCGTCAGTGGCCAGCTTCAACGCGAACAACGATCTGCTGGAGAAGATGCTCAACGGGCTGGTACACCCTGCCTGAGCAAAGCCCGAGCGCCGTGGTCGGCATCGGTCGGTGCCGGCAGGCCGGTCTCGCGGGGACGAGGGCGGCAAGTCGAGCCAACTCGGTGCAGGACCTTTGTCGAGGGTCAGGGAGATCGCCCCCGGCAGCTGCACCGTCGTCGCCGACCACCCGGCGCTGCGGTAGCGACCGCGGCCGGGCCTGCCGGGCCGGCGGGGCGCCCGCCGGTCCGGTCGGCCCGTCCGGTCCCGGCCGCGGCCGCGGTCGGTCAGGCCGGTCAGGCCGGGCGGGCCGGGCGGGCCTGCACGGCCAGCCGGGCCTCCGCCAGGGCCAGCCCCGTGACGGAGGCCAGCAGCACCACCGTGCCCGCCGCCGTGGCCCGGGTCAGGTGCTCGCCGAGCAGCAGCACCGCGATCGCCGTCGCACTGACAGGCTCGATGAGGGCGATGACCGAGGCGGTCGTCGCCCGCACCACCGCGGCGCCGGCGAAGTACAGGCCGTACGCCAGCGCGGTCGGCACCGAGGCCAGGTAGACCAGCAGCAGCACCGTCCGGCCCAGGCCCTCCGACTGCGGCCACACGCCCTCCGCCGCCGCGAACGGCAGCAGGCAGACCGCGCAGACCGCGAAGGACCACAGCGTGGTCGAGGACGGGCTCTCCGTCTCGCCGCGGCGTCCCAGGTGCCGGGTCCACACCGTGATGCAGCCGTACCCGGCCGCCGAGAGCAGCGCCCACAGCACCCCGACGGGCCGCACCTCGCCGCTGCCGCCGTCGCCGACCACCAGCACGGCCAGCCCCGCCAGCGCCCCGCCGACCGCGACCGCGCCGGACCCGCCCAGGCGCTCGCCCATCGTCAGCCGGGCGCCGACCGCGATCATCACCGGTGCCGAGCCGAGGGTGACCACGGTGGCCACCGCGAGACCGGTCTGCTGCACCGCGACGAAGTACGCGGCCTGGAAGAGCGTCAGCCCGGCGCCGTTGACGAGGATGCGGGGCCACCGGCGGCGCCACGGCGCGGCCGGCCGCGCCTCGCCGCCGGTGAACGCCCGCACGACGAGCAGCAGCGCCACCCCGCCGGCCGAGCGCCAGAACGTGAGGGCCAGCGGCCCCAGACCGCTGCCGCCGAACAGCAGCGCGGCGGCCGCACCGGCGGTGCCCCAGGCGGTGGCGGAGAAGGTGATGTAGAGCAGACCCCGCCCGACGGGCAGGGTGGTTCGTGCAGTGGACACGGGTGTTCTCCCACAGAGGTGTCGGTCGCATGGCCGCGTCTGCGGGCAGCACCGACAGGCCCGGGGGCTACGCCCCGGACTCCTGGTGGCCGTGCCGCCCGCTCAGGCGGCCGGCGGCGGAAGAACGGTCAGATGCACGGTGCCCACCCTAGCCGACCCGCGGCCGGCCCCGGCCGCGGGTCGTCGCCGCACGTCAGGCGTCGTGCCGGCGGATCGAGCGCAGCCCGCCGTACGCGGCCGCGGCCGCCCACAGCGCCATGATCAGCAGGCCGGTCCAGTGGCCGTAGGGCACGTCCGGGTCGGCGTGGTACGACGTCGCGTACAGGCCGGCCCGGTCCGGCAGGAACCGTGCGACCTCCCGGGCGCCCGGCACCCCGCTCAGGACCGTCGTGCCGAGGAAGACGGTGGGCGTCAGCAGCCCCATCGCCGCCGTCAGGTTGCGCAGCATCGTCGCCGCGCCCAGGCAGATCACCAGCAGCAGCGGGTGGTAGAGCACCCCCGCGGCGATGCTGCGGGCGGCGCCCGGCTCGGAGAGGTCCAGGCCCACCGTCGCCGCGGTGGCGGCGTGCGCGCCGCCCACCGACAGCAGCCCGACCACCAGCCCCACCCCGGCACCGAGCAGCAGCTTGGCGCCGTACAGCCGGCCGCGCCGCGGCACCGCGGCGAGCGAGACGCGGATCGTGCCGGAGGCGAACTCCTGCCCGATCAGCAGCACGCCCGTGCAGACCACGGCGGTCTGCCCGAAGAGCAGCCCGTAGTAGATGCCGACGCCCGGGTCCTCGTACAGCGAGGCGTCGACCTCGCCGTACGCGGCCTGCACGGCCGCGGTGATGCCGGCCGTCAGCAGCACGGCGAGCAGCGGGGTGACCCACTGCGAGCGCAGCGTGGTGAACTTCGTCCACTCGGCGCGCAGGGCGAGCGCGGCCGTCATGCCGCCACCGCCCGGTACTCCACGGCGTCCGTGGTCATCCGCATGAAAGCCTCCTCCAACGAGTCCTGCCGGACGGACAGTTCGTACAGCGCCACGCCCTCCCGGGCGGCCAGGGCGCCGATCTCCTCCGGGGCCGCGCCCGCCACCTCCCAGGCGTCCCCGCCGTCCGGGGACGGCTCGGCGGCGAGGCCGGCGGAGCGCAGCAGCACGGCGAGGCGGTCCGGGTCGACGGCGCGCACCCGCACCCGGCTGCGGCCGTGCCGCTCCAGGAACTCGGCGGTCGACAGGTCGGCCAGCAGCCGTCCGCGGCCGATCACCACCAGGTGGTCGGCGGTCAGCGCCATCTCCGTCATCAGGTGGGAGGAGACCAGCACCGACCGGCCCTCGGCGGCGAGCCCGCGCAGCAGGGTGCGGATCCAGCGGATGCCCTCCGGGTCGAGGCCGTTGACCGGCTCGTCCAGCAGCAGCACCGGCGGGTCGCCGAGCAGCGCCGCCGCCACCCCGAGCCGCTGCCGCATGCCGAGCGAGAAGCCCTTGACCCGGCGCCGGGCCGCGTCGGCGAGGCCGACCTGCGCGAGCACCTCGTCGACCCGGCGCTCCGGGATGCCGTTGCTCGCGGCGAGCCAGCGCAGGTGCCCGCGGGCGGTGCGCCCGCCGTGCACCGCCTGCGCGTCCAGCAGCGCGCCGACCTGCCGCAGCGGGGAGTCGAGCTCGGCGTACGGCCGGCCGTGCACCAGGGCGGTGCCGGCGGTCGGCCGGTCCAGGCCGAGGAGCATCCGCAGGGTGGTGGACTTCCCGGCACCGTTCGGGCCGAGGAACCCGGTGACCCGGCCCGGATCCACCCGGAAGCTCAGGTCGGACACCGCGGCGGTGTCACCGTACGACTTGCTGAGGGATCGGATCTCGATCACCGGCTGCCTCCCCTGGTCGGCTGCCTCCAGTCAAGCGGCGCGGCGGCCCGCCGCCCTCCCGCCAGGGGGTGGACCGCCTCCCTCCCGGGAGGGAGGCCCCCGCCCGGTGCGGTCCGGCAGGATGGCGGGGTGTCCACGATCCTCGCGCCCCTCGTCCGGGCCGCCACCTACGCGCGCTGGCTGCACCTGCTCGTCGGTGCGGTCTTCGCCTGCGTGGTGCTGCTCGTCTACCCGGGCACCGAGGGGCCGCTCGGGTGGCCCGCCCTCGTCGGGGTGAGCGCGCTGCTCGACGGCGCGCTGCTGTGCCTGGCGGCGCTGATCCCGGCGACCCGCCGGGCCGAGGGCGTGCAGGCCGCGCTGCTGCTGATGCCCGCGCGCGAGGACGCCATCGGCACGGCGTCCTCGGCGAGCTGGGCGGACCGCGGCCGGACGGCGCTCTGGCTGGTCGCCCGGGTCGCCCTGGGCATGGGCGTGGCGCTCCTGACCGTGCACGGTCTGATCGCCGTGGTCGGCCTGGTGCGGGCGGGCGGCTACCTGCTGCCGTGCGCGCCGCTGCTCCTGGTGGCGATGGTGTACACCGTGGCCCTCGCGGGACGGCTTCAACTGGCCATGGCCGTCCGCCTGCTGGGGCCGTCCGCGGGTGAGCGGCTGGCCGAGGCGGAGGCGCGGGCGGAGCGCCTGCTGGAGCGCAACCGGCTCGCCCGCGAACTCCACGACTCGATCGGGCACGCCCTCACCGTGTCGGTGCTGCAGGCCGGCGCCGCCCGGGAGGTGGCCGACCCGGCGTTCCGCGAGAAGGCGCTGGAGGCGATCGAGACGACCGGCCGCCGGGCGATGGAGGACCTGGAGCGGATGCTCGTCCTGCTCCGCGACCACCCGGACGGGCCTGCCGTCGAACACCCCGGGCTCGACCGCGTGGAGGTGCTGTTCGAGACGGCGCGCGCGGCCGGCAGCCCGGTCGAGGCACGGATCGAGGTGGCCGGCGCCCGCCTGCCCGGCGTGCTGTCCCGCGAGGCGTACCGGATCGTCCAGGAGGGCGTGACCAACGCGCTCAAGCACGTGCCGGGCACACCGGTGCGGGTGCACGCCGGGACGGCCGACGGGCTGCTGCACCTGAGCTGCGCCACCGCACTGCCGGCCGTCCCGCAGGCCGGGGGCCGGCGCTCCGGCGGCAAGGGGCTGCGCGGCATCCGCGAGCGGGCGGCGCTGCTCGGCGGCGAGGCCGTCGCGGGCCCGGTGGACGGCGACTGGGTGGTCCGCGTCCGGCTGCCGCTACGGTTGGGCTCATGATCGACATCGTGCTGGTGGACGACGAGGAGCTCGTCCGCGCGGGCCTGCGGGCCGTGCTGGAGGCCCAGGGCGACCTGCGGGTCGTGGGGGAGGCCGCGGACGGCGCCGAGGCGCTCTCCGTCGTCCGCGCCGCGCGTCCCCAGGTGGTGCTGATGGACGTCCGCATGCCCGACGTCGACGGGCTCACCGCGACCCGCGCCATCCTGCGCGGCACCGACCGCCCGCCCCGCATCCTCGTCGTCACGACCTTCGAGAACGACGACTACGTCTACGAGGCCCTGCGGGCCGGTGCGGACGGCTTCCTGCTCAAGCGCGCCCGCCCCGCCGAGATCGCCCACGCGGTCCGCCTCGTCGCGGCCGGCGAGTCGCTGCTCTTCCCCGCCGCCATCCGCCGCCTCGCCGCGGCCCGCACCGGCCGCGCCGCCGCCGACACCATGGCCCGCGCCGCCCTCACCGACCGGGAGGCCGAGGTGCTGCGGCTGATGGCCCGCGGCCTCTCCAACACCGAGATCGCCGCCGAACTGGTCGTGGGCGTACAGACCGTCAAGACGCACGTCAGCAGCGTGCTCGGGAAGCTCGGCGCCCGGGACCGCACCCAGGCCGTCATCGCCGCGTACGAGTCGGGCTTCGTGCGGCCCGCCTGACCTGCGGTCACCGGCTCCGGCGTGCGCGGACGCCCCGGCCGGCCGGACCCGGACAGCACCGTGCGGTACCGGTTCCGGCACGACCGGGTCACGCAGGGCCGCCCGGCGGACGGGGTGTCACCGCCCGGCTGCATACTCGTGCCCGGTTCACGTTCACCCAGATACCGAAACAGGGAAATTCTTCCATGCTCTCCAAGCGCCTCGTCCCGACCGCCGTCGTCTGCGTGCTGCTGGCCGCCGGTGCCACCGCCTGCAGCTCCGGCACCGCGACGCCGTCCGCCGCCCCGTCCGCGACGCCGTCCGCGGCGCCGTCCGCGAGCCCCGTCCCGACGCTGGCGGTCGACACCCTCTCCGCCAAGGAGATCTCCGGCCAGGCGCACGCCGCGATGAAGGCCGTCACCGCGATGAAGGCCGCCGGCACCTTCACCTCCGAGGGCAGCGTGACCACGGTGGACCTCGCCGCCGACATGCAGGGCAACTGCGCGGGCACCATCGGCCACCCGGGCAAGGGCACGGCCGAGGTGCTGCGCACCGGCACCACGACGTGGCTCAAGCCGGACGAGGCGTTCTGGAAGGACCTCGCCAAGAGCCTGGGCGGCAACGAGAAGCAGGCCGCCGTCGCCGCGCAGCTGTTCAAGGGCCGCTGGTTCACCGGCGACGGGACGGGCCAGAGCCTGACCGAGACGGTCTTCATGTGCGGCATGGTCAAGGCCATCACCGGGGACGACGGCGCCGACGAGGTGACCTCGGAGAAGGGCACCGCCGGCACCACCGGCGGCGTGAAGACCTTCAGCATCGTCGTCGCCGACGCGGAGGGCACGAAGACCACCCTCCACATCGCCACCGAGGGCAAGCCGTACCTCGTCGCGATGGAGCAGAAGGAGGGCGACAGCCCCGCCGAGCTGACCTTCTCCGACTTCGACAAGCCCGTCACCGTGCAGAAGCCCGCGGCCGACCAGGTCGTCGACCTGGCGGCGTTCGAGCAGCAGCTCAAGAAGGGCTGACCCCCGCCCGCGTACCCGGTCCGACCGCCGCCCCCGGCCCGGTCAGGCCGGGTACGCGTGCGTCTGGCCGGCCTTGACGGACGCCCAGACCTCGCGGCCGGGCGAGAGGTCGAGCTCGGCGGCGGCGCCCGGCGTGAGGTCGGCGGCGAGCGGCAGCGGGCCCGCGAGGTCGACCCGGATGCGGTCGCCGTGCAGGTCGAGGCCGGCGACGGTCGCCGGCCAGACGTTGCGCGCGCTGGACTCCGGACGCCCGCGGTGCAGCGTGACGGCGTCCGGCGGGAACGCCACGAACGCCGGGCCGGCCAGCTCGTCCGTCGTGTGCAGCACCGCGCCGCCGGGCAGCGTGACGAGGTGTCCGTCCGCGGTGCCGCGGTAGAGGTTCAGGCCGACCAGGCGGGCGATGTAGTCCGTCCGCGGGTGCCGGGCGATCTCGGCGGGGGTGCCCGACTGCACCTCCCGGCCGTCCTCGACGACGACCAGCCGGTCCGCGAGCACCATGGCGTCCAGCGGGTCGTGCGTGACGAGCACCGCCACCGCCTCGAACTCCGCCAGGTGCCGCCGCAGCTGCGCCCGGACGTCCAGCCGGGTGCGCGCGTCCAGCGCGGCCAGCGGCTCGTCCAGCAGCAGCAGCCGGGGCCGGACGGCGAGCGCCCGCGCCAGCGCCACGCGCTGCGCCTGGCCGCCCGACAGCGTGCCCGGGCGGCTCGCCGCGTGGTCCGCCAGGCCCATGCGCTCCAGCCACGGCAGTGCGGCGGCCCGGGCGGCCGCCTTCCGCAGGCCCTGGCAGCGCAGGCCGAAGGCGATGTTGTCGAGTGCCCCGAGATGGGGGAAGAGCAGGTAGTCCTGGAAGACCACGCCGACGGGCCGTTCCTCGGCCGGGGTGTGCAGGCCGAGGGCCGGGTCCTCCAGCAGTGCGCCGTCGAGGGTGAGGCTGCCGCCGGTGAGCGGGAGCAGGCCGGCCAGGGCGCGCAGGGCGGTGGACTTGCCGGCGCCGTTCGGACCGAGCAGCGCCACGACCTCGCCGGGCGCGGCGGTGAGCGCGAGGTCGAGGCGGAAGGCGGCGCGTTCGACGAGCAGGCGGGCGTCGAGGGCGGGCATCGCGGGCTCCGGGGGAGGGGTCACGGGGCCGACATCCAGCGTTCGCGCAGTCCGGCCAGGACGGCGACGGACACCGCGAGCAGCACCAGACTCAGCGCGATGGCCGCCTCCGGTTCGGACTCCATCGCCAGGTAGACGGCGAGCGGCATCGTCTGGGTGCGGCCGGGGAAGTTGCCGGCGAAGGTGATGGTCGCGCCGAACTCGCCGAGCGCCCGCGCCCAGGCCAGCACCGCGCCCGCGCCGATGCCGGGCGCGATCAGCGGCAGCGTGACCCGGCGGAAGGCGGTGAGCCGGGACGCGCCGAGCGTCGCCGCCGCCTCCTCGTACCGCGGGTCGGCGGCGCGCAGCGCGCCCTCGACGCTGATCACCAGGAACGGCATGGCGACGAACGTCTCGGCGACCACCACGCCCGTGGTGGTGAACGGCAGCGTGAAGCCGAACGCCGAGTCGAGCCACCGGCCGACGATGCCGTTGCGGCCGAGCACGAGCAGCAGCGCCACGCCGCCGACCACCGGCGGCAGCACCAGCGGCAGCGTCACCAGGGCCCGGACCGCCCGCCGCCCGGGCAGCTCGGTGCGGGCCAGCACCCAGGCCAGCGGCACCCCGAGCACCAGCGACACCCCCGTGGCCGCCGTCGCACAGATCAGGGAGAGCCGCAGGGCCTGCCAGACCTCCGGGCTGGACAGCTGCTCCGGCATGGCGCTCCACGGCGCCCGGACGAGCAGGCCGACCAGGGGCAGCACGAGGAACGCCAGCCCGAGCAGGGCGGGCAGCAGCAGGGCGTACGGCACCCCCCGCCCGCGCCGGGAGCGCGGGCGGCGGGCCGTCCCGGGGGCGCCGCCGGGGCCGGGGCCGCCGGCGGTGGTGCGGTCGGTCACGGTGCCTGGAAGCCCGCCGCGGTCAGGGCCTGCGCGGCCTCGGCGGACTCGACGTACGCGACGAAGGCCGCGGCGGCCGCGGCGTTGGGCGCCTTGGCGAGCGCGGCGATCGGGTAGTCGTTGACGGCCTTGGCGGCCTCGGGGAACTCCACGCCGTCGATCTTCGCAGCATCGGCCTGCACATCGGTCCGGTACACGAGGGCGGCGTCGACCTCGCCGAGCTCGACCTTGGTGAGGGCGCCCTTGACGTCCTGCTCCAGGGTCACGGGGGTGAGGTTCACCCCGGCCGCCTGGAGGGCCTTGACGGCGGCGGCGCCGCACGGCACCTCCTTGGCGCAGAGGGCGACCTTCACGCCGGTGAGGTCCTTCAGGCCGGTGATGTGCTTGGGGTTGCCCTCGGGGACGGCGATCTCCAGGGTGTTCTTCACGAACACCTGCGGGGTGCCGGCGGCGGCCTTCGCGTCGGTGACGGTCTTCATGGTGGCCGGGCTCGCGGCCGCGAAGACGTCCGCCGGAGCGCCGGAGACGATGCTCTGCGCCAGGGCCGAGCTGCCGCCGAAGTTGAAGGTGACCTTCACCCCGGGGTTCGCGGCCTCGAACTTCTTGCCCAGCGCGGTGAAGGACTCCTTCAGCGAGGCCGCGGCGAAGACCGTGACCGCGCCCGTGACCGTGCCGGTCGCCGCGGAGGCGGACGCCCCGGCGGGGGCCGATGCCGCAGGGGCCGACGCCGCGGGGGCCGGGTCGCCGCTGCTGCCGCAGGCGGTCAGCCCGGCGGTGAGGAGCAGTGCGGTGGCGGTGGCGACGGCGGTGCGGCGTCCGACGGTGTTCATGTGGTTCCTGTTCCCCTCGACCGTGCCCGGCAGGGGGCACGCAGGTGCGATCACGACGCCGATCATAATGTCGCATCTGCAAGGGGCGAGTCGCCTGTTTCATCGCACAGGCCAGCATGTGGACATGCGCGGACTCGCATGTGCGATGGTCCGGCACGAAAATCGCTGGCCTCCGGGCCGGGCGGGCCGGGACAGTGATCGACGTCACCGGAACGGGGAGGGACGGCACCGATGTCCACACTGAAGGTCACCGCCGAGCGCCTGACCATCCTGGAGCACCCGAACGCCGACGCGCTGGAGCTCGCCCAGGTCGGCCTCTACCGTGCGGTCGTCGCCAAGGGCGCCTACCGCACGGGCGAGACGGCCGTCTACATCCCCGAGCAGGCGGTGCTGCCGCCCGGGCTGATCGAGGAGCTCGGGCTCACCGGCCGGCTGGCCGGCGGCGACGCCAACCGGGTCAAGGCCGTACGGCTGCGCGGCGAGCTGTCGCAGGGCATCGTGTGCCGGCCGGGTGCGCTCGCGGGTGTCGACCTCGCGGAGGCCGCCGGTTCCGGGGCGGACTTCGCCGGGGTGCTCGGCATCACCAAGTGGCAGCCGCCGATCCCCACCGCCATGAACGGCGAGGTGGAGCGGGCGCCCGACCTGCTGCCCTGGGTCGACATCGAGAACCTCAAGCGCTTCCCGGACGTGTTCGAGCCGGGCGAGCCCGTCGTCGTGACCGAGAAGCTGCACGGCACCTGTTGCCTGGTCACCTACCACGCCGGGTCCGGCGAGGTGCAGGTCTCGTCCAAGGGCGTCGGTGCGCAGGGCCTGGCGCTGCGCGAGGACGGCGTGAACCTCTACTGGCGGGCCGTGCGGGCGCACGGCGTCGCGGAGGCCGCCGCCGGTCTCGCCGAACGCCTCGGCGCCGACCGGGTGGGCATCTTCGGCGAGGTCTTCGGCACCGGCGTGCAGGACCTGACGTACGGGCGTTCGGGCCGGAGCGAACTGCCCGGCTACGCGGTCTTCGACGTGTCGGCCGTCATCGACGGGCGGCTGCGCTGGCTCGACGCGGCCGTGCTGCTCGCCGGTGTGCTGCCGGTCGTGCCCGAGCTGTGGCGCGGGCCCTTCGACCCGGCGGTGGTGCTGGAGCTGGCCGAGGGCCGGGAGACGCTGTCGGGCCGGTCGCTGCACATCAGGGAGGGGGTCGTCGTGCGTCCGCAGACCGAGCGGTACAGCCCGGTGACCGGCGGCCGGGCCATCGCCAAGGCCGTCGGCGGCGCCTACCTCACGCGCAAGGGCGGCACCGAGTACGAGTGACCCGGGCGGCCTGCGCGGTCTACTGCCCTGACGGAACGTCGGCTAGCGTGGCCGATGACCGTACACCGTCATATGGGGGACACGTGCAGGCCACCACCCGGACACCCGGCCCCGCCGGGCTGCCGATCATCGGGTCGATGCTCGACCTGACCCGCGACCCGCTCGCCGCCTACCTCGCCGCCCACCGCGAGCACGGCGACGTCGTGCGCTTCGGCGCGGGCCCGCCCGGCCTGCGGGCCGAGTTCTACATGGTGTTCTCGCCGGACGGCGCGCAGCAGGTGCTCGCCACCCGCGCGGCGGACTTCCGCAAGGACAACACCATGTACGAGGAGCTCAGGGCCAGCCTCGGCAACGGGCTGCTGACCGCGCAGGACGCCGACTACCAGCGCCAGCGGCGGCTGATCCAGCCGCTCTTCACCCGCCGCCGGGTCGACACGTACGCCGCGGCGGTCGCCCTGGAGTCGGCGGCCCTCGTGGAGCGCTGGGCGGCCGTGCCCGGCGGTGTCGTCGACGCGGCCGAGGAGATGTCCCGCTTCGCGCTGCGCGCGGTCGCCCGGATCCTCTTCGGCACCGACGTGGAGGAGGCGATCGGCGCCGTCCGCCGCTCCTTCCCGGTGCTCGGCGCGTACGTCCGCGACCGCGGCTTCGCGCCGGTGCGCATCCCGCGGCAGTGGCCGACCCCCGGCAACCGCGAGGCCCGGGCCGCCGAGCAGGCGCTGTACGGGGTGTGCGACGCGATCATCGCCCGGCGCGCCGGGCGCGAGGCGGACGACCTGCTCGGCCTGCTCGCCGCCGCCCGCGGCGAGGACGGCGAACAGCTCGACCCCACCGAACTCCGCGACCAGGTGCTGATCTTCCTGCTCGCCGGGCACGAGACCACCGCGACCTCGCTCGCCTTCGCCCTGCACCTGCTGGGCAAGCACCCGGAGGAGCAGGAGCGGGCCCGCGCCGAGGCCCGCGCGGTGCTCGGCGACCGCGCGCCGACCGCCGACGACCTCGCGGCCCTGCCGTACACCACCGCCGTGCTGAAGGAGGCCATGCGGCTCTACCCGGCCGCCGCCGTCATCGGACGCCGGGCGGTGGCCGACTGCGAGATCGGCGGGGTGCGGATACCGGCCGGGGCCGACGTGCTCGTCGCCCCGTACGTGACGCACCGGCACCCCGGCCACTGGGACGAACCGGAGCGCTTCGACCCCGGCCGCTTCACCCCCGAACAGGAGGCCGCGCGGCACCGCTACGCCTGGTTCCCCTTCGGCGGCGGCCCGCGGGCCTGCATCGGGCAGCACTTCTCGATGCTGGAGTCGGTGCTCGCGCTCGCCGCGCTGCTGCGGGAGTTCGAGGTCGCGGCGGTCGACACGGAGGTCGTGCTCGGCCAGGCGATCACCCTGGAGGCCCGCAGCCCGGTGCGGGTCCGGCTGACCCGGCACACGTCCGGCTGACCCGGACGGCGCGGCGCCTCCCTGCGCCTCCGTAACGCGCTCGCGGGCGGGCTGTTCTTCCTCGCCCTGCCGAGGTTCGACCGCGACGCGCCGGAGTCCGAGCCCGGGGACGGGGACGCCTTCCGGCGCTGACCGCGCGACCCGGCCGCGGGCGGCGCCGGGGGTGGCCCTAGAGTACGTCAGCCATCTCGACGTCCTGGCGGGACGGGGCGCTCCGTGGTCGGCCGACCTGTGGCGAAGACCCGAGTCCCGAGCCGGACACTGCCACGGGGAAGACCTTTGACCACGCCTCAGCCGCCGTCCCAGCCGTACGCCGCGCCGCCGGCCCCGCCCGCGCCGGTGCCCGGCCAGGCCCAGCCGCCCGCCGGGTACGGGTATCCGGCGCAGCCCGCGCCGTACCCGCAGCCCCCGGCCTACGGCGCGGCGCCGCCCGCGTACGGCCAGCCGGCACCGTACGGCCAGCAGGCGCCCTACGGGCAGCCGGCACCGTACGGGCAGCCCTCGCCGTACGCGCAGCCGCCGACCTACGGGCAGCCGTCGCCGTACGCGCAGCAGCCGGCCCACGCGGTGCCGGGGGCCGGGCCGGGCTGCCGGTTCTGCGGCGGCCTCCCGGCCGTGAAGACCACGGTGCGCGCCCACCGGGGCATGATCGTCATCATGCAGTTCCAGCGCCAGGAGGGGCCGTTCTGCCGCACCTGCGGCACCGCGGCGGTGCGCGACATGTCGGCCCGCACGATGGTGCAGGGCTGGTGGGGCTACCTGTCGTCGATCATCACGCCGGTGACGCTGATCCGGAACCTCTTCGCCTGGAACAAGATCAAGGCGCTGCCGCCGGCCGCCCCGGTCAGCGGACCGCAGCTCGACCCGGGCAAGCCGCTGACGAAGCGCCCGGCGATGCTCATGCTGCTGCTCCCGGTGGTGGCCTGGTCGGTGGTCATCGGCCTGATGGTGGTCGGCGCGCTGGCCGACGACGACCCGTACACCCCCACGACGCCGTACCGGGTGCCCACGTCGGTCGGGATCACGACCGGTTCCTGCGTGCACAACGCGGGCACCTCGGTGAAGCCCGCGCTGAAGGTGCTGCCGTGCAGCGACCCGACGGCCGACTACAAGGTGGTGGGCCGCGTCGACGGCACCACCGACGACGCGGCGGCGTGCGAGGCGTACCCGGACACCGAGTCCTCCTTCACCCACTCCGAGAGCGGGACGAGCGACGACTACGTGCTCTGCCTGGCCCGCAACGGCAGCTCGGGGGCGAGCGCAGCGGTCTCCTGAACCCGCCCGCGGGCCGGCGGGGGCGGAGCGGCTGCTGCCGCCCCGTCCCCGCCGGCCCGTTCCGTCCGCCGGACGGTCACTTCACGGTGCAGGAGGCTCCGTTGAGGGTGAACGCGGCCGGGTTGGTGTTGCTGCCGGTCCACGTGCCGTTGAACCCGAAGGACGTGCTGCCGCCGTTCGCGGCGAGCGCGCCGTTGTAGCTCAGGCTGGTGACGGTGACGCTGGCGCCGCTCTGGGTCCAGCTGCCGTTCCAGAGCGAGCCGACGGTCTGGCCGTTGGCGAACGCCCACTTCAGCGTCCAGCCGTTGACCGCCGTGGTGCCGGTGTTCCTGACGGTGACGTTGGCGCCGAAGCCGCCGCCCCACTGGCTGCTCACGGCGTACGTGACCTCGCAGCCGGTGCCCGCGGTCGGGCTGGAGGACGGCGAGGACGAGGGCGAGGACGACGGCGAGGCGGACGCGGAGGGCGAGGCGGACGCCGACGGTGACGGGGAGGACGACGCGGAGGCCGAGGCGGACGGCGACGGCGAGACCGTGGTCACGGCCGAGGTGTCGCCGACGATGATGCCGCGGCCGTTGGTGGAGACGTACACCCGGCCGTAGACCCGCGGGTCGCCGGTGATCGCGGCGCCGGTCCAGCCCCACTGGTGGTTGTCGTCGTTGATGCGGACCCAGCTCGCCCCGGCGTTGTCGGAGCGGTAGATGCCGCGGACGCCGCCGATCTGGGCGCTGCTGTACAGCGCCGGGTAGGCGGTGCCGGTGGCGGCCTTGCCGAAGCCGATGCTGTCGGCCTTGTCGACGCCCGCGAGGCGGGTGAAGGACGCGCCGGAGTTGGTGGAGTGCCACAGGCCGTAGGTGGCGTCGTCGGCGCCGCCGGCGAGCCAGACGTCGCCCTCGGTGGTGGTCAGCGCCTTGAAGCGGACGTTGCCCTTGGCCGGGAGGCTGGTGGCCGCGGTCTTGGTGAAGGTCACGCCGCCGTCGGTGGAGACGTAGAAGGAACCGGCCGCGTAGGCGTAGAACTTCTTGGCGTTGACCCGGTCCGACTCCACGGTCGCGCCGGCCGGCAGGCCGCTCGCGGTGGCCCAGGAGCCGCCGCCGAAGGTGCCGGTGACGGGGGAGGCGCCCTCCGGCGACCACACGATGCGGGTGCCGTCCGCGGAGATCGCCACGGTGCCGCCGGCGGTGATGCCGGCCGGCTCGCTGCTCGCCGCGTACCAGTTGGCGCCGTTGTCGTTGGAGAAGGCGATGTGCTTGTCGGTCGAGCCGCTGGGCGTGTTGCCGACCCGGACGACGACGTTGCCGTTGGTCTCGGCGTAGTCGAGGCTGGTGGTGCTGCTGTGGTTCGGCGAGGTGAACATCATCGCCGGGGTGGTGGTCAGCGAGGTGTGGCGGAAGCCCCCGATGTCACCGAGCGCGCTGAGCAGCGGGGCCCCGGTCGGCGGGCTGGCCAGGTCCAGGACGGCGGTCTCCTCCAGGCCCTCCACCATCGGCTTGATGGTGATCTTGGTGCCGGCGTCCCAGGCGGTCAGGTTGCTGCTGCCGTACAGCGTCGCGCCGGTGCCGTACATCATGCGGTCGGAGTTGAACGGGTCGATCTCCAGCGACTCCGTCATCCAGCCGAGCTTCGGGGTCTCCTCCGGCGGCGAGGGGTAGGCGCCCCAGGTCAGCCACGGCGAGGTGGAGACGTCCATGGTGTAGTGGTCGACCCGGTTCGGGTAGCCGTTGTACTCCCAGATCGGCTTGAACGTCGCGCCGAAGTCGGTGGAGCGGTAGATCTGGGTGTCCGGCCACCAGGAGCTGTAGCCCGTGACCATGACGACGTTCGGGTGCTGGCGGTCGATCGTCAGGCCGCTGTAGCCGAAGTACGCGCCGGAGTCGGACGACTTGAGCGGGCTGATCTGCAGCCAGGTGCCGGCCTTGGTGTCGTAGCGCCAGACGTCGCCCTTGCCGCCGTCGTACGGGCCGCCGGTGTCGCTGGTGGCCAGGTAGAGGTAGCCGTTGGTGCCGTCGAGGACGCCCTTGTGCGGCAGGAACCCGGTGGGCTGGCCGGCGAGGCGGGTCCAGGTGGTGCCGCCGTCGGTGGAGCGGTAGACGTTGTTGTCCTTGTCGGCGACGCCGACGTAGATCGTCTGGGTGGTGGCGCCGGCGGCGGCGCTCGCCTTGTCGAACGTCACCCAGAGCACGCCCGGGTTGGAGCTCAGGTAGCCGCTGGTGTCCGTCGGGTCGGCCTGGTAGTTGCCGACGTTGGTGAAGCTGCTGACCTTCGCCCAGGTGACGCCGTAGTCGACGGACTTCCACAGGCCGTTGCCCTCGGCGGCGCCGAAGTAGACGATCTTGTCGTTGTTCGGGTCGACCGCGAGGCGCTCGCCCATGCCGCGGCCCGGCATGTTGCCGCCGACCTTGAACGGCAGGGTGGTGCGGGCCCAGGTCTTGCCCTTGTCGGTGGAGCGCAGGATGGCGCCGTTGTTCGGATCCCAGCTGTTGGTGTAGTTGCCCGCGGCGACGTACACCCGGTTGGTCTGCACCGGGTCGGTGGCGAGCGAGGCGACACCGGTGAGGTTCCAGTCGTTCCAGCCGACCGAGTCGAGCAGCGGGATCCACTTCTTGGTGGCCGGGTCCTGCCGGTAGGCGCCGCCGATGTCGGTGCGGGCGTAGACCAGGTCCTTCTCGGTCTGGTTGAAGACGATGCCGGGCACGAAGCCGCCGCCGTCCACCCTGGCGTTGCTCCAGGTGTACGTGTCGGAGGTGGCCTCGGTCGCGGCGGTCGCGGTGCTGTGCAGGCCGGTCAGCCACGACACCGCCAGGCCGCAGCTCACCGCCAGCGCCGTGACGGCCGTCCGGGGACGGGTCAGGAGAGGAGGCATGGGGGAACGGACTCCTTCACGGGCCCGCGTGGTGGGAGAAGGGCCACCACGGTCGACGCGACCGTGGGGAGGGGTGCCCCCGCGCAACGGGTGGGGCGCGTCGTGCGGGCCGTCGGGCGTGACCCTAACGGCGGGCCGGGACCGGCAGAAGGGAGCGGACCGGGCCTGTCCGTAACCGGTCATGACAGGCAGTCAGCCCGTGCGGGCACACGGGGCCCGCCCATTCGAGCACACCACCGAGGCCGCCCGGGCAGCTTTTCACATCTTCTCGTGACCACGGGTGGACGCTGGGTAGCGTCCTCCGCATCCGTGAGCCCCTTCGCACATGCGAAAGGCATATGACCGACCGCCAGGTCACGCCCGCCGGAGGCACCGATGGGAACCCTGCACCACCTCAGCTTCGGCTGGCCCACACCCGCACTCTCGTACCTCCTCGCCTGCACCGGCGCGGCGCTCGGCCTGCGCTGCACCCTCAGGGCGCTCTCCGCGACCGGCCGCGCACGCCGCAACTGGCTGCTCACCGCCGCCGCCGCGATCGGCTCCGGCATCTGGACGATGCACTTCGTCGCGATGTTCGGCTTCACCATCGACGGCACCGAACTCCGCTACGACGTGGCGCTCACCGTGCTCAGCCTGCTGGTCGCCGTGGTCGTCGTCGGCCTCGGCGTCTTCGCCGTCGGCTACGGCCGCCACCGCGGACGCAGCCTGCTCGCCGGCGGCCTCACCACCGGCATCGGCGTCGCCGCCATGCACTACATCGGCATGGCCGCCGTCCGGCTGCACGGCGCCATCGACTACGCACCCGCCACCGTGGCGCTGTCCGTCGCCATCGGGGTCGGTGCGGCCACCGCCGCCCTCTGGGCCGCCGTCACCATCCGCAACGTCGTCGCCGCCGCCGGGGCCGCCCTCGTCATGGGCGTCGCCGTCAGCTGCATGCACTACACCGGCATGGCCGCGGTGCACGTGCACCTCGACCCCGCCCGCACCGACCTGGGCGGCGCCACCCCGATGCAGTTCGTCTTCCCGCTCGCGGTGGGCCTCGGCTCGTTCCTCTTCCTCACCTCCGCGTTCGTCGCGCTCTCCCCCACCGCGCAGGAACGCGCGGCCTACCGCGAGGCCGGCGAACTCGCCATCGAGGACCTCGCCCCCGCCGAACTCGACCGCGCGGCCTGACCGTCCGCCGCCCCGGGCCCGGACACCACCCGGCCGCCCGGCACCGGCGGCCGGCCCGCACCCGCCCCGACGACGACCCGGCCCGACGCGGCCGAAAGGACCCACCCATGCGAGTACGCCGCGGCACCCCGCGCACCGCGCCGACGGCCGGCCCCGGCAGCACCGGGCGCGGACCGCGCCGACCGGGCCACCCGGCCGGCCGGCACCGCGGGGCGCACGCCCGCGACGAACAGCCCGCGCCCCCGCCCCCCCGCCCCCCGCACCGGACGGCCCTCGCTGCGCCCCCGCACCGTGCGGGCCCGGATCGTCGCCCTGCTCATGGTGCCCGTGGTCTCCGTGATGGCGCTCTGGGCGTTCGCCACCGTCACCACCGCCCGGTCGGTGTGGGACACCCTGCAGCTCAAGACGGTCTCCGGCGCACTCCTCGACCCGGTCTCCGCCACCGTCTCCGCCCTGCAGGCCGAGCGCACCGCCGCCGGCCGGCTGCTCGCCGGCGACGGCGACGGCCGCGACGGCGCCCTGCGCGACGCGGGCACCGCGACCGACCGGGCCGTCGCCCCGCTGCGCCTCGCCGACGGCTACAACCGGGCCGACGCCCTCGGCCTCGGCCCCGGGACCGCGGGCCGGGTCGACGAGCTCACCGCCGCCGTCGCCGCCCTCCCCGCCCTGCGGGCCCGGGTGCTCCGGCACCAGGCGGGCTGGCCCGAGACGTACACCGCGTACACCGCGGCCGTCGACCGCGCCCTCGACGTCACCGGCTCCGTCACCGCCCTGCAGGACCACCGGGTCGCCTCCGACGCCCGCGTGCTGCTGGAGTTCGCCCGGGCCCGCGAACTCCTCGCCCGCGAGGACGCCCTGCTCCGCGCCGGCCAGGCCGCCGGCCGCCTCGACGACGCCCAGCTCCGCGAGTTCGGCGCCGCCGTGTACGCCCGCCGCCTCTTCGCGCAGGCGGCCTCCCGCGACCTCCGCCCGGCCGACCGGTCCGCGCTGCTCGCCGTCACCGGCGGCGCCGACCACCGCGAGCTCGCCCGCATCGAGGACGCCGTCCGCGACGCCCCCGACGGCGGGGCCGCCGTCCGCGCCGCGTCCGCCGAACGCTGGGCCGACCTCGCCGACGCCACCGCCCGCGACCTCGCCGCCGTCGAACGGGCCGCCGGCAACGCCGCCACCGCCCGCTCCGCCCCGTACGCGCTCGGACTGTTCACCCCCGCAGGACTCGCCGTGCTGCTCGGCCTGGCCGCGGTGATCGCCTCGCTGCTCATCTCCGTGCGGATCGGCCGCGGCCTCGTCACCGAGCTGATCGGCCTGCGCAACTCCGCCCTCGAACTCGCCGGACGCACCCTGCCCGCCACCATGCGACGGCTCCGGGCCGGCGAGGAGATCGACGTCGCCGTCGAGGCCCCGCTGCCGCCCTCCGGCGACGACGAGATCGGCCAGGTGCACGGCGCGCTGGCCCGGGTGCAGCGCGCCGCCGTCACCGCGGCGGTGGAGCGCGCCGAGGTGCTCTCCGGGGTGTCCGGCGTCTTCGTCAACCTCGCCCGGCGCAGCCAGGTGCTGGTGCACCGCCAGCTGACCCTGCTGGACGCCATGGAGCGCCGCACCGAGGACCCGGCCGAGCTCGCCGACCTCTTCCGCCTCGACCACCTCACCACCCGGATGCGGCGGCACGCCGAGGGCCTGATCATCCTCTCCGGCGCCGCCCCCGGCCGGGCCTGGCGGCGGCCCGTACCGCTGATGGACGTCGTCCGCGCGGCGGTCGCCGAGGTCGAGGAGTACGCCCGGGTCGAGGTGCACCGGCTGCCGCCCGCCGCGGTCTCCGGCCCCGCCGTCGCCGACCTCACCCACCTCGTCGCCGAACTCGTCGAGAACGCCACCGGCTTCTCCCCGCCGCACACCAGGGTGCACATCCGCGGCGAACAGGTCGGCAACGGCTACGCGCTGGAGATCGAGGACCGCGGCCTCGGCATGGGCCCGGAGGCACTCGCCGACGCCAACCGGCGGATCGCCGCCTCCGAACAGGTCGACCTCTTCGACAGCGACCGGCTCGGCCTGTTCGTCGTCAGCCGGCTGGCCCGCCGGCACGAGGTCAGGGTGGCGCTGCGCCCGTCCGCGTACGGCGGCACGACGGCCGTGGTGCTGCTGCCGACCGCGCTGCTCGAAGCCACCGGGTCCGGGACCGGGTCCGACCTGGTGACGGCCCCCGCGGCCCCCGCGGCCCCCGCGGCGGTGCCTGCGGCGGCTGTTGCGGAGGAGACGGGGACCGCCGCCGGGAGCGTGCCGGCGGCGCCGGCCCGGCCGCCGGTGGCGGCTGTGCCGATGCCCCGCCCGCTGCCCACCGCGGCCCCGTTCGGGGCGCTCGGCGCCGACCCGGGCGTGCTGCGCCCGACGCCGTTCCGGGCCGCGGGCGGCCGGACCGAGCGGCCGGCCGGGTCCGCGCGCCGTGCGGCCGCACCGGACGGGTCGGCGGTCCGCACGCCGCTGGCCGCGGTGCCCTCGCCGCCGCAGGCTGCCGCCCCGCCCGCCGTCGCCCCCGCTCCGAGGTCCGTGGCCGCTCCGAGGTCCGCCCCGGCGGCGGCGCCGGGCGTCCCCGTGGCGGGCGCCGCCGACGACGCGCTGCCGCGCCGCGTACGGCAGGCCAGCCTCGTGCCGCAGCTGCGGGAGGCGCCGCCGAAACCGAAGCCGCGCCCGCGCCGGGATCCGGCGCAGCCCGTCGGCCGCGACCCGGAGGAGGCCCGCGCCGCGATGTCGGCGTTCCGGAGCGGCTGGGCGCGGGGCGCCGCCGAGCAGTCCGCCCGCCCGAACCCCACCGGAGGAGAGCACCGATGATCGGTACCACGCACCACGCGGGAGAGCTCAACTGGCTGCTCGACGAACTGGTCGCGCGGGTGCCCCAGGTGAGATTCGCCGTGATGCTGTCCGCCGACGGCCTCGCCATGGGCACCTCGGCCGGCCTCGGCCGCGAGGACGGCGAGCACCTCGCGGCGGTCGCCTCCGGCTTCCACAGCCTCGCCAAGGGCGCCGGGCGCCACTTCGAGGCCGGCGAGGTGCGGCAGACGATGGTCGAGCTGGAGCACGGCTTCCTGTGCGTCGCGGCGGCCGGCGAGGGCACCTGCCTGGCGGTGTTCTCCACCGCCGACGCCGACCTCGGCCTGATCGCCTACGAGATGGCCCGCCTCGTGCGGCGGGTCGGCGAGCACCTGTACGCGCCGCCGCGCAGCACGGCCGGACGGTGAGCCCGGTGCCGTACCCGCCCCCGCGCCACGGGCCCGCCGGCCCGTCCGGCAGCCCTCCGCTGCCGGAGGCGCCCGTGCAGTGGTTCGACGACGCGGCCGGGCCGATGGTCCGCCCGTACGCGATGACCCGCGGCCGCACCCGGCCGGCCGGCGCCGGCTTCGACCTGATCGCGCAGATCACCGCGGACGTGCCGGAGGGCGAGGACCCGCCCGTCGGGCCCGAACAGGCCGTCATCCTCGGCCTGTGCCGGGCGGAGGCGCTCTCCGTCGCCGAGATCGCCGCCGGCGTCGACCTGCCGCTCGGCGTGGTGCGGGTGCTGCTCGGCGACCTCCTCGACGCCGGGTACATCCGCGTCGGCCGACCCGTACCGCCCGCCCTGCTCCCCGACGTGCACATCCTCCAGGAGGTCATCGATGGACTCCGTGCCCTCTGACGGTTCGGTGCTCGCCCTGAAGATCCTCGTCGCCGGTGGCTTCGGCGTCGGCAAGACCACGCTCGTCGGCTCGGTCAGCGAGATCCGCCCGCTGCGCACCGAGGAGCGGCTGACGGCGGCCGGCCGGGGCGTCGACGACCTCGGCGGTGTCGAGCAGAAGACCACGACGACGGTCGCCATGGACTTCGGCCGGATCACCATCCGCGAGGGGCTGTCGGTGTACCTCTTCGGCACGCCCGGCCAGGACCGCTTCTGGTTCCTCTGGGACGAGCTGGCGCAGGGCGCGCTCGGGGCGGTGGTGCTGGCCGACACGCGGCGGCTCACCGACTGCTTCCCGGCGGTCGACTTCTTCGAGCACCGCGGCATCCCGTTCGTCGTCGCGGTGAACCGCTTCGCCGGCACCCGGGACTTCCGCCCCGAGGAGGTCGCGCGCGCCCTCGACCTCGACGGCGGCACCCCCGTGGTGGTGTGCGACGCCCGGCGCCGCGCCTCCGGCAAGGACGTGCTCGTCAACCTCGTCGAACACGCCGGCCGGGTGCACGCCGCCCGGCTGCTCGCGGACACCCGCCGCTGACCGTCGGCCTGCCCGCGGACACCCGCCGCCCGCGGGCCCGGTGACGGACCGCCGTCCGGCGCGGTGAACCCCGGACGGCGGTCCGACACGCATGCCGCTGACGACGTGTCAGTCCCTGCCGCGACCCCGGACGTACATTGGCGAGATGATCACGTACGAGGGGCGCGAGGCGAGCGCACTGGCGGCCGACGGCCGCTGGCCGGAGCTGCTCGGCCACTTCCGACGGGCCCGCGCGGCCGCCGTCGCGGCGCACGGCCGGCCCGGCGGCGCGGCCGGCCCGTCCGGCCACCTGCTCGCGTACGGGGCGCCGCCGCAGCTCGCCGCCCGGCTCTTCGACCACGACGGCGGCCCGGGCACCGCCGCCGACGAGACCGACCACGACGCCGGCCCGCTCTGGGAGGTGCTCGCCACCCGGCACTCCTGGCAGCGGCTGGCCCCGCTGCTCGAACCGGCGCCGGTGCGCCGGCTCGTCGCCCACACCCGGGCCCTGCTCGGCGAGAACCTCGCCGGCCGGGCCGAGCCCGATCCGGAGGACGTGCCGCTCACCCTGCAGTCGTGGGAGGAGGCGGGCTGGGAGGCGGCCGCCCGGGTCCGCGACTACCTGCCGGACGGTGGTGCCCGGCGCGCCCTGCTCGCGCTGCCCGCCACCCGCGAGGACCTCGGCCCGCTCGACCTGCCGGAGTCCGGCGGGCGGGTGCCGGGGCTGGCCGCCACCCGGCTGTTCGCGGGGCTCGCCCCCTGGCTGCAGGCGGTCTGCGTGCGCGGCACCGCACCGGACGCCGCGGCCCAGCTCGCCCCGCAGCGCAGCGCCGTCGCCGGGCACCTGCCGTTCGGGGCGGTGTACCCGGCGCTCGTCCAGGCCGGGTCCGGACTGCCCGGGCTGGGCAGCGCGCACGGGCGCCTCGCGGTGTGGCGGCTGCTCGGCGCGATGACCGGTGCGAGCCGGCCGGCGGTGGCCGAGGTGAACGCCCTGGTGGCCCGGCTGCGCTGCCTCGCCTGGGCCGACCCGGAGGACGAGCTCTGGTACCTGCACGTCGCCCTGGAGGATCCGGCGACCGGCCTGGCCTGGGCGGTCAGCGGCACGTCGGAGGCGTGAGACCGGCCCGGTGCCGCTGCCGGGGGAGGTGCGGCGCCGGGCCGGTGGCCTGGGCGGGACGGGGGTCCGCGCGTGCGGGGTCGGGTGTGGGGTCCGCGCGTGCGGATCGGGTGCGGGGTCGGGTGTGCGAGCGGGTGCGGGGCGGTCAGGCGCTGGTGCGTTCGGCGGCGGGCGCGTCCGGCTGCGGCGGCACGGCGGTGCCGGCGTGGGTGTCGACCAGGGTGGTCTCGTCGAAGGGCAGGCCGCCGGCCAGGACCCGGGTGAGGCGGTCGCGGTCGAGTTCGCCCGTCCAGTGGCCGATCAGCACGGTGGCGACGGCGTTGCCGGCGAAGTTGGTGAGCGCGCGGGCCTCCGACATGAAGCGGTCGATGCCGACGATCAGGCCCACGCCGTCGACGAGTTCGGGCCGGTGCGACTGCAGCCCGCCGGCCAGGGTGGCCAGGCCGGCGCCGGTGACCCCGGCGGCGCCCTTGCTGGCGATCACCATGAAGACCAGCAGGGAGAGCTGCTGGCCGAGCGGCATCGGCTTGTCGAGTGCCTCGGAGATGAAGATCGAGGCCATGGTGAGGTAGATCGCGGTGCCGTCGAGGTTGAAGCTGTAGCCGGTCGGCACGGTGATGCCGACGACCGGGCGGCTGACGCCGAGGTGCTCCATCTTGGCGATCAGCCGGGGCAGCGCGCTCTCCGAGGAGGACGTGGAGAGGATCAGCAGGAACTCCCGGCCGAGGTAGCGCAGCAGGGCGAAGATGCTGACGCCGGCGGCCAGCCGCAGCAGCAGGCCGAGGACCACGGCGACGAACAGCGCGCAGGTGAGGTAGAAGCCGGCCATGATCATGGCGAGGCTCTTCAGGGCGGCCGTGCCGGTGGCGCCGACCACGGCGGCGATGGCGCCGAACGCCCCGACCGGCGCCAGCCACATGATCATCGCCATGATCCGGAAGACCAGCTTCTGCAGGTGCTCGACACCGCGCAGCACCGGGGCGCCGGCCGCACCCATCGCCTGCAGGGCGAAGCCCGCGAGCAGCGCCACCAGCAGGGTCTGCAGCACCTTGCCCTCGGTGAGCGCGGAGAACAGCGTGGTGGGGACGATGCCGAGCAGGAAGTCGGCGGTGCCGGTGGCCTCGCCCGCCGCGGCCTGGGCGTGCCCCGACTTCGCCAGGGCGCCGGTGAGGTGCAGTCCGGCGCCGGGCTCGATCAGGTTGCCGACCAGCAGGCCGATGCCGAGGGCGACGGTCGACATCGCGAGGAAGTAGCCGAGGGCGAGGCCGCCGACCCGGCCGACCTTCGCAGCCCTGGTGACCGAGCCGATGCCGAGCACGATGGTGCAGAAGATCACCGGGCTGATCATCATCTTGATGAGGTTGACGAAGCCCGTTCCGATCGGCTTCAGCTCCACCGCGACACCCGGCGCCGCCAGACCGACCACGATCCCCGCCACCACCGCGGCGACCACCGCCGGGTAGAGGTAGCGGGTCCGGTCCCGGCCGCCGGCCCTGACCTCTGCTGCGCTCGACATCATGCGGCTCCTTCGCCCTGCTGTCCCTGACGGGCCGGCCGGGCCGCCGTGGTCCCGGCACCGCCCTGCTGCTCCCGACGGCCCCGGGGGGAGGGCCGCTCCGACTATCGGCGCCGCGCGTGACGGCCGTCACGTTTGCGTTCATAGAGTTCACCGCACGGCCGGGGGCACCCCCGGCGGCACCAGGCACACTGTCCGGTATGACCAGCCGCCCGGACCGTCCCCGCCGCCCCGCGCGCCGGCCGCTGCGCAGCCTGGCCGGCCAGCTCTTCGCGGTGCAGGTCGTCATCGTCGCCGCCGTGGTCGCCGGTGGCGCCGTGCTCGCCTACCTCTTCACCGAGCAGCGCAGCCACGACGCCGCGGTCCGCCAGGTCACCGCGGCCGCCCGCGCGGTCGCCGACGCCCCCGGCGTCCGTACGGCGGCCACCGGGCCGGACCCGACCGCGGTGCTCCAGCCGTACGCCGAGCAGGTCCGGGCCGACACCGGGGTCGACTTCGTCACCGTCATGGACACCCACGGCATCCGCTGGGCCCACCGCGACCCCGCCCAGATCGGCCGCCCCTTCCTCGGCCACATCGACCGGGCCCTCGCCGGGCACACCGACGACGAGACCTACACCGGCACCCTCGGCCCGTCCGTCCGCGTCGTCACCCCCGTCGTCGGCGACGACGGCCGGATCGTCGGCCTCGTCAGCGCCGGCATCACCCTCGACTCCATCAGCGCCGGCCTGCGCGGCCCGCTCCTCGCCCTCACCGGTGTCGCGGCCGCCGCCCTGGCCCTCGGCGGTGCCGGCACCTATCTCGCCAACGCCCGCCTGCGCCGCCACACCCACGGCATGGGCGCGGCCGAGCTCAGCCACCTGTACGACTACCACCAGGCCACCCTCCACTCCGTCCGCGAGGGCCTGGTGCTCCTCGACCGGGCCCACCGGGTGGTGCTCTGCAACGACGCCGCCCGCGAACTCCTCGGCCTGCGCGGCGCGGTGGAGGGCAGGCCGTTCGAGGAGCTGGGCCTGCCGGAGTCGCTCGTCCGGACGGTGCTCGGCGCGCAGCCCGCCCACGACGAGGTGCACCTCACCGCGGAGCGCGTGGTGGTGCTCAACACCTCGCCGATCGGCACCGGCCTCGGCAGTGTCGTCACCCTGCGCGACCACACCGAACTCCAGTCCCTCACCGGGGAGCTGGACACCGTACGCGGCTTCGCCGACGCCCTCGCCGCCCAGGCGCACGAGGCGGCCAACCGGCTGCACGCCGTCGTCTCCCTCATCGAACTCGGCCGCCACCACGAGGCCGTGGAGTTCGCCACCGCCGAACTCGCCCTCGCCCAGCGCCTCACCGACCAGGTGGTCGCCGCCGTCGGCGAACCCGTGCTCGCCGCCCTCCTCCTGGGCAAGGCCGCGCAGGCCGCGGAACGCGGCGTCGACCTCGAACTCGCCCCCGACAGCCGGATCGACGACGGGGTGCTGCCGAGCGGCCTCGCCCCGCGCGACCTCGTCACCGTGCTCGGCAACCTCATCGACAACGCCGTCGACGCCGCCGTGGAGAACGCCGCCGCCCGGGCCGAGCCGCCTCGTGTCGCCGTCACCGCCCGCGTCACCGACGGCGAACTCCTGCTCCGCGTCGCCGACTCGGGCGCCGGCATCGACGAGGACGCCGTCGGCGAGGTCTTCCGCCGCGGCTGGACGACCAAACAGCACGGCCGCGGCCTCGGGCTCGCGCTGGTCGCCCAGACCGTCCGCCGCAACGGCGGCACCGTCGAGGTCGCCCGCGAGCACGGCGCCGTCCTCACCGTCCGGCTGCCCCTGGCGCGGGAGGCCGTCCGATGACCGCCGTCATCTCCGTGCTCGTCGTCGAGGACGACCCGGTGGCCGCCGCCGCCCACGGCCTCCACGTCTCCCGCACCCCCGGCTTCCGGCTCGCCGGCACCGCGCACAGCTGCGCCGGGGCACTCCGGGTGCTGGAACCGGCCCGGACCGCCGGCACGCCCGTCGACCTCGTGCTGCTCGACCTGCACCTCCCGGACGGCCACGGGCTGCAGCTGTGCCGCACCCTGCGGGCGGCCGGGCACACCGCCGACGTCATCGCCGTCACCTCCGCCCGCGAACTCGCCACCGTCCGGCGGGCGGTGTCGGCGGGCGTCGTCCAGTACCTGCTCAAGCCGTTCGGCGGGGCGGCCCTGCGCGACCGCCTGGAGCGGTACGCCCGCTACCGCGACTCCCTCGGACGCCCGGGCGAGGCCACCGGCCAGGACGAGGTCGACCAGGCGTTCGCCCTGCTGCGCACCCCCGACCGCAGCTCCCTGCCGAAGGGGCTGAGCGCGCCCACCCTGGAGACCCTCGCCGGGGTGCTGCGCGGCTCCGGCGCGGGCCTGTCGGCCGCGGCGGCGGGCAGCGCCGCCGGGGTGTCCCGGATCACCGCCCGCCGCTACCTGGAACACCTGGTCGACACCGGTCTCGCCGTCCGTGAGCCGCAGTACGGCCAGGTCGGCCGGCCGGAGCTGTGCTACCGCTGGCGGACGTGATCAGCCGCGGACGGCCACCGCGAGGAACCGCTCGTCGGTGTCGGTGTACGCGGTCAGCCGCCAGCCCGAAGCCGCCAGCAGCGGACGGAGGCTGGGCTCGGCCCGCAGGTCGTCCGGGGTGATCCGCCGGCCGTGCCGCGCGGCGAGGGCGGCCCGCCCGATCGGGTGGTAGAGCGCGAGGACGCCGCCGGGCCGCGTCACGCGGGCGAGTTCGCGCAGGCCCTCCGCCGGGCCGGGCAGGTGGGAGATCAGTCCGGCGCCGAACACCAGGTCGGCGACGCCGTCCCGCAGCGGCAGCCGGGCGCAGTCGGCCAGCAACAGGGCGGCCTCGGCGCGGTGCGCGGCCGCCTGCGCGAGCATCTCCGGGGTGAGGTCGACGCCGAGCACGGTGCCGGACGGGCCGACCGCGGCCCGCAGCAGCGGCAGGGCCCGGCCGGTGCCGCAGCCGGCGTCGACGACGAACCCGCCGGGGCCGGGCGACACCTCGGCGATCGCGGCGGCGTACCGCGGCCCGTCGTCGGGGAACTTCGCGTCCCATCCCGCCGCGCGTGCCCCGAAGAACTCCTGTGTGCGGGCCCGCTCCGCCCGGTCGTCGGCCATGGGGGCAGCATAGGCCCGGCCTCCGCGCAGGCCCTGCGCGGCGTCAGCGGACGAGCCGTCGGGTGTCCCAGACCCGGATCGGGCCGCGGCGGTCCTGCGTCGCCAGATGGTGGCCGTCCGGGGTGACCGCGAGGCGGATGACGTCCTCCCGGCCCGCGGGGAAGGCGCCCAGCAGGGCCCAGTCGGCGGTGTCGTGGATCCGCACGGACGGTGCGCCGGCGACGGCCAGCCACCGGCCGCCGCCGCACACCGCGACGGGGTAGCGGGTGTCGAGGGTCAGCAGCTCCCGGCCGTCGGGGAACGCCAGCACCCGGGTGCGCTCCGTGTCGGTGACGGCCAGCCAGGCCGTGCCGGGACCGACGGCGATCCGCACGACCCTCCGTCCGTGGGCGGGGATCTCCCCCAGCAGTTCGGCGCCGCCGAAGGTCCGGAGCGTGACGCCGCCGTCCTCGTCGCCGAGGGCGAGGGCCGAGCCGTCGGGGGTGATGGCGGTGGCGGTCACGCGGGGCCGCGGTCCGTCCGGGAGCGGGAAGGCGGCGGTCCGCCCGGTGTACGGGGCGGCGAGGTCGACCGTGCCGACCGTGCCGGTGACGACGAGGTGCCGGCCGTCGGGGGAGGAGGCGAAGTCCTCCGGGTCGGTCGGCAGGCCGAGCATGCCGGTCAGTGCGACGGACGACAGCAGGCTGCCGTCCACGGGGTGCCACACGTGGAGGAGGCCGTGTTCGCCGGTGACGGCGGCCGATCCGTCGCCGAGGACCGCGCAGCGGTTGGTGAGGCCCTCCAGGGGGCCGATCCGGCGGACCGACCCGTCGTCGACGTCGAGGATGCGCAGGTGGCCGTCCCAGGCGACGGAGGCCAGCCAGCTGCCGTCGGGGGCGAGCGCGAACCCGTCGGAGCGCGGGGTGAGGGGGAAGGACGCGACCAGCGCGGTCGAGGCGTCGACCGGCGCCCGCCGGAGCGCGGCCGCCTGCCGTTCGGAGCGGCACGCCTCGGCCTGCGGCCGGAGCTGCCCGACCTCGGCGAGGGCGGCCAGCAGGCGTTCGGCGCGTTCGTCCGGATCCTCGCAGTCGAGCCGGTCGAGCCGGTCGGCGTGCTCCTCGACGACCTGCCGGGCCAGGACCACCGCGGGTGCGGCGACCAGGTCGAGGTCGGCGGCCAGCGCGTCCGGTCCGCTGCGCAGCAGCTTGGCGACCTGCCACCGGGGGTCGCCCACCAGAGCGGCCGTCGCCTCCTCCCCGTCGGACCGCAGGAGGTGCCAGGGCAGGTGCCGCCACCAGTGGTCGGCGTGGGGCGGCAGGTCCCACCACGAGCCGCCGGGCGGGAGCAGGCCGCGTGCGGTGTCCAGGAGCCTGCCGTGCCAGGCACGGGTCTCGGCCTCCGGCGTGCGGGAGGCGATGAGGTCGTGCAGTTCCTGCGGGACGGTGACACGCCGGGTGCCGTCGAGCGGTTCGGTCGCGCGGACGAGTCCCTCGGCCTCCAGTGCCTTCAGGTGGTCGAGGAGGGCCCAGCCGTGGTCGGCCGCCCGCCACTCCTCCGCGAGCGTGTCCGCCAGGAGGTCCGTCTCCGGCGGGAGGGCGGTGATCAGCGTGACCTGTGCCTGCGGGCGGAGACCGGCGAGGGCGCGGCCCGCCGCGCCGCCGCCCCAGGCCTCCTCCAGTGCCCTGCGCTCCTTCTTGCCACCGAACCACGCCATGGGTGCCGACCGCCCTCCCCGAGATGCCAGGAAGGCCAGTGAACCAGGTCGGCCGAACGGCCGCGGCTCCTAAGGCACTTCCGGCCAGGCTCCGGGTGCGGGCCTGGCGCGGCGGCCGCTTCCGTGCTCGGCAGGCGGGCAGTCGGGGAGCTCCCGTGCGGTGTGCACCGCCGTGCGGCCGTGACCTTGCGGCACCCGGCTCGTTGAGGCAGGGCGGAGCCGCACCCCACGGGTGGACGCCGGCCGGTCGGTCGGCGGTGGGCGGACTCCTGCCGATAAAGTCAGGTTTGCCTGACTTCGCGAGGGGAAGCCGTCCGTGAGTCCTGCCGTCGACACCGCCGCCACGGCCGGTGACGCCATCCTGCGCCGCCAGCGCATCCGTGAGTCCTCCGCCCGCACGTACGCGCGATCCTTCCCGATCGTGCCGGTCCGCGCGCACGGCATGACCGTGGAGGGGGCCGACGGCCGGCGCTACCTCGACTGCCTCTCCGGCGCCGGCACGCTCGTCCTCGGCCACAACCACCCCACCGTGCTGGAGGCGATCCGCCGCACCCTCGACGGCGGCGCCCCGCTCCACCTCCTCGACCTCGCCACCGCCGAGAAGGACGACTTCACCACCGCTCTCTTCGAGACGCTGCCGCCCGCGTTCGCCGCCCGCGCCCGCATCCACTTCTGCGGCCCGGCCGGCACCGACGCGGTCGAGGCCGCGCTCAAGCTCATGCAGACCGCCACCGGCCGCCGCGGCGCCCTCGCCTTCACCGGCGCCTACCACGGCATGACCGCCGGGGCGCTGGCCGTCACCGGCTCGGTCGCCGCCAAGGCGCCGCTGCCGAGCGGCGGCGAGGTCACCCGGCTGCCCTACCCGTACCCGTACCGCTGCCCGTTCGGGCTCGGCGGCGACCGCAGCGCCGCACTCTCCGCCGCCTACACCGAACGGCTCCTCGACGACCCGGCGGGCGGCGTCACGGCGCCCGCCGCGATGATCCTCGAAGCCGTGCAGGGCGAGGGCGGCGTCGTGCCCGCCCCCGACGACTGGCTGCGCACCATGCGCCGGATCACCGCGGAGCGCGGCATCCCGCTGATCGTCGACGAGGTGCAGACCGGCGTCGGCCGCACCGGCGCGATGTGGGCCGTCGAGCACAGCGGCATCGTGCCCGACGCGATCGTGATGTCCAAGGCCATCGGCGGCAGCCTCCCGCTCGCCGCCGTCGTCTACCGCGAGGAGTACGACGGCTGGCAGCCCGGTGCGCACACCGGCACCTTCCGCGGCAACACCCTCGCCATGGCCGCCGGCGCCGCCACCCTGCGGTACGTCGCCGCGCACGGCCTCGTCGAGCGCTCCCGGCAGGTCGGCGCCCGGATGGCCGCCCGGCTCGCCGGGCTGCAGAGCAGGCTGCCCGTCGTCGGCGACGTCCGCGGGCGCGGCCTGATGCTCGGCGTCGAACTCGTCGACCCGGCCGGCACCCCCGACAGCTGCGGCGCCCTCCCGGCCGACCCGCACCTCGCCGTCCGCGTCCGCGAGGCGTGCCTGCAGCGCGGCCTGATCGTCGAACTCGGCGGCCGCCACGACGCGGTGCTCCGCCTCCTGCCGCCGCTCACCATCACCGACGAACAGGCCGAGGCCGTGCTCGACCGGCTCGCCGACGCCGTCGAGGCGGCCTCCCGGGCCTCGGCATGACCCTGCCCCCGGCACTCTCGGGCGGCACCGCCGGGCCCGGTGCGCTCCGCCCGCTGCTCGCCCGGGTGCTGGACGCACTCGCCGCCGGGGCGGCCCGCCGCGCCGGGCCCGTCCCGGCCGTCCGGCCCCGCGACCTCGACGGGCAGGTCCGGGCGGCCCTCGCCGGCCCCGGCCGGGACGCCCTGGACCGCCTCACCGAACTCCTCGCCCACGGCGCCGCCGACCCCGCCGACCCCGGCTGCGCCGCCCACCTGCACGCCCCGCCCCTGGCCGTGGCCGTCGCCGCCGACCTCGCCGTCAGCGCCCTCAACCCCTCCCAGGACTCCTGGGACCAGGCCCCCGCCGCCACCGCCCTGGAGACCGCCCTCCTCGCCGAACTCGCCGCGCTCGTCGGCCACCTGCCGGGGCAGGCCGCCGGGGTGTTCACCGGCGGCGGCACCGAGTCCAACCTGATGGGCCTCATGCTCGCCCGCGACCGGGTGCTCGGCGGCGGCGTCGAACTCCACGGCCTGCCCGCCGGCCGCGCGCCCCGCATCGTCGCCTCCGAGGCCGCGCACTTCTCCGTGCAGCGCGCCGCGGCCCTGCTCGGCCTCGGCGAACGCGCCGTCCTCACCGTGCCCGTCGACCGCACCCTCCGCATGGACGGCGACGCGCTGGCCACCACCCTCGCCCGGGCCGTACGCGACGGCGCCACCCCGATCGCCGTCGTCGCCACCGCCGGCACCACCGACACCGGCGCGATCGACCCGCTGCACCGGGCCGCCGACCTCGCCGCGCAGTACGGCGCCTGGCTGCACGTCGACGCCGCCTACGGGGGCGGCGCCCTGCTCTCCGACCGCCTCGCACCGCTCCTCGACGGCATCGGGCGCGCCGACTCCGTCGCGCTCGACTTCCACAAGCTCGGCTGGCAACCCGCCGCCGCCGGGGTCTTCCTGGTGCGCCGCGCCGAGACGTACGCCTCGCTCACCCGGCGCGCCGCCTACCTCAACCCGGCCGACGACGAGGAGGCCGGCTACCCGAGCCTGCTCGGGCTCTCCCTGCGCACCACCCGCCGGCCGGACGCCTTCAAGCTCGCCGTCACCCTGGCCACGCTCGGCCGGGCCGGCCTCGGTGCGCTCGTCGACGCCTGCCACCGGCTGGCCGCCGACGCCGCCGACGCCGTCCGGGCCGAGCCCGCCCTGGAACTGCACACGCCACCGGTGCTCACCACCGTGGTGTTCCGCTACCGGCCCGCCGCCGCGGACCCCGCCGCGGCCGACCGGGTCAACGCCGTGCTGCGCCGCGACCTGCTCGCCGCCGGCACGGCGGTGGTCGGGCGCACCGAACTGCCGGGCACCGGACCGGGCCGGGTACGCCTCAAACTGACCCTGCTGAACCCGCACACCACCCCGGACGAGGTCGGCCGGCTGCTCGGAGCCGTCGTCGCCGCGGGCCGCCGCGCGGAGGCCCGGCCCGACTGACCGGGCCGGGGCGCGTCAGTCCTCGAAGGCCAGGTCGAGCAGGATCTCCCGGGTGCGCTCCCACACCGCCGGGTCGCAGGCGACGAGCAGGCCGTCCTCGCAGCCGGGCGGCTCCGGCCGGTAGGCGCTGCCGTCGAGGCGGGCGGAGACGCCGCCGGCCTCGGTCACCAGCAGCGAGCCGGGGGCGTGGTCCCACGGCAGGGTGCGCCAGTAGAGGATGAACTCGTGGCCGCCCTCGGCCAGCTGCGGATACTCCATGCCGGCCGAGCGGAGGCCGGGGGTGATCGGGCCGAACGCCCGTGCGTTGCTCTGCAGCTGATGGTGGAGGGCCGGTTCGACGTAGCGGCTCTTCACCGAGCCCCGCCACTTCTCCGGGTCGTCGCCCGCGGGCTCCCGGACGAGCCGGTGGCCGTCCCGCCAGGCGCCCGACCCGAGCTCGGCCGTGTAGGAGACGCCGCTGACGGGCTGGTAGATCCAGGAGGCCACGGTGCGCCCGGTCCGGACGAGCGAGGCCATCACCGCGAAGTCGGGGCGGCCGGCGACGAAGTTGGAGGTGCCGTCGACCGGGTCGACCAGCCACACGGCGGGCTCCGTGCCGAGGGCCAGGGCGAGTGACGGGTCGGCGGCCACCGCCTCCTCGCCGACCACCGGCACCGGCAGCAGCTCCTGCAGGCGCCGCGTGATGATCACCTCGGCCTCGCGGTCGGCGACGGTCACGATCTCGCCGGGCGCCTTCTCGATCACCTCGCCCGCGGCCAGGGCCCGGAACCGGGGCTCGACCACCTCGGCCGACGCCTCGGCGAGGATCTCCGCCACCTTCTCCATCAGCACCCGACCGCTCCCTTCGCCGGGTACCACTCTCGCATGCCCGGGGTGCGGGGACCTGCGGCGGTCCGGCCGGCGGACACGGGCGCGCCCCGGGGCGGCCGTGGCCCGCCGGCCGGACCGCCGCGCCCGGTCGTCCGGTCGCCCGTTCGCCGGGCGGCGGCCGGCCGGGCCGGTCAGGGGCGGCCCCGGTCCGGTGCCCCGTCGGGTGCGTCCAGGACGTGGAAGCCCGGCCGGGGGTGCATCAGGAAGTCATGGTGCGAGATGTTCCACGCGTAGGCGCCGGCCATCGCGAAGACCACCCGGTCGCCCGCCCGCAGCCCGGGGGCCGCCGCCCGTCCGGCGAGCACGTCCTTCGGGGTGCAGAGCTGCCCCGCGAGGGTGACCTCCGGCCCGGCCGCGGCAGGCCGTTCCCACGGGTGGGGCCAGTGCGCGGACGGGCGGACGGCGAACGGCTGCGCGTGCCCGCGGGTGGCGGGCGTGCGCAGGTGGTGGGTGCCGCCGCGGACGACGGCGAAGTCCTCGCCGTGGCTGCGCTTGAGGTCGAGCACCTCGGTGGCGTACCAGCCGCAGTAGGCGGTCAGCGAGCGGCCGGGCTCGATCCGCAGGCGCAGCCCCGGGTGACGGTCGAGGAGCTTCTCCAGGCCGGTGCCGAAGGCCGCCCAGTCGAAGCGGGCGTCGGGGTCCGCGTAGTCGACGGCCATGCCGCCGCCGATGTTGGCCTCGCCGAGGCCCAGGGCGACGGCATGGCCCGCGATGGCCCCGGCGAGGGCGAGTTGGCCGTCGGCGTCGAGGCCGCTGGCCAGGTGGGCGTGGATGCCGCGCAGCCGCAGGTGGCGGGCGTCCCGTCCGGCGAGCAGCCGCAGGCCGCGGTGCACGTCGTCCGGGTCCATGCCGAACGGGCTGGGCCGGCCGCCCATGGCGAGTGCCACCCCGTCGAGTCCGCCGCCGTCCACCGGCAGGTTGGCGCGCAGCAGGACGTCCACCGGCACGCCGAGGGCGATGAGTTGCCGCAGTTCGTGCAGGCTCTCGACGTGCCACCGGTGCACTCCGGCGGCGAGTCCGGCGGTGATCTCGGCCGGTGTCTTGCCCGGCCCGCCGAACGCGGTGCGCGCGCCGGGTACGGCGGCCGCGACGTGGGCCAGCTCGCCGCCGGAGGCGACCTCGTAGCCGTCGACGAACGGGCGCAGCGCGGTCAGCAGGGCGGGCTCGGGGTTGGCCTTGGCTGCGTAGTACAGCTCGACGCGGTCCGGCAGTGCGGCCCGGACGGCGGCGGCGTGGGCGCGGAGCGCCGGCAGGTCGTAGAGGTAGGCGGGCAGCGCGTCGGGGGGCAGGGTGTCGACGTGCCGGGCGACGAGCGCCCCGGGGGAGGCGGTCACCGGGCACCGGCCCCGCTGCGGGCCGCCTCGGCGAGGAGGTCCGGGGCGAGCGGCGACGGCAGCCGGACGTACCCGGCCTCGCGGTCGGGGCGGCGCTCCCACCGGGTCAGCAGGTTGGCCTTGGCGGGCAGCGGGGCGCCGTCCAGCAGGGCGGTGAGCCGGTCCGGGCGGCCGTTCGCCTCGGCGTACTCGGCGAGGACGGTGCGGAGTTCGCCCCAGAGGGCGGCCTCGTGCCGGGCGGCGTGGGCGGCCGGGGCGAGGTCGGCGAGCGCGGCGAGCAGCTCGGAGAGGTGGTTGACGACGAGGCAGTAGACCACGCGGTCCCAGCCGCGGTCGGCGTCGTAGGTCATCGGCCCCGCGACGTCGGGCGGCAGGGCGGCGAGCGCGTCGGCGTGGTGGCCGGGCAGCAGTTTGGTGCCTTCGAGGTCGCGGAAGAGCACCTGGGCCGGGCGGCCGTCGGCGTCGACGCACACGAGGACGTTCTGCAGGTGGGGTTCCAGCACGATGCCGTGGTCGAGGTAGGCGGCGAGCACGGGAGGGACGACCAGGCGCAGGTAGCGGGCCCACCAGTCGCGGGCGGCGGCCGGGCCCGCGTCGTCGAGGAGGGCGGCGATCTGCGCGGAGCTGGTGGGGTACTCGTCGGCGACGGCGGCGGCCAGCAGCGGGGTGAGGCCGGGCCGGACGGCGCCGGCGAGGCCCTCGCGGACGATCAGGCCGAAGCCCTCGTAGAGCGCGGTGTTGGGGCGGCCGTCCGGGCCGGGCAGGGCGAGGGTGCGGAAGGCGGGTTCGCGGAGCACGGCGGCGTCGGGGAAGCGCCGGGCGAGGTCGGCGAACGGTCCGGCGAGCAGCCGGGTGAGGGCGACGGCGCCGGCCAGCTCGTACGCGGCGTTCTTGCGCAGGCAGTTGGTGATCCGCACGTTGAGGCTGAACTTGAGGAACGCGTCGGCGCCGTAGAGCGTGCGGACGGACGCGGTGGCGGTGAAGGGGGTGCCGCCGGGGCCGAGGTCGACGACGTCGCCGCGGGCGAGGGCGGCGGTCAGCAGCGGGTGGTCGCGCAGCAGCGCGTACTGCCAGGGGTGGGCGGGCAGCAGGCGGTAGCCGTCGGGGAGTTCGGCGCGCAGGCCGTCGAGCAGGGCGGGTGCGCCGGGGTCGGCGGCGTCCTCGGCGATCAGGGCGCCGCGGACGGCGAGGTGGCGCAGCCGGAAGGCGGCGCGCGCCTCGGGCGCGTACGCGGACCACGGGGTTGGCGGGCCGGAGCGGTCGACGGAGCGGGCCTTGGGGGCGGGGTGGAAGCGGTGGCCGAGGAGCAGGGCCTGCTCGGACTCCACGTACCGGTCGGCGCCGGGTTCCGGCCGGCCGGCCAGGGCGGCGGACACCCCGGCGTGGCTGGAGGCGAGCTGGGTGAGGAACTCGTCGTTGGCGGTGCCGCCGCGGCCGGCGAGCTCGGCCTGGACGTGCTCGGCGAGTTCGCGCCAGCCGAGGGCGTGCGGCCCGTCGGCGGACTGGGCGAGGACGGGGCCGGTGAAGCGGTGCGCGCCGGAGAGCGAGGTGCGGCGCAGGGCGACCCGCAGCAGGGTGCCGCGCCGGGGCAGCCGGACGATCAGGTGGTCGTCGATCACGGCGGTCTGGTGTTCGGGCGCGGAGACCTCGCGGAGCAGGCAGTTGAGGAGGGTGTGGGCGACCGCGTCGTCGGCGGTGGGCAGCCCGGCGGGGGCGCAGGTGTGGCGGGTGTCGAGCCGTGGGGTCATGCGTCACTCCATCGCGGGTGTGGGCCGGGCGTGCCGGTCGGGGCGCTCACCTGGGCGCGGACCGCAGGTAGTTGGGCCCGGTGGTGTAGTGCTTGTTGATGTCGGCGGCGCCGGAGCGTTCCTTGCTGAGCAGGGTGCCGGCGGTGACCATGGCCTTCACGGGCAGTTCGTCGGCGTCGAGGAGGGCGGCGCGCAGCGGTGCGCCGGCGTCGCCGAGCCGGTCGAGGGCCTCGCCGAGGCGGTGGCGGAGCAGGCCGAGGGTGCGGTCGAGGGGGGCGCGGCCGAGGTCGGCGAGGCCGAAGGCGAGGGCTCCGGCGCAGAGGTGCCCGGTGATCGTGGCGAACAGGTCGACGACCGGCCGGTCGTCCGTTCCGGGTATCCGCGCGTCGTCGAACTCCTCCCCGTACGGAGCCAGTTCGCCCAGTCGGGTGGTGTTGATGCGCGGGCCGTCGTCGTCCTTGAGGAGCAGCCGCAGCCGGGTGCGGCCGCCGGGCCGGTCGAGCACGAGGGAGGTGTTCTGCTGGTGGGCCTCCAGGGCGATGCCGTAGGAGAACAGCGTGGTGTGCCAGTCCAGCAGCAGGCGGAGCAGGTCGTCGTAGAGGCGGAGCGGGTCGCCGTCGTGGAAGCGGTCGGCGAGGTGGTCGACGACGGTGCGGCCGCCGGGGGCGGGGGCGAGCAGCGCGGCGAGCGGCACGGTCACGGCGTCGTCGAGTCCGGGGGGCTGGCGGCGGAGCAGCACGGCGACGAGTTCGTCGCCGGCGTGGGCCCAGCACTGTTCGTCGGCGTGCAGGACGGCGCCGGCGAAGCGGGGTTCGCGGGCGGTGACGGCGGCGAGCAGCCGCTGGCCCGCGGCTCCGTCGACGAGGCTGCCGGGCTTGATGGTGCGCCGGTTCCGCAGGCCCAGCGTGGCGGTGGCGAGGGGGAGTTTGAGGTGGCTGGAGGGGTCCTGGACGACGGCGACGGTGCGCATCGACAGGGTGGGCCGGACGGTCAGGTAGGGCCGTTCGGCGAGGTGGGCGCCGGGCACCCGGGCGGCGAGGTCCGGTGCGGCGGTGAGCGGGTGGACGGGCACGGTCAGGCCGCGGCCGGTGAGTCCGAGGTCGGCGGGGGTGGGCCACCAGGCGGGCAGCGGTCCGGTGCCGTGCACGGTGAGGGCGTGCTCCGGCAGGACGAGCCAGCGCAGTTCGAAGGCGGGGTGGAACTCCGGCGCGTAGGCGCGGAGCTGGTCGTCGTCGAGGCCGGCGCGGCCGCGGGCGGCGGGGTAGACGGGGTGGTCGAGGTAGGCGGCGAGGGTGTCGAAGCCGAGGGCGCCGGCGGGGCCGGTCCAGTCGGCGGGGTCCGGGCCGAGGCGGTCGGCGAGGGCGGCGAGGACGCCGGGCCCGGAGCGGTCGTGGAGGTGCATGGTGGCGAGGGTCTGGCGGCACTCCTCGGCGAAGGCCAGGTGGCCGTGCCGGTCGAGGGGGTCGGCGAGGGCGGTGACGGCGGCGAGCACGTCGTCGAGGCGGGTGAGGGGGCGGCCGTCGACCTCCAGGAGGGCGAGGCGGGCCGTCCAGCGGCTCTGGAAGCCGTCCTCGGCGACCGGCAGGGCCAGCCGGGTGCCGCGCAGCCAGGGGCCGTCGGGCCGGAGTTCGCGGGTGGCGCGGGTGCGCAGGCCGAGCACGTCCTCGCGGTGCAGGGCGCCGAGGACGCGGCGGGTGAGGAGGTCCTCCTGGCGGGTGGCGGGCCGGGGCCGGGGTACGCCGTTCACGGGGTGATCTCCCAGCGGTTGGCGTCGACGAACCGGCTGACCGCGCGGTCGACGGCCTGCTGGTCGGGGCCGACCGCCCAGACGACGCCGAGGTAGTCGCGGTTGGTGCGGTGGTGCTCGTGGTGCTCGCCGACGGCGCGGACGGGTCGGTAGACGAGCTGGACGCCGTCGGCCTCGTGCTCCTGCGGGGCGGGGGCGGCGGTGAGGGTGCCGGCACGGTCGGCGAGGACGGCGCGGTTGTGCCCGTACCGTCCGGTGCGGGTGCCGAGGTCGTCGGGCAGGGGGCGCCCGAGGTGGACGGCCAGCACGTGCTCGAAGTACGGGATGCCGAGGAGGCGGGCCAGCATGAGGTCGCACTGGTCGCCGATGGCGCGGTAGTTGACCTCGATGATGCGGGCGCGGCCGTCCGGCTGGACGACGAACTCGGTGTGGCAGGCGCCGAGTCCGACCCCGAGGGCGTCCAGCTGGGCGAGCACCTGGTCGACCACCGGGCGGGGGTGGGCGGCGACGAACTCCAGCGACTCCTCGACGAAGTGCGGCGGCGGGGAGAGCCGGGTGCGGAAGCCGCCGAGCACGTGGCGGCGGGTGCCGTCGCCGAGCGTCTCCAGGGTGTGGAGGTCGCCGGCGAGGAACTCCTCGACCACGAGGGCGTCGTGGGGGCGGCGGGTGCGGACCGCGGCGACGTGCGCGGCGAGTTCGGCGGGGCCGGCGGCGAGGGCGACGTCCTCGCTGGCGACGCCCTCGCGGGGCTTGACGACGCAGGGGTAGGGCGGGTCGAGCGTGGCGACGTCCTGGCCGGGCGGGAGTTCGAGGGCGCGGACGGTGTCGTGGCCGGTGGCGGTGAGGCGGCGGCGCAGCTCGGCCTTGTTCTTCGTGCGCAGGGCGGCCCGCCAGTCCTTGGCGGGCAGGCCGAAGTAGTCGGCGGTGAGGGCGGTCTGGATCTGCAGGTGGTCGCTGTTGCTGAACACGGCGTCGGGGGCGCCGAGCCGGGACACCAGGGCGACGACCTCGCGGTGGTCGCGGACCTCGCAGGCCGTCACCCCGGGGGGCGCGGGGAGGCCGGCGTAGGCGGCGCGGTGCGCCTCGGGGTGGTCGGTGAGGACGGTGACCGTGAGACCGAGGCGGGCGGCGGCGGGCAGGAAGCCCTCGGTGACCGAGTCGGTGGGGTTCAGGGCGAGCAGGTACAGCCGCATGGCGTCGTCCTCGGGGTGGTGGCAGGAGGGGCCCGCGCGGGGCTGATCGGGCGGTGTCTCGGTGCGGGGTCGGTCAGGAGGGCTGCTGCGGGGGGTGGTTGGGGTGGTGGGTGTCCGGTGCGGTCGATCGTGCCCGGGGGTGGGACGTGGAAACCGCGCGGCGGTGCCGGGGCGTGGCGGGGTGCGGTGTTTCGTCACACGTGGTTCTCTGGTGGGCACGGAACGGAACATTAGGTTAGGCGTTCCTAATTCCGTCAAATCCACCGGGGTGGTGCGGGTCCGCGGATTGACGGCCCATCAGTTGGATGTAAGGTGAGGCATACCTTAGTTGATCACAGGAGTGCCCCATGCTCCAGCTGACGGCCCCGCCGTCCCCCGCGCCCGGTGGCGCGTCCGGACCGGTCCGACGCCTTGTCGACCTCTGCCCCGCACTGCCCGTCACGCTGCTCGCCGCCCCGCCCGCCGACACCTCGCGCTGGTGCGCCGGGGCGGACCTCGCACCGCGGGCGGAGGCGCTGGTCGCGGCCGAGGCCGCCCGCATCGAGGTGGCCCACGGCGTTGCGCCGCGTCCCCACGTGGCCGCGTCCCGCCTGCTCCACCACTACCTCTGGGCACTGTGCCTGCTCACCGCCGGGCCCTGGTACCTGGAAGGCCGCCTCGCCCGGATCGCCCCCGCGGCCTTCTGGATCGAGGAGTCCACCGGGGCTCTGGCACTGCTCGCGGACGTACCGGGCGCGGGGCCCGCCACCCCGGCACAGCTGCGGACCGCCGTCGCCGCCCACGCCGGGCCGGTGCTGGGCGCCTTCCAGCCGTACGTGCGGCGCGGCCCGCACGCGCTGTGGGGCATGGTGACGGACGATCTGGTCTCCGCCCTCTGGTACCTCGGCCGCGCCCTCGGCGAGGAGGACCGCGCCGTCGCCGCCGCGGCCGAGCTGCTGCCCGGCGGCACCCCGCCCTTCGCCGGGGCCGCGGCCTTCCGCACGCTCCCCGGCACGGCGGGGCGCGCCCACCGGACGCGCACCCGGCAGGGCTGCTGCCTCTACTACGCGATCAGCCCGGCCGAGGCCTGCGTGACCTGCCCGCGCACCGCCGACGAGGAGCGCGTGCGGCGGCTGGAGGCCTGACCCTCCGGCGCGCCCGCCGCGTCGGTCAGCCCCGGCGGGAGACCGCTACGCCCGCCAGGCAGAGCACGCCGCCCGCCAGCGTCAGCGCGGCCGGCACCTCGCCGAGCGCGGCCCAGGCCATCAGCACGACGAGCGCCGGCACCGCGTAGGTCGTGGCGCCCATCCGCCCGGCGGTGGTGCGGGCGAGGGCGTAGGCCCAGGTGGTGAAGGCGAGGGCGGTCGGGAACAGCCCGAGGTAGACCATGTCGAGGGTGGCCCGCAGGGGCGCCGCGTCGAGGTCGGAGACCAGCTGCGGCGCGAACGGCAGGCAGGCCGCCGCCCCGATCAGGCAGCCGAAGGCCGTCACCTGCAGCGGGGAGGCGTGCCGCAGCGCGGGCTTCTGGGCGACCACCCCGGCGGCGTACGAGACCGCGGCCAGCAGGCAGAGCCCGATGCCGAGGGCCGAGCCGGTGCCCGTGTCGCCGGCCGTCGACAGGCCGACCACCGCGGCGCCCGCGAACGACACCGCCAGCCCGGCCAGCAGGGACCGGGGGAACCCCTCGCGGAGGACCCAGCCGCCGAGCACGGCGATCAGCACCGGTCCGATGTTGACCACCATCGCCGCGGTGCCCGCGTCGACCTCCTGCTCGCCCCAGTTGAGCGCCACCATGTAGAGGCCGAACCAGAGCAGTCCGGAGACCGCGATGCCGGGCCAGGCGGCCCGCGGCGGCAGCCCCTCGCCGCGGACGGCCAGCAGCACCAGCAGCGCCACGGCGCCGACGAGGAGGCGGCCGAGGGCGAGCGCCCCGGGGCCGAAGTGCGGTCCGGCGTCGCGGATGGCGACGAACGCGGACGCCCACAGCAGGACGGTCGTGGCGGCGGCGGCCAGCGCGCGCCCGTCCGGGCGGGTGGTGCCGTCGGTGAGGGTCTGCTCCATGGCGCGCAGGTTACCGGCGGCGCGCCCCGCGGCCGACCGGGTTTTCCGCGGCGGCGGAACCGGCCCGGCCGGGGGCAGCGCCGACCGCTGTCGGCGCCCGGTCGGCGCCCGGCTTCACTCCTGGGTGAGCAGGCGTTCGTACGCGGCCCGCACCTTGCGGTCCATGGCGAGCGAGAACTGGGCGTCGGCGGTGGCGCGGGCGAGCGGGCGGACGCGGCGGATCCGCTCGGTGAGGCCGGCGGCCTCGGCGGGGGTCAGGTCGTCGACGTGGGCGAGGCCGCCGAGCAGGTGGTCGCGGGCGAGGTCGGTGAACGCCTCGGCGACGGCGTCGAGGTGCTGCTGGGCCTTGCGGCTGGCGGCGAGCACGGCGGCCAGCGGCACGCCCTCGGCGACGAGGGCGAGGGTGGCGTCCATCAGGCGGCGGCTGATGTGGGTGATGCCGTCCTCGTCGAGGGTGATGTAGCCCTGGGCGATGGTCTCGGCGGTGTTCTCCGGGGTGAGCTGGTCGCCGAAGGCGGCGACGAGTTCGTCCCAGCCGAGGCGCACGGGAGTCTCGTCCGACCAGGGGGCGGCGATCTCGTCGCGCAGTCCGATGAGGTCGGCGACGTCGCGGCCGCTCTCGCCGGCGCCGATGAGCTCGGCGATGCCGCCCAGGGTGTGTCCGCGGTCGAGGAGCTCGCCGATCACGCGCAGCCGGGCGAGGTGGTGCTCGCCGTACCAGGCGATGCGGCCCTCCTTGCGGGGTGGCTGGAGGAGCTTGCGCTCCCGGTAGAAGCGCAGGGTGCGCGTGGTGATGCCGGCGGCCTCGGCGAGTTCCTCGACGCGGTACTCGCGGGGCTGCCCGGTGCTGCTGGTGATCTCCGCCACGCGGCTCAGCATAGGGCGGCGACCGGGTGAACCGGACCCGTCCGGCGTCTTCCCGGAATGCACGGCAGCGACTACCCTCCAATCGTGCCAGTGATTACTGGCATGGTTCGACCGGTCGTGCATGCCCCTCTCATGCCCCACCCTCGCCCTGGAGCCGCCGCATGGCATCGCGCAGCAAGCAGTCCCCCGGCCCCGCCGCCGACCCGGCAGCCGTGCCGCACGTCCGGGTCGCCGTGATCGGCTCCGGCTTCGGCGGCCTGGGCGCCGGCGTCCGCCTCCGCCGGGCCGGCATCACCGACTTCGTCATCCTGGAGCGCGCCGCCTCCGTCGGCGGCACCTGGCGCGACAACAGCTACCCCGGCTGCGCCTGCGACGTGCCCTCGCACCTCTACTCCTTCTCCTTCGCGCCGAACCCGGAGTGGCCCCGGAGCTTCTCCGGCCAGCCCGACATCCGCGCCTACCTGGAGAAGGTCACCGACACCTTCGGCCTCCGCCCGCACCTGCGCTTCGGCGCCGAGGTCACCGAGGCCCGCTGGGAGGAGGGCCCGGCCCGCTGGCGCCTCACCACCGCCGCCGGCACCTGGACGGCCGACGCGGTCGTCTCCGCCGCCGGCCCGCTCGCCGACCCGCAGATCCCCGGCATCCCGGGCCTCGCGGACTTCCCCGGCAGGGTCTTCCACTCCTCCCGCTGGGACCACGACTACGACCTCACCGGCAAGCGCGTCGCCGTCATCGGCACCGGCGCCTCCGCCGCGCAGATCATCCCGGCCATCCAGCCGAAGGTCGGCCGGCTCACCGTCTTCCAGCGCACCCCCGCCTGGGTCATGCCGCGGCGCGACCGCGAGATCACCGGCCCGGAGAAGTGGCTGCACGGCGCGCTCCCGCCGACCGGCGCGCTGCGCCGCGGCGCCCTCTTCGCGCTGCGCGAGCTCCAGGTCGACGCCTTCGTGCGCCGGCCCGGCCTGCTCAGGCTGGTGCAGCGGATCGCCGAGCGGCACATCGCCCGCGGCGTGAAGGACCCGCAGCTGCGCGCCCGCCTCACCCCGGACTATCGGATCGGCTGCAAGCGCATCCTGCTCAGCAACACCTACTACCCGGCGCTCGCGGCGTCCAACGCCGAGGTCGTCCCCGGGGGCCTCGCCGAGGTGCGCGGCTCCACCCTGGTCGGCGCCGACGGCAGCGAGCACGAGGCCGACGCGATCGTCCTCGGCACCGGCTTCCACGTCACCGACATGCCGATCGCCCAGCGGGTCTTCGGCGTCGGCGGCCGGTGCCTGGCGGAGGAGTGGAAGGACGGCATGGAGGCGCTGCGCGGCTCCACCGTGCACGGCTTCCCCAACCTCTTCTTCGTGATCGGCCCCAACACCGGGCTCGGCAACAGCTCGATGATCCTCATGATCGAGTCGCAGCTGAACTACCTGGTCGACGCCCTCGGGGCGCTCGACTCCGTCGGCGCCACCGCGATGCAGCCCACCGCCCGCGCCCAGCGCCACTGGAACCTCGAACTCCAGCAGAAGATGTCACGCACCGTCTGGACGACCGGCGGCTGCACCAGCTGGTACCTCGACGACGGCGGCCGCAACACCGTGCTCTGGCCGGGCTCGACCACCGCCTTCCGCCGCGCCACCCGCCGGGTCGACCTCGGCGAGTACGAGCTGATCAAGCGCACCGCCCCGGTGGCCGAGGGGGTGCCGGCATGATCGACCGCGACTTCGTCCTCCCCGACCCGGCCGCCGTGCACCGGGTGGTCTCGGCCGACGGCACCGGCCTGAACGTCGAGGAGTACGGCCCCGCCGGCGCCCCGGTCGTCGTGCTCGCGCACGGCTGGACGTGCTCCACGCCGTTCTGGGCGCCGGTCGTCCACCGGCTGGCCGCCGACCACCGGGTGATCGCCTACGACCAGCGCGGCCACGGACGCAGCGACCGGCCGTCCGGCCCCGCCGGGTACGGCACCCGGCAGCTGGCCGACGACCTGGAGGCGGTGCTGTCCGCGGTCGTGCCGGCCGGCGGGCGGGCCGTGCTCGCCGGGCACAGCATGGGCGGCATGACGATCATGGCCGCCGCGGGTCGTGCCGGGGTCGCGGCGCGCACCGCGGGCGCCGTCCTGATCAGCACCGGTCCGGCCGACCTCGTCGCCGAACTGCTGGTGGTGCCGGCGGGCGTCCGCCCCGCCGGGCTGCGCCGGGCGCTGCACCGCCTCGTCCTGGAGTCGCGCCTGCCGCTGGGCCGGGTCAACGCGGTCAGCCGCGCCCTGCTCAAGTACGCCACCATGGGCCCGCGCACCCCGGCGGCGCAGGTGCAGGCGTGCGCCCTGGTGGTGCACGCCTGCCCGACGGCCGTGCGGCACGGCTGGGCGAAGGTGCTCGGCACGCTGGACGTGACGGAGGGTCTGGCGCGGATCGCCGTGCCGACCGCCGTCGTCGTCGGCACCGCCGACCGGCTGACCCCGCCGGTGCACGCCCGCCGGATCGCCGCCGCGCTGCCGGACCTCCGCGGCCTGCTGGAGCTGCCCGGGGTGGGTCACATGTCGCCGGTCGAGCGGCCCGACGAGGTGGCCGCCGAGATCCGCCGGATCGTCGGGGCCGCCGCCGAGGGCGCGCCGTCCACCGAGAACGAGAGGAGCCGCACCGCATGAACCCGCCCCTGTCCTCCCAGGTCGTGGTGGTGACCGGAGCCGCCCGCGGCATCGGCGCCCTGATGGCCCGCCGGCTCTCCGCGCAGGGCGCGAAGGTCGCCCTGGTCGGCCTGGAGCCGGCCGAGCTCAAGGCGGTGGCCGCCACGTGCGGCCCGGACGCCTCCGCGTGGGAGGCCGACGTCACCGACCTGGACGCGCTGACCGCGGTCGCCCGGCAGATCCAGGACCGGTACGGCCGGATCGACACCGTCGTCGCCAACGCGGGCATCGCCATCGGCGGCCCGCTGCTCGACAGCGACCACCGGGCGTTCACCCGGGTGATCGAGGTCAACCTGCTGGGCGGCGTCGCCACCGCGCGGGCGTTCCTGCCCGCGCTGACCGAGAGCCGCGGCTACCTGCTGCAGATCGCCTCGCTCGCCGCGCTCACCCCGGCCCCGCTGATGTCCGCGTACTGCGCCAGCAAGTCCGGCGTGGAGGCGTTCGCGCACGCGCTGCGCGCCGAGGTCGCCCATCAGGGCGTCAGGGTGGGGGTCGGCTACCTCAGCTGGACCGACACCGACATGGTGCGCGGGGCCGACCAGGACGCCGTGCTCAAGCAGATGCGGTCCCGGCTGCCGTGGCCGGCCAACAAGACGTACCCGCTGGGTCCGGCCGTCGACCGGCTGGTCGCGGGGATCGCCCGGCGTTCGGCCCACGTGTACGCGCAGGCCTGGCTGCGCGGCATGCAGCCGATCCGCTGGCTGGTGCCGTCGGTGATCGCCCTCGGCGGACGCCGCGACATGGCCCGGCTGGAGCCGCAGCTGAGGGCGACGGCGGGGGAGCGCCTGCGCCCGGTGGGGGCCGGCGGGGCGGCCGACGCGGCGGTGTCGGGGGCGGGCGCCGGGGTCGCCCGGACGGGTGAACCGGCGGCGCGTCCGGTGGACCCGGGGGCCGAATAGCCGTCAGTCTTCGACCGGGGTGGCGGACTTCGCCACCCCGGTCTGGCGGTTTCCGGCCACGGGGCTGGTGTTGCGGGGAGGTAAAAGCTCCCCCTGGATGGACCGATCACCGGTAAACCTCCGGCATTTGAGTGATTTGTCCGTAGTATTTCGCGGCCTGAACGCATCTGACGCGTGCACGGCGGGAATGCGTAGCCTCTGCTCGGCGGCACCCACGGCCGCCGTCCCCCCACACCCTCTCCGGGAGAGCAGATGCGCCGTTCTGCCCGTGTCCTCAGCCCTGCCCTGGCCGTCCTGCGGGGCAACCGCCTGCTCGCCGCGGCCGCCCTCGCCGGCGTCCTGTCGGTCGGTCAACTCGCCCTGCCCGCCTCCTCCGCCGTGCTCGGCGCGCCGTCCGCGTCGGCGTGTACGACGGACTCCGGCCAGGACGCCGGTGCCCGCCGCGGCACCGGCTCCTCGGCCCACGAGCCGAACGCCGTCACCGACGCCCAGGCCCAGGCGATGGACGCCGACCTCAAGGCGAAGGTCGCGAAGCTGGCGAAGTCCGCCCAGGGCTCCCAGCTGCTGGCCGACTCCGCCCTCGCGGCGACGAGCATCCCCGTCTACGTGCACGTCGTGCACTCCGGCACCACCGGCAAGCTCTCCGCCGCCACCATCGCCAACCAGATCGCCGTGCTGAACGCCGCGTACGGCGGCCAGGGCACCGGCAACGTCGCCACCCCGTTCACCTTCTCGCTGGCCGGCACCGACTACACCGACAAGGCCGCCTGGTACAACGGCATCACCCCGGGCTCCTCGGCGGAGAGCGCGATGAAGTCCGCCCTGCGCAAGGGCGGCGCCAACGCGCTGAACCTCTACACCGCGAGCCTCGGCGACGGCCTGCTCGGCTGGGCGACCTTCCCGAGCTCGTACTCCTCCGCCCCGACCGACGACGGCGTCGTCATGCTGGACACCTCGGTGCCCGGCGGCTCCGCCACCAACTACAACGAGGGCGACACCGCCACCCACGAGGTCGGCCACTGGCTGGGGCTCTACCACACCTTCCAGGGCGGCTGCAACGGCAACGGTGACTACGTGTCGGACACCCCGGCCGAGAAGAGCGCCGCCTACGCCTGCCCGACCGGCCGCGACACCTGCACCACCAAGGCCGGCGTCGACCCGATCCACAACTTCATGGACTACACGTACGACTCCTGCATGTACCAGTTCACCGCGGGCCAGGTGACCCGCATGACGAACTCCTGGGCCTCCTACCGCGCCTGACCGCGCGCTACGACCCCGCCGCCGCCCGTCCGGGAACCGCTCCCGGGCGGGCGGCGCCCGTGCGCGCGGGCCGCCCGGATCGGTACGGTCGGCGCATGACCACTGCTCTCATCACCGGCGCCACCGCCGGCATCGGCGCCGCCTTCGCCCGCCGCCTCGCCCGCGACGGCCGCGACCTCGTGCTGGTCGCCCGCGACACCGAGCGGCTGGACGCGGCCGCCGCCGACCTCGCGAAGCGCTTCGGGGTGCAGGTCGCCACGCTCACCGCCGACCTGGCCACCGAGGCCGGGATCGCCGCCGTCGAGGAGCGGCTGCGCTCCGGCGACCACCCGGTGGACATCCTGGTCAACAACGCGGGCTTCGGGAACAAGGGCGCCTTCCTCGACGTGCCGCTGCAGGCCGAGCTCGACATGGTCAAGGTGCACGTCGAGGCGATCCTGCGGACGACCGCCGCCGCCCTGCCCGGCATGCGCGAGCGCGGCCGCGGCGCCGTCGTCAACGTCGCGTCGGTCGCCGCCTTCCTGCCGCGCGGCACGTACGGCGCGAGCAAGGCGTGGGTGGTGAGCTTCACCCAGGGCATCGCCCGCGACCTCGGCGGCACCGGGGTGCGGCTGCAGGCGCTGTGCCCCGGCTTCACCCGGACGGAGTTCCACCAGCGCGCCGGCATGGGCACCTCGAACATCCCGTCGTGGGGCTGGCTGACCGCCGACCGGGTGGTCGACGACTCGCTGCGCGACCTGGCCCGCGGCCGCACGCTCTCGGTGCCGGGCAAGCGCTACAAGGCCGCCGTGGCCCTCGCCCGACTGCTGCCGAGCGGCCGGATGGGTGCGGTCTCCTCGAAGGCCGGGCGCAGCTACGGGACCGACTGAGCGGGAGACTGGGGACGGTGCGGCCGGGCGGCCCACGGGAATAGAGCATGGCTCACTATTAGTTCCGCTAAAAGTGAGCCCTACTCCACTCAGCAGGCCGCCCCGCCCGCCCCGACCCCGGAGGCCGCCCTTGAAGCTCGACCGGATCGACTGGACCCCTCCCGAACGCGACGCCGCCGAACCCGGCCCGCCCGCGCAGATCCGCCGCATCCTCGCCCTGTTCCGCCCCTACACCGGGCGGCTGGCGATCGTCGGCCTGCTCGTCGCGGCCTCCGCCGTGGTCTCGGTGATCACGCCGTTCCTGCTGCGCGCCGTGCTCGACACCGCGATCCCGCAGGGCCGCACCGGCCTGCTCACCGTGCTCGCGCTCGGCATGATCGCGGCCGCGGTCGTCAACAGCATCTTCAACGTGCTGCAGACCCTCATATCCACCGTCGTCGGCCAGCGCGTCATGCACGACCTGCGCACCTCCGTCTACAGCCACCTCCAGCGGATGTCGCTGGCCTTCTTCACCCGCACCCGCACCGGCGAGGTGCAGTCGCGCATCGCCAACGACATCGGCGGCATGCAGTCGACCGTCACCATGACGGCCACCTCGCTGGTCTCCAACCTCACCGGCGTCATCGCCACGGTCGTCGCCATGCTCGCCCTCGACTGGCGGCTCACCGTGATCTCCCTGCTGCTGCTCCCGCTGTTCGTCTGGATCAGCCGCCGGGTCGGCAGCGAGCGCAAGAAGATCACCACCGAGCGGCAGCGCAAGCTCGCCGCCATGAGCTCCGCCGTCCAGGAGTCGCTCTCCGTCAGCGGCATCCTCCTCGGCCGCACCATGGGCCGCTCCGACTCGCTCTCCCGCGAGTTCACCCAGCAGTCCGACGAGCTCGCCGAGCTGGAGGTCCGGGTCAACATGGCCGGCCGCTGGCGCATGTCGACCATCCAGATCGTCATGGCGGCCATGCCCGCACTGATCTACTGGGCCGCCGGCCTGGCCGCCGCGGGCGGCGCGCCGATCGTCTCCGTCGGCACCCTCGTCGCCTTCGTCTCCCTCCAGCAGGGCCTCTTCCGCCCGACCGTCAGCCTGCTCTCCACCGGCGTCCAGGTGCAGGTCTCGCTCGCGCTCTTCCAGCGCATCTTCGAGTACCTCGACCTGCCCGTCGAGACCGCCGAGCCGGCCCGGCCCGTGCGGCTCGCCGAGGTGCGCGGCGACGTCACCTTCGAGGGCGTCGAGTTCGCCTACCAGGGCGACCAGGAGCGGCCGACCCTCGGCGGCGTCGACCTCAAGGTGCCCGCGGGCAGCTCGCTCGCCGTCGTCGGCGAGACCGGCTCCGGCAAGACGACGCTCAGCTACCTGGTGCCGCGGCTCTACGACGTCACCGGCGGCCGGGTCTGCATCGACGGCACCGACGTGCGCGACCTCTCCTTCGAGACCCTGGCGCGCGCGGTCGGCGTGGTCTCCCAGGAGACGTACCTCTTCCACGCCTCCGTCGCCGACAACCTGCGCTTCGCCAAGCCCGACGCCACCGGCGAGGAGCTCGTCGCGGCCGCCCGCGCGGCCCAGATCCACACGATGATCGCCGACCTGCCCGACGGCTACGACACCGTGGTCGGCGAGCGGGGCTACCGCTTCTCCGGCGGCGAGAAGCAGCGGCTCGCCATCGCCCGCACGATCCTGCGAAACCCGCCCGTGCTGATCCTCGACGAGGCCACCAGTGCCCTCGACAACCGCACCGAGGCCGCCGTGCAGCAGGCGATCGACGCCCTCGCCGCGGGCCGCACCACCATCACCATCGCGCACCGGCTCTCCACCGTGCGGCACGCCGACCAGATCGCCGTGCTCGACCGGGGCGAGGTCGTCGAGCTCGGCACCCACGAGGAACTGCTCGACCGCGGCGGCCGCTACGCGGCCCTGCTGCGCCGGGAGGCCGGGACCGGCTAGCCCCGGTCCGGCCCGCCCCGGTCCGGCCGGGGCTCCTCCGGGGCGTCGTCCCCGAGCGAGAGCAGCAGGGTGCGCAGCGTGCCGGCCAGCGCGGCGCGGTCGTCGGCGCCGAGGGCGGCGAGCAGGCGGTGCTCGTTGGCGACGTGGTCGGGCAGCGCCCGGTCGATCAGCTCGCGCCCCCGGGCGGTGAGGGCGACGTGCACCACGCGGGCGTCGTCGGTGCTGCGGGTGCGGGCGACCAGGCCGGCGGCCTCCAGGCGGTCCAGGCGCTGGCTGACGGCGCCCGAGGTGACCATCGAGGTCTGCATGAGCCGGGCCGGGGTGAGCCGGTGCGGGGGGTCGCTGCGGCGCAGCGTGGCGAGCATGTCGAAGGAGGCGGTGTCGAGGCCGTGCTCGGCGAAGGTGCGGCGCAGCTCGGTGTCCAGCAGGCGGGTGAGCCGGCGGAGCCGTCCGATCACCGCCATCGGCGAGACGTCCAGGTCGGGGCGCTGCCGGGCCCACTGGGCCAGCACGAGATCGACGTGGTCACTGGGGGGCCCGGCATCGGTCATGGCGTCAGGGTAGCCAATCTCTTAGTGCTGAGATAATTTATCTTAGTGCTAAGAAATCGGCCTGCGACCCTGCTGCTGACCGCCCTGGCGCCGAGCGTCTGGGGCACCACCTACTACGTCACCACCGAGTTCCTGCCCCCGGGCCGGCCGCTGCTCGCCGCCGTGGTGCGCGCCCTGCCCGCCGGGCTGCTGCTCGTCGCGGCCACCCGGCGACTGCCCGCGGGCGCGTGGTGGTGGCGCTCCCTCGTCCTCGGCACCCTCAACATCGGCATCTTCCTCGCCCTGCTCTTCGTCGCCGCCTACCGCCTGCCGGGCGGCGTGGCCGCCACCGTCGGGGCCCTGCAGCCACTCCTCGCCGCCCTGCTCTCCGCCGGGCTGCTGGGCATCCGCCCGACCCGGCGCACCCTCCTCGCGGGCCTCGCCGGCGTGCTGGGCGTCGGCCTGCTGGTGCTGCGGTCCACCGCCCGCCTGGACGCCGTCGGCCTCGCCGCCGCCCTGGGCAGCGCGGCCGTGATGGCGACCGGCGTGGTGCTCAGCAAGCGCTGGACCCCGTCCGCGCCGGTGCTCGCCACCACCGGCTGGCAGCTCGTGGCCGGCGGCCTGGTGCTGCTGCCCGTCGCCCTGCTCGTCGAAGGGCCGCCGCCCGCGGTGCTGACCGCGGGCAACCTGCTCGGCTACGCCTGGCTCTCCGTGGTCGGCGCCGCCCTCGCCTACACCCTCTGGTTCCGCGGCATCCGCGCCCTCCCGCCGACCGACGTCACCTTCCTCGGCCTGCTCAGCCCGGTGGTGGCCACCGCCGTCGGCCTGCTGGCGCTGGGGCAGGGGCTGACGGCGGCCCAGGCGGCCGGAGGCGTCCTCGTGCTCGGCGCCCTGGTGGCGGCCCAGTGGCGGACCGCACCCGCCGCCCGGCCCGGCGCCACGCCGGCCGGGGCCGACGGGGAGCCCGCACGCGGAAGCGAGCCCGCGCATGGGGGTGCGGGCCGGTAGCGGGCCGGTAGTGGGCCGGCCCGGTCGGGCCTCCCCGGCGGCCTTCCTGTCGGCGGAGGGCGGAGCCTCAGGCGGCCTTCGGCGTCTCGTTGTAGGACTCGGCCAGCTCCTGGCCGGAGAGCTCGTGGATCGCCGCCATCACCTCGTCGGTGACCTGGCGGCGGGCCCGGGCCGAACGGGCCTGCCCGTGCAGCTCGGTGAAGTGCAGCGGTGCGCCGAAGCGCACGGTCACCCGGCGCACGCGCGGGATGCGCCGGCCGACCGGCAGGATCTCCTGCGGACCCTCCAGCGCGACCGGCACCACCGGCACGCCCGCGGTCAGCGCCAGCCAGGCCACACCGGTCTTGCCGCGGTACAGGCGGCCGTCCAGCGAGCGGGTGCCCTCCGGGTAGATGCCGAACGCGTTGCCGTCGTTCAGGATGCCCAGCGCCTGCTCCAGCGACGCCGCGGCCGAGCGGTAGTCGCCGCGCTCGACCGGCACCGCGTTGATCGCGGAGGTGAAGAAGGCGCGGGAGATCGCCCCCTTGATCCCCGTGCCGGTGAAGTACTCGGCCTTCGCCAGGAAGAACACCTGGCGCGGCGCCGTCAGCGGGATGATCACGCTGTCGACGAAGGACAGGTGGTTGCTGGCCAGGATCACCCCACCCTTGCGAGGCACGTGCTCCAGACCCTCGACGACCGGCCGGTAGACGGCCTTCGCGAGCGGCTTGAGCACGAACTTCGTGATGAGGTTGAGCATGGGCCCTCCCTGGCCGGCCTGCGTGTCCGGGCCGGACGGCCCGCGGTCAGCTCGCAGGTTACGACATGCACCCCCGCGGGCGTCCACTCCTCCGGGCCGGTCGGCGGGTGCGATCCTCGTCACGCTGCGCGCAGGGGCGACTCCGGAGCAGAGCGGCCGGGGTCGACGGTGCGTCATGCCGGCGCCGTGCGGCGGGGGTCGGGAGGGCGGCGGGTCAGGCCGTCAGCACCCGCGGGCTCTGCTCCCCGGCGGGGGATCCGGTCGGGAAGACCGCGCGGACGACCCGCTCCGCGGCGCGCCCGTCGTCCCAGGGGCAGAACCGGGCGCGGAAGACGGCCCGCAGGTCGGGGCGGGGGTCTCCGGAGAGAAGGGCCTCGGCGGCGGCGGGGGTGGTGGTGGCGACCGGCCCGGGCGCCTCGGCGAGGAGGTCGAAGTAGGCGCCGCGGACGGCGCGGTACTCCTCCCAGTCCGGGGCGAAGACGGTGATCGGCCGGTCCAGCACCGCGTAGTCGAACATGACCGAGGAGTAGTCCGTGAGCAGGGCGTCGGCCGCCAGGTAGAGGTCCTCCACCACGGGGTGGGCGGACACGTCGACGATCCGGGCGGCGTCCGGGCCGGTGGCGAGGGCCCCGGGGCCGCCGCTGTGGAAGTAGTGCGTGCGGACGAGCAGGGTGTGGCCCGGGCCCAGGAGACGGGCCAGCGCGGGCAGGTCGAGCAGGGGCAGGTAGCCGCCGCGGGCCTCGCGGTGCGTCGGGGCGTACAGCACGGTGCGCTGCCCCTCCGCGATGCCGAGGGCCTCCCGGACGGCCGCGCACGCCGCGGGGGTGGCCAGCGCCAGCCGGTCGTTGCGCGGGTATCCGGTCTCCAGCAGCTCGTAGCGGCCGGGGAAGGCCCGCGAGAAGTGCTCGCTGGTGTGCGGGTTGGGGGAGACCAGGTAGTCCCAGCGGGCGACGGCCTCCCGCAGCCGGTCGAAGTCCATGCCGTCCGCGGCGACCGGGTGCGCCCGCAGGTCCATGCCCATCGACTTCAGCGGGGTGCCGTGCTGGGTCTGCACGTGCACGGAGCCGGGCCGCTTGACCATCGTGTGCGGGAAGTTGACGTTGTTGACGAAGTACTTGGCGGTGGCCGTCGCCCGCAGGTAGGCGGGCGAGTTGAGCAGCACGTACGGCACCCCGGCGGGCAGGACGGCGGCCTGCGCGCGGGTCTCCACCACCCACACCCCGCGGATCTGCGGTGCGAGCTCGCGGGCCTTCTCGTAGATCGCCGCGGGGTTGCAGGCGTAGCCGCGGTGCCAGTAGGCGGCGTAGACCGCGAGGTGCTCGTCGAGCGGCAGCCGGCGGAAGGCGTTGTAGGCGGTGAAGCGGGCGCCGCCGCGGACCGCCCGCCGCACGGTCGGCGCGAGGGCCAGGGTGCCCTCGCGGGCGGCCCGGGGCAGCCCCCTGGTGCGGCGCAGCTCGTCGTACGGGCGCCGGGCGCCGCGCGCGGCGAGCCGGTACGGCACGCCGCGGGGGCCGCGCGGGAAGTGGTGGCCGTCCGGGCGGTGCCGGGCGATGTGGTCGGTGATCCGGCGGAAGAAGTCGGCGCGCAGGTCGGCCGGCACCAGCCCGGGGGTGTCGTACACGGTGAGCGCCTGGCGGACGGTCCGCTCGAAGACGAGCGGGCGCAGCGGGTCGTCGCGGCGGTCGAGGAAGGCGAAGATCGCGTCGTACTGGGCGAAGGCGTCGGCGTGCCGGGCGGAGGCGGTGCTGGTGATCGCGCCGGGGCGGCCGCGCCGGTAGGTGTAGCAGGAGCGGTCGAGGAAGCGCAGGCGGCGGGCGGCGAGGAGGGCCGGGTAGGTGACGGAGATGTCCTCGTAGTAGCCGCGGCCGAAGGAGACGCCGAGGTCGAGCAGGAAGGTGCGGCGCACGATCTTGTTCCACACCGCCATGACGGCGCGCAGCAGGCCGGGCTGGTCGGCCGCGGTGCAGCCGGCGGCGAGGGCGGGGGTGGCGAGCACCCGGTGCCAGGGGTTGGGCTCGGTGCCGCCGTCGGCGTAGGCGTGGCTGAAGTCGGTGAGGAGGACGTCCGCGGGGTGCTCGCCCGCCCGGGCGCGCTCCTCCTCGCGGGCGAGCTCGGCGAGGACGGCGTCCAGGGCGCCGTCGGGCAGCCAGTCGTCGCTGTCGACGAACCAGACGTAGGTGCCGGCGGCCTCGGCCAGGCCGGCCGCGCGGGCGCCGCCGAGTCCCTGGTTCTCGGTGAGGTGGAGGACGCGCATCCGCCCGTCCCGGGCGGCGTGCGCGTCGAGGAGGGCGGGGCACCCGTCGGGGGAGAGGTCGTCGACGGCGATGATCTCGACCGTGCCGGGGGCGGCCTCGGCCCGGAGCGAGTCCAGGCATGCGGGGAGGAAGCGTTCCACTCCATGGACCGGCAGGACAATGCTGAGGAGGGGGCTCACGCTCGTTCACTCCGCGAAGACGGTGGGTCGGCGGATGCTCGCCCGCTACAGCTCACTCTAGCGAGCGGATGTGGACGGCCGGTTGACCAAAAGTGATCCCAGGGGTGTCGAAATATGTCCGGGATTGATCGCTGCCGGGTGCTGTCGCAGGTCAGACGTTCCCTGCGGTGATCGCGGGCCCGGTCCGGCGTCCGGGGGCCGGGACGGGCGGGGCGGGAGTGCGGGGCGGTGCCGCACCGGTCGCGGGGCGTGGACGGCCCCGGAAACGCGACCGCCGGTGCCGCGCCGTGCGAGCGGCGGCACCGGCAGTCCGGTTGGCGGCCCAGCCGACCCTCAACGGCCGGCCGCCGGTCCGTACACCGCACCTGAGTCGGGCCGCCGCAGCGTCGAGACGGCCGGACAGTGACTCACGGAGGTGTCGGAAGCTTCATCAGTCGAACTCATTCGACAGGGTCTCCCGGGGGGTGGCCCGGGATTCCTTGTCTGGGGAAATATTGCTTGTAGGTTTCCGCCACGTCAATCCCCTCGGCGCGTTCAAGTTCTGAAGAAACGCTCCCGTCATGATCGGCCGCGGAGGGTGACCGCCGCACCGTCGGCACCAAGCCCCCGGTCAGCGCCCCGCGACCTTGATCCGATGCTCCCACCGCCGGACCGGGCGGCACCGTCCCGCGGGCGCACTCTCACCCGCACCGGTGACCCCGCCGCCCGCCGCGTCACCCGTTCCCGTTCGGTCCTCCCGATCGCCGACCGCCGTCCGGGGCCGTCCCGGCCCGCCCCCGCCCGCCGCTGTTCGCGTCGGCCCGCCCCGGGAGCGCCCCCGCCCCGTCCGCGCGCCGGGGCCGCACCGCCGTACGCGGACCCGCACCCCCGCCTGCTGCCACCGGCGGGTTTGCCGTCCCGCGGGCCCGCCCCGCACCGGGCCGGAGCAGGTCCGATCGATGCCCAGTCGTGACCGATGCCACCGGTATCTGGTGAAGTGTCAGTTCCGTTCGCGCGATACGGTGGCAGAACACCAGGACGGTTGCGCGAAGGCCGTCCCTCACGGATAGTCTTCGCCTCACGGCCCTGGCGCCTCGTAGGGGTGGGAAACTGATGGAACAGATGCAAGTGCGGGTACGGGCCCGCGTGCCGGCGGTCCAGTGCGGAGTCGGTACGACCGGCCGCCGGATCGAGCGGCACCTCGCCGTGCTCGGCGCGCCCGCGCTCTCGACGGTCGACACGGCGGAGGCCCTCGGCCTCATAAGGGAGCTGACGCCGCGCGGCACCGGAGCGGCCGGCACCCAGGCCGCGCCCCGGCGTACCGCCCGGGTCTCGCTGCTCGCCCCGCTGCGCCGGCTCCGACGGAGCCTGTTCGGCAACCGGCACTAGCCGGGCAGCGTCCGGGCGCACGCCGCCCGGCCGGTGCGACCCGACGGACACGAGTCCGCCGGGTCGTCGTCATGTCCGCGGGGCGCTCCCGCGGTGGCTGCACGGCAGCGGGCCGGCGATGCGTCAGGATGTGACCATGGCGGACACCTTCCACACGCTCACCTTCGAGACGGCCACCGGCACCGGTGAGGTCGCCCTCGACATCACCGAGCGCTGCACGGCCTTCCTCGACACCGCGGCCGGCGGCCGCGACGGCCTCTTCAACGTCTTCGTGCCGCACGCGACCGCCGGCATCGCCGTCATCGAGACCGGCGCCGGCAGCGACGACGACCTCCTCGCCGTCCTGCGCGACCTGCTCCCCGCCGACGGCCGCTACCGGCACCGGCACGGCAGCCCCGGGCACGGCCGCGACCACGTGCTGCCCGGCCTCGTCGCACCGCACGCCACCCTGCCCGTGATCGGCGGCCGGCTCGCCCTCGGCATCTGGCAGTCGATCGTGCTCGTCGACACCAACGTCGACAACCCGCGCCGCACGGTACGGCTCAGCTTCCTCGGCTGAGCCCGGCCCGACGGCGGCGGTTCCACGGCGGCGGGTTCCGCCGGGCCCGGTTCTGCCGCACCCGGTTCTGCCGGCGGGCCGGAATGAACGGCGGCGGGCCGGCGCTGTGCAGCGACGACGGCACGGAGACGCGGCGGAACGCCGCCAGGAGGATGAAGACCATGGACGACGACCCGGACACCCGGCTCTGCGAGCTCGCACCCGCCCCCGGCACGGCGGCCGAAGGGCTGACCCCGGCCGCCCCGGACGCCGGCCCCCGCGCCGACTGCGTGCTGTGCGGGGAGCCGACCGAGTACCCGGAGGACCGGGTCGGCAGCACGCTCTGCCCCGTCTGCACCTGGCAGCAGGCGCAGCGCATCGCCTGCTCGGGCTGAGCCCGCGCCGTCACCCGCCCCCGCCGTCACCCGCCGGCACGCCCGCCCCGCCACGCCCGCACGTCCTCAGGCGGCCCGTACGCCGTCCGGCGTGTCGGCCGCACCGGTCAGGCGTCCTCCCGGGAGGCGAGCGCCAGCGTCGACCCGTGCCGCCGCTTGTGGACCAGCAGCTGCGCGGGGATCCGCGAGCGCAGGTCCGCGACGTGGCTGACGATGCCGACCGCCCGGTCGCGCTCGCGCAGCCCGTCCAGGACGTCCATGACCTCCTCCAGCGTCTGCTCGTCGAGGCTGCCGAAACCCTCGTCGACGAAGAGGGTGTCGAGCGGCATGCCGCCGGCCTCGTCGGTCACGACGTCGGCCAGCCCGAGCGCCAGCGCGAGCGAGGCGAAGAAGCTCTCCCCGCCCGACAGCGTCGCGGTGTCCCGCTCGCGGCCCGTCCAGGCGTCCACCACCCGCAGCGAGAGCCCGGAGCGCTTCGTGCCGGAGACCAGGCCGTCGCTGTGCACCAGGGTGTAGCGCCCGCCGGACATCCGCACCAGCCGGGTGCTGGCCGCCGCGGCCACCTGCTCCAGCCGGGCCGCGAGCACGTACGACTCCAGGCGCATCCGCAGCGCGTTCTCCCCGGGGGTGCCGGACACCAGCGCGGAGAGTCGGCCGAGCCGGCCGTACTCGGCCAGGGCGGGCGCCAGCTCGGACGCCAGCCCGGCCAGCCCCGCGCCGATCCGCCGCAGCGCCGCGCGGCGCTCCTCGGCCGCGCCGGCCGCCGCAGCGGCCCGCTGGAGCCGTTCCGTCGCCCGGTCCAGCTCGGCCTCCGGCCCGGCCGGGTCGACCGGCGGCAGGCCCGCCGCCGAGACCAGCTCCGGTCGCGCCAGCTCCGCCTCCACGGCGGCGAACGCCCGGTCGTGCTGCTCCAGCCGCACCGCCAGCGCCTCCCGCCGGGCGGCCGGGAGCGCAGCCTCCTGCGCGGCCCCGGGGGTGTCGAAGCCGGCCTCGGCCGTGGCGCGGGCGACCTCGGCCTCCGCCTCGGCCAGCCGCTCCGCGGCCTGCGCCGACGCCCGTACGGCGGCCAGGGCCGCCGCGACCGCCCCGGCGGCCTCCTCGATCTGCCGCGCCCGCACGGCCACCGACGGCGCGTCGCCGCGGGCCGCCGTGACGAGCGCGGCCAGCTGGCCGCGCTCGCCCTCCAGCGTGTGGAGCCGGCCGGCGAACCCGGCCGCGTCCGCGCCGCCCGTCCGCAGCTGCTCCTCGCGGAGGTGCTGCTCGGCGGTGAGCCGCTCGATCCGCTGCTCGATGCGGCCGAGCCCGTCGGCCTCCCGCACGGCGTGCCCGCGTTCGGCGGCGGCGGCCGCCAGGGCCCGTGCCAGCGCGGCGGCCGGCTCCTCGCCGGCCACGGCGCGCGCCGCGGCCTCGGCGGTCCGGAGCGCGGCCAGCGCCCCGCGGGCGGTGTCCCGCCGCTGTTCGGCGGCGGACTGTTCGGCGGCGGCCCGCTCCTGGTCGCCGGCGGTGACCGGGTCGCTCGCGGGGACGGCCGGGGCGGGGTGCTCGGCCGCGCCGCAGACCCGGCACGGCTCTCCGGCGAGCAGGCCGCCGGCGAGCTCGGCGGCCATGCCGGCCAGTCGCCGCTCCTGGAGGTCGAGGCTGTGCGCCCGCGCGTCGAGGGCGAGGTGTTCGAGGTCCAGGACCTGCTGCCCGGTGGCGGCGATCCGGCCGGTCAGGTCGTCCCGCTCCTCGGCGGCGCGGTGCCGCCGGGTCAGCGCGGCGTGGTCGAGGTCGAGGACGGCGACCCGTGCGGCGGCCGCGGCGGCGGCGGTCTGCTCGGCGCGGAGGCCGGCGAGCCGCTCGTCGACGTCGGCCAGCCACTCCCGGGCCTCCTCGGCGAGCAGCTCGGCCTTCTCCTGCCGGGCCGTGAGCTCCCCGGCCTCGCGGCCGAGTTCGGCGTGCCGGCGTTCGGCGTCGCGGGCCGCGGCCAGCCCGCCGCCCGCGGCGCGCAGCCGGCGCTCGGCCGCGGCGAGCGCCTCGGCGTCGCCGTCGGCGGGCAGCGCCGCCGGCTCCGCGGGGCCTGCCTGACGGGGGAGCAGGGCGTCGCCGTCCGCCGGCCCCGGCCCTCCCCCCGAACCGGTACGGGACGGCAGGACGGCCGCCGCGGACCGCCGCAGGGCCGCACGGCGCTCCTGTTCGGTGTCGAGCGCCGCACGGCGGGCCCGGTCGGCGGCGGAGTGCAGCCGCAGCGCCGACTCGACGCCCAGCGCGGCCTGCGCACGGGCGAGCCGGCCGCGGTCGCCGGCGACGGCCTGCGCCTGCCGACCGAGCTCCTCGGCCCGGCGGACGGCGGCGCGGTGCTGCCGCTGCCGGTCGGCCAGCTGCCCGGCCTCCTGCCGGCGCTGCACGGCCCCGGCCTGGGCGGTGCGGGCGGCGGTCAGCGCGGAGGCGGCCACGGCCTCCTGTTCGGCGGCGCCGCTGCGCAGCACGGCGGCCCAGCCGAGCACGCCGTCGACGAGCCCGGCGGCGCTCGCCGCGGAGCCGTCCTCGGCGGGCACCCAGGCGTCCTGCGGTTCGGCGTCCGGGCCGGCGGCCTCCTCGGCCCGGGCGGCCAGGGCGCGGAGCCGCTGGCGGCCCTCGCGGACGGCGGCTTCCTGCCGGGTGCGCCGGTCGGCGAGCCACCGCTCGACCTGGCCGAAGCGCCGGGTGTCGAAGAGCCGGCCGAGCAGCTCGGCGCGCTGCTTGGTGTCGGCCCGCAGGAAACGGGCGAAGTCGCCCTGCGGCAGCAGCACGACCTGGCAGAACTGCTCCCGGCTCATGCCGATCAGCCGGCCGATCTCCTCGCCCGCCTCCTGGTGCGACCTGCTGAGCGCCCGCCAGCCGGGCGCCCCGCCGTCGGTGCCCGGCACGCGCTCGCGCAGCAGCGTCCGGGCCTTCTCGGTGGTGGAGCCGGTGCCGCGCAGCTTGGGGCGCTGCTGCTCGGGGCTGCGGGTGATCTCCAGGCGGCGTCCGCCGAGGGTGAGTTCGAGGCGCACCTCGGTGAGCAGGCCGGGGGCGGCGTGGTCGCTGCGCAGCGGGTTGCCCTTGCGGGCGCCGGGCACCTCGCCGTACACGGCGTAGCAGACGGCGTCGAGCACGCTGCTCTTGCCGGCGCCGGTGGCGCCGCGCAGCAGGAAGAGCCCGGAGGCGGCGAGGGTGTCGAAGTCGACCTCCTCGGTGCCGGCGAACGGGCCGAAGGCGGTGAGGGTGAGCCGGTGCAGCCTCATCGGGCCTCCTCCCGGGCGTGCTCGGTGTCGCGGCGGACGCTCTCGAAGCCCTCGGCGAGCCAGCCGTGCTCCTCGTCGGTCAGCGTGCTGCCGGGGCGTACGTGCCGGACGAAGCCCTCGGCGACCTGCAGGTCGGTGCGGCCGCCGACGCGTGCCGCGTACGAGGGCAGGCCGTCGGTGGCGGCGTCGTCGGGTTCGAAGAGCAGCTGCAGGGTGTGGGGGAACCTGCGGCGCAGCTGCTCCATGGCGTCGGCGGGCCGGCCGGGGTCGGTGAGGGTGGCCTGCACCCAGCGGTCCTCGGCCCAGGCGTGCCCGTCGTCGTGGAGCAGGTCGTGGAGGCGGCCGCGCAGGCAGGCGAGGGCGCGGGGCTGCGGGCAGTCGACGCGCTGCTCGGCGGCGATCGCGCCGTCGGCGTCGAGGTCGATCAGCCACATGCTCTTGCGGTGCTTCCACTCGGAGAAGGAGTAGGCGAGCGGGGAGCCGCTGTAGCGCAGGTGCGGGGCGAGGCGCTGGCTGCCGTGGAGGTGGCCGAGGGCGGCGTAGTGCACGCCGTCGAAGACGCCGGCGGGCACGCTCGCGACGCCGCCGACGGTGATGTCGCGTTCGCTGTCGCTGGGCTCGCCGCCGGTGACGAAGGCGTGCGCGAGCACCACGGCGCGGGTGCCGGCGGGCCGGCCGGCGAGGTCGGCGCGGACGGCGTCCATGGCGGCGCCGAGCACCCGGTCGTGGCCGCCGCGGTCGAGCCCGAAGCGGTCGCGGACGAGGGCGGGCTCCAGGTAGGGCAGGCCGTAGACGGCGACCGGCCCGTGCTGGTCGGAGAGCAGCACGGGCGTGGCGCAGCCGTCCGGGTCGGTGCGCAGGTGGATGCCGGCGCGGTCGATCAGGCGGGCGCCGACGCCGAGCCGGCGGGCCGAGTCGTGGTTGCCGCTGATGAAGACGGCGGGCACGCCGAGGCCGGCCAGCCGCACGAGGACGTCGTCGAAGAGCGCGACCGCCTCCAGGCCGGGCAGCGCCCGGTCGTAGACGTCGCCCGCGACCAGCACGGCGTCGACGCGCTCGGCCTCGGTGACGGTCACCAGGTGGTCGAGGAAGGCGCGCTGGGCGTCGTGCAGGCTCTCCCGGTGGAAGGAGCGGCCGAGGTGCCAGTCGGAGGTATGCAGCAGTCGCATGGTCACCGACCATAACGGGCGTCACCGACATCCCGTGGGTCGCTCCGGACGCGCCGGTGCCGATCCGTGATGCCCGGTGGACCGTCGGTGACGTCCGGTACGGTCCGTTCCGCGGAGGGCCGGACGGGACGGCGGGGGCGCACGCCGGGGGCGGGTGTCCGGCGCGGTGCCCCGGGCGGCCGCCAGGACTGTTCATCGACCGGATGTTCGGGGAAGATCAACAGTCAACGGCGGGCGGCGGCGCCACCGCACCCGCTCCCGGCCGCCGCCCGGCGCGCCGGTCGGCCCGGGACCGCCGGAGGGGACGCGTGAACCGCATCGAGTACAGCGCGGAGATCGCCGAGCTGCTCGGGCTCGTACGGCGCCGGCCCAGCGCCGGGTGGCCGTGGCTGCCCGGCGACGCGGTGCCGGCCGGGCTGCCGGTGAAGCAGTCGTGGGGGTGGCTGTTCGCGCCGGACGGCCGCGTGCTGACCCTGGTGAACCCCAAGGACGGGGTCGTCAGCCTGCCCGGCGGCTCGCTGGAGCCGGAGGACGCCGGCGACCCGGGCGCGGCGCTGGCCCGGGAGGCGGGCGAGGAGGCGCAGGCGGTGATCGGCCGCCCGTACTACCTGGGGTACCTCTACGACCGGGTGGGCTCCGCGAACGGCGGGCACGAGTGCGCCCGGGTGCGGATGGCGGCGGCGCTGCAGCGGGTGGGGGAGTCCCGCCCGGACCCCGCGTCGGGCCGGCACTACCGGCGGCTGCTGGTCGCGCCGGGGCTCGCGGTGGAGCTGCTCGGCTGGGGTGCGCCGGGCCTGCGGCAGGCCCGGGCCGCGGTGGCCGCGGCCGTACGGCACCTGGGGGTGCCCGCCGCGGCGGACGAGACGATCGAGGAGCTCCCGCGGGCGGGCTGCACGCTCTGGCCGGCGGTCTGACGCCCCGGCGTCCGCGCCGCCCCCTTCGCCCCGTCGCCCGCGTCTCCCCCCGGCGTCCGCAGATGGCCCGCCCGTGGCCTCCGGGTGGCACCCGGGAGGCCTGACGGTGCCGTACCTGTCATTCCGTCAACAACTTTGGCATGGGCACTATCCACTCAGGCTACTGCCTGGTATCAACAAAGTGTGATCCGGGTCACCCCACCTCCCGGACCGCTTTCACCCCCCCACCCGGAGGTCCCCCCATGCCTCGCGTCAGAATCCTGGCCGTTGCCGCCACGACCCTCGCGCTCTCGCTGTCCACCCTCGTCACCGCCACCCAGGCGTCGGCCGCCGGAGCCCGGTACGTCGCCCTCGGCGACTCGTACTCCGCCGGTGTGGGCGCCGGCAGTTACACCAGCGACAGCGGCAGCTGCAAGCGCAGCAACAACGCCTATCCGACCCTCTGGAAGAATGCCAACGCCCCCACCTCGTTCTCCTTCGTCGCGTGTTCCGGCGCGAAGACCGGTGACGTTCTGAACAACCAGATCTCCGCGTTGAGTTCGACCACGACCCTGGTGAGCATCACCATCGGCGGCAACGACGCGGGATTCGCGAGCACCATGCAGACGTGCGTGCTCAACTCCGAGAGCTCCTGCCTCAGCGCCGTCGCCGCGGCCAAGGCCTACGCCACCAACACCCTCCCGGGGCAGCTCGACTCCGTCTACAACGCCATCCGCAGCAAGGCCCCCAACGCCCATGTGGTGGTGCTCGGTTACCCGCACCTCTACAAGATCGGCGGGAGCTGCATCTTCGGCATCGGCGACACCAAGCGGGCCGCGATCAACGGGGCCGCCGACACCATCGACTCGGTCATCGCCAAGCGCGTGGCGAACGCCGGCTTCACCTTCAAGGACGTGCGCAGCGTCTTCACCGAGCACGAGATCTGCGGCTCCGCCACGCAGTGGCTCAACAGCACCACCGTGCCCGTCGACGAGAGCTACCACCCCAACAAGGCCGGACAGTCCGGCGGTTACCTGCCGTCGTTCAGCGCCGGCGCCTGATCCGCACCCCCCACGGCGCACCCCCCACGGCGCACCCCACCGCGCCCTGGTGACGGGCCGTCCGGCAGACCCCGCCGGGCGGCCCGTCCGCGTGTCGGGAGAGGCGCGCACGCCGGTCCGCCGCGCACCCGCCGTCAGGATGCCCCTCCGGGTGTCCGGCGGGCCGTCAGGGGGTGTACAGCTCCTCGATGTCCTCCGCGTGGTGCTCCAGGATCGCGCCGCGCCGCATCTTCAGCGAAGGCGTCAGCAGGCCGTCCTCCGCGGAGAACTCCTTCGGCAGCAGCCGGAACGCCCGGATCGACTCCGCCCGGGAGACCGCGGTGTTGGCCGCCGCGACGGCCCGCTGGATCTCGCCGTGCAGATCGGCGTCGGCGAGCGCCCCCCACATGTCCAGCTGCGCGCGGCCGCGCACCTTGAGCCAGTGCGTCAGGGCGAGGGGGTCGAGCGTGATCAGCGCCGCCACGTACGGCCGGTTGTCGCCCACCACCAGGCACTGGGCGACGAGCGGGTGCGCCCGCACCCGCTCCTCCAGGGCGCCGGGGGCGAGGTTCTTGCCGCTGCTGGTGACGATCAGCTCCTTCTTGCGGCCGGTGATGGTGAGGTAGCCGTCCTCGTCGAGCGCCCCGAGGTCGCCGGTGGCGAGCCAGCCGTTCACGAGCGCGGCCTCGGTGCACCGCGGGTGGTTGAGGTAGCCGGCGAAGACGGTGCCGCCGCGCACCCACACCTCGCCGTCCCCGCCGATCGCCACCGTCGCCCCCGGCACCGGCCGGCCGACCGTGCCGAACTTCGGCTTCCCGGGAGGGTTCGCGGTGACCGCCGCGGTCGTCTCCGTCAGGCCGTACCCCTCGTACACGGTCATGCCCGCGCCCGCGAAGAAGAGGCCGAGCTCGCGGCCCAGCGTCGACCCGCCGGACATCACGCTGCGCACCCGCCCGCCGAGCACCGCCCGCAGCCGCTGGTACACCAGCCGGTCGTACGCGGTGTGGCGCACCCGCAGCGCCGGGCTCGGGCCGGAGCCGTGGCCGAGCGCCCGGCGTTCCTTCGCGGCGGCCCAGGCGACCGCGGTCTCGGCGGCCTGGTCGAAGAGTTCGGCCTTGCCGGCCTCCTCGGCCCGCTCCCGGGCGCGCTGGTAGATCTTCTCGAAGACGTACGGCACCGCGTGCAGGAAGGTCGGGCGGAAGGAGGCGATCGCGGGCAGCAGGCTGTCGGTGGAGAGCTCGCCGTGGTGGCCGATCCGGATGCCGCCGCGGACGGCCGCGACCTGCACCATGCGGCCGTACACGTGGGCGAGCGGCAGGAAGACCAGGGTGGCGGGCGGCACCCCGCCGGTGTCGCGGAAGATCTCGCCCCACCCGGCGAGGAGGCCGTCCGCCTCGGCGGCGAAGTTGCCGTGGGTGAGCAGGCAGCCCTTCGGGCGGCCCGTGGTGCCGGAGGTGTAGATGACGGTGGCGACGCTGTCGGCGGTGACGCCGAGGCGCTGGCGGTGCACGAGGGAGTCGGGCACGCCGCGGCCGTCCTCCATCAGGTTCTCCACGCAGTCCCGGTCGAGCTGCCAGATGCCGGTCAGCTCGGGCAGGGCGTCGCAGACCGCGCCGACCGTCATCGCGTGGTCCTCGTGCTCCACCACGCACGCCACCGCCTGGGTCTCCGCGAGGATCCAGCGGACCTGCTCCGGCGCCGACGTCGGGTAGACCGGCACGGGGATCGCGCCGACCGCCCAGAGCGCGTAGTCGAAGAGCGTCCACTCGTAACAGGTGCCCGACATGACGGCGACCCGGTCGCCGTAGCGGACGCCGCGCGTCAGCAGGCCCTTGGCCAGGGCGAGCACCTCGTCGCGGAACTGCAGCGCCGTCACCGGGTGCCAGACGCCGTCGTGGCGCCGCGAGAGCTGGATCAGGCCGGGGTCGTGCTCGGCGGTGTCGAAGACCGAGTCGGCCAGCCCGCCGGCGGCGGGGGCGGACAGGGCCGGGCTGCTGACCTCGCGCACACGCCGCCCCCGATCCCCGTGCCCCCCGGCGGCCGGTCCGTCCCGGCCGCGCGGGCGGATGGCAGGGAAGCTACCGGATCGCCCGGTCCGCTGCCCAGAGCCTGCGGCGACGGCGCGCGGATCGGCACCGTGTGCCGCCCGCGGTGACACCCGCGCGGCGCCGCCGGGAGAGCAATACGGGATCATTCGGGCAGGGCCCGTCGGCGATCGGTGCGACCCTTCGAACGGGTGGTCAGTGCGGTGTAGGCTCACGCAGATCCGTCGGCCCGGCCCCTCCGCCCGGGCCGTCATGCCCGACCCGGGAGGCACTGCGCCCGCCCGGCAAGCACCCCGTCCGCGCCTGGCTCCATCCCGACCGAGGACCCCATGCGTCTGCGCAGCAGCTCGATCCGCGCGAAGATCATCGCGCTGCTCATGGTGCCCATCGTGGCGCTCACCGGGCTGTGGGTCTACGCGACCCTGATCACCACCGGCGACGTCTGGAGCCAGCTCGACGTCAGCACCACCTACCGCGAACTCGTCCGGCCGGTCGACGACTACACCCAGGACCTCCAGGAGGAGCGCCGCACCGCGGTGCTCCGGCTCGCCGAACCCGGCTCGCAGCCCGCCAAGGACGCCTACCAGCACGCCCAGGCCGCCACCGACAGCAGCCTGCGCGAGCTCCGCTACCTGACCGACTCCACCGCCGCCGGCAAGCTCGACGCGCAGCAGCGGGTCCGCTACCAGGACATCCTCACCGCCGCCGACCAGCTCGCCGCCATCCGCAGCCAGGCCGGCCGCGAGGCCGTCAGCTGGGACCACCAGCTCGCCTCCTACAGCGGACTCGTCGAGGCGGTCTTCCCCTTCCGCTCGTCCTTCGTCGGCCGGCAGAGCGGCCAGCTGCCCCGCCAGACCACCCTGCTCAACGAGCTGGTGCGGGCCCGCGAGTACCTCTCCCGCGAGGCCGCCGCCATGCAGGCGCTGCGGCTCTCCCGGAGCACCTACCCCCAGCAGATCCAGGTCGCGCTCGACAACATGCACGCCCAGCAGGCGCTCTTCCGCGTCTACGTCGGCGAACTCGACCTGCAGGACCAGCGCGACTACGCCGACCTGCGCGGCAGCGACGCCTGGATGGTGCTCGACGCCGCCGAGGCCACCTTCGACAGCGCCGCCGACCGCGTCGCCACGCTGCACGCGGGCACCAAGGACCCCTGGAAGGAAGCCGCCGAGCCCTCCCTCGCCTCCTTCGCCGACCTCAACACCCGGCTCGCCGACCGGATCGGCGAACGCGCCACCTCGTACGCCGTCAACCAGATCGTGCGCGGCGGCATCGCCGGCCTCATCGGCCTCGTCGCCGTCGTGCTGTCGGTGCTCATCTCGTACCGGATCGGCCGCGGGCACGTCCGCGAACTCGTCGCGCTGCGCAACGCCGCGCAGGAGCTCTCCGGCACCCGGCTGCCCGGCATGATGCTGCGGCTGCGCCGCGGCGACCCGGTCGACGTCGAGGCGGAGGCCCCGCAGCTGGAGTTCGGCCCGGCCGAGATCGGCCAGGTCGGCCGCGCCTTCCACGAGGTGCAGCGGGTCGCCGTCGAGGCCGTCGTCGAGCAGGCCGAGCTGCGGCGCGGCGTCTCCGCGGTCTTCGTCAACCTCGCCCGCCGCAGCCAGGTGCTGCTGCACCGCCAGCTGACCCTGCTGGACGCCATGGAGCGCCGCACCGAGGACCCGGCCGAGCTGGAGGACCTCTTCCGCCTCGACCACCTCACCACCCGCATGCGGCGCCACTCCGAGGGCCTCATCATCCTCTCCGGCGGCTCGCCCGGCCGGGCCTGGCGCAAGCCCGTCCGGATGGTCGACGTGGTGCGCGCCGCGGTCGGCGAGGTCGAGGACTACGCCCGGGTGATCGTGCGGCCCTTCCCCGGCACCGGCCTGCTCGGCAGCGCGGTCGCGGACGTCACCCACCTCGTCGCCGAACTCGTCGAGAACGCGACGGTGTTCTCCCCGCCGCACAGCCAGGTCACGGTGCAGGGCGAGGTCGTCGCGCACGGCTTCTGCCTGGAGATCGACGACCGCGGCCTCGGCCTGAGCGAGCACGCCCTGGAGGAGATCAACGAGCGGCTCGCGGTGGAGCAGGAGTTCGACCTCGCCGACACCGACCGGCTCGGCCTCTTCGTCGTCAGCCGGCTCGCCCGCCGGCACGGCATCCGGGTGCACATGCGGCCCTCGCCGTACGGCGGCAGCACGGCCGTCGTGCTCGTGCCGCGCGAGCTGCTCGCGGACGCCAGCGAGGTGATGGCCGACCAGTTCTCCGGCCAGCCCGTGGCCGACGCCCGCCCCGACGCCGCCCGCACGGCCGGGGCCCGCCCCGAGGCCGGCCGCCCCGGGACCGCCCGACCCGAGACCGGCCGGCACGCCGCCGGGCCCGCCGAGGTCCCGCCCGCCGCCGACGGCAGGCCCGCGCACGGTGCCGCCCGGGTCGGCGGCGGCCCCCGGCCGTCCGCGGCCGAGCCCGCCAGCACACCCGGCGGGCTGCCCCGCCGCCGCACCGGCGGCCCCGTCCTGGTGCCCGACCCCGACGGGGCCGGCACGGGCCGCCACCGCCGTGCCGACGGCCCGGAGCCGTCCGCCGCACCGGCCGCCGCCGACGCCGTTCCGGCCGCCGGGCCGCAGGGCCCCGCGCCGCTGGTGGCGGGCGGGCTGCTGCCCCGGCGCGTACGGCAGGCCAGCCTGGCCCCGCAGCTCCGGGACGGCGCCGACGAGCACGACGCGGCCGCCGCCGAACGCGCCAGGGACCGCTCGCCCGAGGAGGCGCGGGCCGCCTTCGCGTCGTTCCAGCGGGGCTTCCAGCGCGGCCGCGGCGACCGCATCCAGCCGGCGTCGCTCACCGTCGTGCCGGACCTCCCCGGGCCCCCGCCGCCGCCCCGCGCCGGCACCCCCAGGGGCCGGTCTCCCGTGCCTCCCCGGGTGGCGCTACCCTCTGCACCCGTCCCACCTGCTCTGCCGGCCGCGCGACCGCGGCCCCAGCTGTACCCCGTACGTCAAGGACATCCCGTACCACCCGCACAGCCCGCCCCAGCGGAAGGACCCGAATCATGACCGCAACGACACCGTCGTCCGGAGACCTCAACTGGCTTCTGGACGATCTGGTGGGCCGTGTCGCCACGTTGAGGCACGCGGTGATCCTCTCCGGTGACGGCCTGGCCACCGGCGTGTCCAGCGGCCTGGCCCGGGAGGACGCCGAGCACCTCGCCGCCGTCGCGTCCGGCTTCCACAGCCTCGCCAAGGGCGCCGGCCGGCACTTCCGCGTCGGCGGGGTCCGCCAGACGATGGTGGAGCTCGACGAGGCGTTCCTCTTCATCACGGCGGCGGGCGACGGCAGCTGCCTCGCCGTGCTGAGCGACGCGGAGTCCGACGTCGGCCAGATCGCCTACGAGATGGCCCTGCTCGTGAAGCGGGTCGGCGAGCACCTCGCCGCGGAGCCGCGCACCGAGCCCGCCCCGCCGGGGAGATGAGCGAGCCGATGAGCGCCCCCGAGGACGGACGGCAGGACGACGGGCAGGACGACGGGCACGGCACGGCGCCGGACGTCGACCTGTTCGTGCCGCGCGGCCCGGTCGAGGACCGCTGGTTCGACGACGACGCCGGCCCGGTCGTGCGGCTGTTCTCGATGACGCGCGGCCGCGCGGCCCGGCCCGTCGAGGACGGGCTGTTCGACCTCATCTCGCTCATCCGCGCGGCGGACGCGGACCCGGTGCCCGATCGCGGGCCCGTGCTGGACGCCTCCCACCACGCCCTGCTCGCGCTCTGCCGCGACGAACCGCTGAGCGTCGCCGAGCTCGGCTCCTACACCGACCTGCCGGTCAGCGTCGTCAGGGTGCTGCTCGGCGACCTCCACGAGGCCGAACTGATCAGTGTCACGAAGCCGGTGACACTCGCGCAGCGCCCCGACGAACAACTGCTCCGGGACGTGATCCATGCCCTCCGTGCCCTCTGACGCCCCCGCGGGGCCCCGCTCCGCGCCGTGGTCCGCCGTCGCCCTCAAGATCCTGGTCGCCGGCGGGTTCGGCGCGGGCAAGACCACCCTGGTCGGGGCGGTCAGCGAGATCCGCCCGCTCCGCACCGAGGAACTCCTCAGCGAGCGCGGCCGCCCGGTCGACGACACGGCCGGGGTCGAGGGCAAGCGCACCACCACCGTCGCCATGGACTTCGGGCGGATCGACCTCCGCCCGGGGCTGGCGCTCTACCTCTTCGGCACGCCCGGCCAGGACCGGTTCTGGTTCCTGTGGGACGAGCTCGCGAGCGGCGCGCTCGGCGCCGTGGTGCTGGCCGACACCCGGCGGCTCGCCGACTCCTTCCCGTCCGTCGACTACTTCGAGCAGCGCGGCCTGCCGTTCGTCGTCGCGGTCAACTGCTTCGAGGGCACCGAGGTGTACGCCCCGGACGACGTCCGTGCCGCGCTCGACCTCGACCCCCGGGTGCCGGTGCTGCTGTGCGACGCGCGGCGCCGCGAGGACGGCAAGGAGCTGCTGGCCCGGCTGGTCGAGCATGCGGCGGGCTTCGACGCGGCTCCCGCCGCGCGCGGCTGACCGGGGACGTTCCGGCGACCGTCCGGATGGTGGGCGGTTCCTGTCCCGGATGGCGGACGCCGTTGTCCGCGGGCTTGCCCGGGGCCGTCAGGGCATGGAAGGCTCATACCTGTTGCACGCCGCGCCCGTCCCGGCGCCGTGCCCGAGGGGGAGGAGTCGACACCGTGACCGCAGACGCGTTCCGTTCCGTCGTGATGCCCGCCCCCGCCGTGCCGGCGCTCACGGTGCGCCGCCACATCGACCAGGCGCTGGTCTGCAGCGCCTGCTGTCGCTGACGGTTCCCCCACCGGGCCCGCGCCCCGTTCGCAGGCCGGTCCGTCGCCCCGCACCACGCCCCTCCGCCGTCCGCGGAGCACGGCAGCCTCCACCCTTGCGCACACCGGAGACCCACTCGTGGACCCGTTCCATCGCGACCTCGAACCCTTCTGGCCCTCCCGCCAGCCCTACCTCTTCGACCGGACGTGTCGGCGCGCTCCCGGCGCGTCCCGCCCTGCGGCTTACTGACGGACCGTCAGTTCCCTTCCCGCACCAGGCCCGACGCGCAGACGACCACCCGAATCCGTTCCGCGCGAAGAGAGCTCACCATGTCCTCCACCTCCACGGCCACCCGTACCGTCACCGCCGCCACCCCGCACCTGCGGGCCGTACGCTCCGTCACCGCCGTGCCCGGGGGTGAGCGGTGGTACCCCGCCGCAGCCCCGCAGCAGCACCCGGTGCCGCCCCAGGACCGCACCGCCGACCGGCTCGCCGCGCCCGCCGAGGCCCCGCAGTCCGTCCTGCCCGCCGCCGCGCCGACGACCGCCGCGCCGACGACCGCCGCGCCGACGACCGCCGGGCTGCCGGCCGGCGCGATCCCGGAGGGCGCCACGGTCGTCGCCCTCCCGCAGGCCCTGCTCGCCCAGTACGGGGCCGAACTCGGCGGCTCCGCCGGGCATCCGCTCGTCGGCTACCTGCTGCTGGTGCCCGCCGACCGGCCCGCCGCCGTCCCCGCCGAGGCGCCCCGGCCCGCGGCCCGCCAGGCCGGCCGCGGCATCGCGGTCGACACCGACCGGCGCACCGCCTACGTCGACGGCGTCCAGCTCGACCTGACCTACCTGGAGTTCGAGCTCCTCGCCCACCTCACCGCCCACCCGCACCGGGTGCACACCCGCGACCACCTCGTCACCGCGGTCTGGGGCTACGGCCACGTCGGCGACGGCCGCACGGTGGACGTCCACGTGGCGCGCCTGCGGCGCAAGCTCGGTGCGGCCCAGCGCGACAGCATCGTCACCGTGCGCCGGGTCGGCTACAAGTACGCCCCGACCGCGTGACGCGTGGCGCGTGACGCGTGAGGCCTGACGTGCGACGGCCAGGCCCGCCCCCGCAGGGCGGACCCGGCCGTCGCCGCTCACCGTGCACCGCTCACCGGCGCGGACCGCGCCGGAGCAGTCTCCGCAGGAGGCGCGGCCGGCGGCGCAGGCCGGCCGTGCCTGCTCTTCAACGGCTGAGGCGGTCGATCTCGGCGAGCTCCTCGGCGGTCAGCGGGCCGCCGTTCAGCGCGTCGATGTTCTGGTCGAGCTGGCCGACGCTGGACGCGCCGATGATCACCGACACGACCCGCTCGTCCCGCAGCACCCACGAGAGCGCCAGCTGGGCCAGGGTCTGGCCGCGCTGCTCGGCGACCTTGTTCAGCGCGCGCAGCTGCTCCAGCTTCTGCCCGCTCAGCGACTCCTCCTTGAGGAAGTGGCCGACCGACATCCGCGAACCGGCGGGCACCTCGCCGCTCAGGTAGCGGTCCGTCAGCAGGCCCTGCGCCAGCGGCGAGAAGGCGATCAGGCTGGTCTGCGTCTCGCCGACCGCGTCGAGCAGCCCGTCCTCCGGCGTGCGGTTGAGGATCGAGTAGCTGATCTGGTTCATCAGCACCGGCGTGCCGAGGCCGCGCAGGATCTCCACGGCCTCCCGGTGCTGCTCCGCCGGGTAGTTGGAGATGCCCGCGTACAGCGCCCTGCCGGAGCGCACCGCGGAGTCCAGCGCCCCCATCGTCTCCTCCAGCGGAGTCGTGGGGTCGTAGCGGTGCGAGTAGAAGACGTCGACGTAGTCGAGGCCCATCCGGCCCAGCGACTGGTCGAGGCTGGCCAGCAGGTACTTGCGCGAGCCGCCGTCGCCGTACGGGCCCGGCCACATGTCGTAGCCCGCCTTGGAGGCGATGAACAGCTCGTCGCGGTACGGCTTGAAGTCCTGCGCGAAGAGGTAGCCGAAGTTGCGCTCCGCACTGCCGTACGGCGGGCCGTAGTTGTTCGCCAGGTCGAAGTGGGTGATGCCGCGGTCGAACGCCCGGCGCAGCACCGCGCGCTGGACGTCGAGCGGCTGGGTGTCGCCGAAGTTGTGCCACAGGCCCAGCGAGACGGCGGGCAGCTGCACGCCGCTGCGGCCGGCCCGGCGGTAGGTCATCGACGCGTAGCGGTCGTCGGAGGGGATGTAGGTCATACCGGCATCCTGCCAGGTGGAGAGCGGTTGCCGGGACGAAGGTCCCTGCCCCGGGCCGCTACCGGCGCGTAGCCTGGGGTGCACCGCCCCGTGGAGGAGAGGAGACCCGGTGCCGCACCCCGACATCGCCGCCCGCGCCGACCTGGAGCCCCTGCTCCGCCGCTTCTACGCCGCCGCGTTCGCCGACCCGCTGATCGGCCCGTTCTTCACCGAGGTCGCCCGGCTCGACCTGGAGGCGCACCTCCCGCACATCACCGACTTCTGGGAGGGCGCCCTGCTGCGCAGCGGCGACTACCGCCGCAACGCCTTCGCGCCGCACCTCGGCCTGCACCGGCGGCGGCCGCTGACCGCCGCGCACTTCGGCCGCTGGGTGCAGCTCTGGCGGGCCGCCGTCGACGGCCTGTACGCCGGGCCGGTGGCCGAACGCGCCAAGGCGCAGGGCGAGCGGATCGCCCGTGCCATGCTCGGCCGCCTCACCGACGGCGGCACCGGCGGCGGCGAGGGCGGCTTCGTGCCGCTCGCGGCCGTACTGCTGCGGGGCTGAACCGCCCGGCCCGGCCGTCCGTGCACCGAGCAGCCGTGCGGCGCCGCGGTCCCGGGCCCCGGCCCCGGGACGGGTGCGGAAGCGGCTTGGAAGCGGCTTGGAACATGCCGCCGGGCATCGCATAGGCTCGTCGCACCATGGTGCGGATAACGGTGCTGGGTGCGCTCACGGCGCAGGTGGCGGGGGTCGGGGCCGGACTGGGCGGGCCGCGCCAGCGCGGGGTGCTCGCCCGGCTGCTGGTGGCCCACGGCGCCGTCGTGCCGGTCGACCTGCTGATCGACGACCTGTGGCGGGGCCGGCCGCCGGCCAAGGCCGCCGCCTCGCTCCAGGCGTACGTCTCCAACCTGCGCCGCACCCTCGAACCGGGGCGGGCCCCGCGGGAGCCCGCCGAGCGGATCGTCAGCGCGGCGCCCGGCTATGCCGCGGTGTTCCCCGTCCCCGCCGTCGACGCGTGGGAGTTCGAGGGGCTCCTCCGGGACGCGCACGGGCTCGTCCCGTACGCGCAGCAGCTGCGGGAGGAGACCGGCCGGTCCGTCGCCCGGATGTTCGAGGATGCCCTCGCGCTCTGGCGGGGCGGTCCGTACGCCGAGTTCGCCGACGAGCCGTGGGCCGCCGCCGAGATCGCCCGGCTCGGCGAACTCCGCACCGCTGCAAGGGAGTCGGCCGTCGCACTGGCCGTCGCCGAGGCGCGCTGCGCGGACGCCGTGCCGGCCGCCCGCGCCCTCACCGAGGAACACCCGCTGCGCGAGGAGGGCTGGCGGCTGCTGGCCCGCGCCCTGTGGGGCACCGGACGGCAGGCCGACGCCCTGGACGCGCTGCGCCGCGCCCGCGCCGTGCTCACCGCCGAACTCGGCCTGGACCCCGGCCCCGCGCTCGCCGAGCTGGAGGCGGCGATCCTCCAGCAGCGCACCGACCTGCTCGCGGTGCCCACCCCGCCCCCCGCGCTGCCGCGGACGCCAGATCCCGGCGGATGCGGCAACGGCCCGTCGGACGCGCCGTTCGTCGGCCGGCAGACCGAGGAGCGGCTGCTGCGCGAGGCGGCCGACACCGACCGCGCCCGGACGGTCGTGCTCGTCAGCGGTGAGGCCGGCGCGGGCAAGTCCACCCTGCTCGACCGCGAGTGGCACCGGCTGCGCCGGGCCGGCTGGCTGGTGGCCTCCGGGCGCTGCCCCGAGACGGAGGGCGCGCCGCCCGCGTGGGCCTGGACCGAGGCGCTGCGCGAACTCGCCCACCAGGCGCCCCCGGACGCCGCGACCGCCGCCGAACTCGCCCCGCTGCTCGACGAGGACGACCCCACCCGCCGCCGGGACGCCCTCACCGGCCGGTTCCGGCTGCACCGGGCCGTCGTCGACTGGATCACGGCGGTGTCCCGGCAGTCACGGGTCGCCGTCTTCCTGGACGACCTGCACGCCGCGGACCCCGAGACCAGGGACCTCCTCGCCGAGCTCGCCGCCGCCGCCGGGCCCGGGCGCCTGCTGCTGGTGCTCGCCCACCGCCCCGGCGAGGGCGACCTGACCGGGCTGCTCGGCGTCCTCGCCCGCCGCTCCCCGCACCGCATCCCGCTCGGCGGCCTGGACGAGGCCGAGGCCGGCGAGCTGATCGGCAGGGTCTGCGGCAGGCGCGTCGCCCCGGAGACCGTCCACGCGCTCGCCGAACGCACCGGCGGCAACCCGTTCTACCTCGGGGAGATCGCCCGGCTGCTGGCGGCCGAAGGCCCGCGCGCCGCCGCCCAGGAGGTGCCCCAGGGCGTCCGGGACGTGCTGAGGTGGCGCTTCGACCGGCTGCCGGCCGCCACCGTCGAGGTGCTGCGGCTGGCGGCGGTGGCCGGCCGGGACGCCGACGTCGACCTGCTGCTGCACGCCTCCGACGGCACCGAGGAGGACCTCCTCGACGCGCTGGAGGCGGCCGTCGTCGTCGGTCTGCTCACCGAACGGCGGCCGGGCACCGTCCGCTTCGCGCACGCCCTCGTCCGCGACACCCTGTACGCCGACCTCGGCGGCCTGCGCCGGGCCCGCCTGCACGGCCGGTACGCCGAGGCGCTGGGCGCGCTGCGCCCCGACCGGCTCGCCGCGCTCGCCCACCACTGGACGAACGCCGCGTCCTCCGCCACCGCCGAGCGCGCCGTCGACGCGTGCGTCCGCGCCGCCGAGGCCGCCGAGCGCCGCTACGCCCACGAGACCTGCGCCGACCTCCTCCGGCAGGCCCTGGACAACCTCGACCGCGTACCCGAGGACCCCGGCGGCCCCCGCGACCGCCCCGCCCGCCGGATCGCCCTGCTCGGCGCGCTCCTCCGGGCCCAGGTGCGCTCCGGCGAGATCGCCGCGGCCACCGCCACCCGCGGCCGGGCCGTCGCCCTCGCCGAGGAGACCGGCCGCGAGGACCTGCTGATCGAGGCCTGGACGGCGTGGACGGAGCCCACCCCGTGGGTGACGCACCCCTACGGCACGTTCGACGTGCAGGCCGTCGAGACCCTGCAACGGCTGCTCGCCCGCCCCGGACTCACCCCGGCCACCCGCTGCCGGCTGCTCGACGCCCTCACCCTGGAGTGCAACTGCTCCGGCGAGCCGGTCGGCGTCGCCGCCGCCGCGGAGGCCGTCGCCCTCGCCCGCGCCGAGGGCGACCCGCGCCTGCTGGCGCTGGCCCTCGCCGCGAGCGCCCGCATCTGCGACCTCGAACTCGCCGCCCCCGCACGCGCCGGGATCGCCCGCGAACTCGCCGCGCTCGCCCGCCGCCACGACCTGCCCGCCTACCGCTGGCAGGCCGAGCAGCTGCAGGCCACCGGCGCCGCCGTCCGCGGCGACCTGCCCGCGCTGCGGGGCCACCTCGCCGAGGCCGCCGACCTCGCCGGACGCTACGCGCTGCGCGAGCTCCAGGACGTCGGCCTCTGCCACCGGGGCATGCTCGCGATCACCGCCGGCCGCACCGACCTGGCCGCCGAGCTCTACGGGCGGGCCGTCGCCGGCCTGCGGGCCCGCGGTTCCGTGCACGCCGAGAGCTTCGGCGCGCTCACCGAGATCACCCTGGCCGTCCAGGAGGGCCGGATCGGCGGGCAGCTCGCCCGGATCCGCGCCCTCGGCGCCGTGCACGGCCCGCTCGTCGCGGACGCGGAGGCGCTCGCGCTGGCCGCGCAGGGCCGCACCGAGGAGGCACGTGCCGTACGGGCCGTGCGGACGCCCGTCCAGCCCGACTACTACCGCTCCTTCTTCCTCACCGTGCGGGCGCTGGCCGTCGTCGCACTGGAGGAGCACGCCGAGGCCGCCGACCTGATCACCGAACTCCTGCCGCTGCGCGGCACGGTGGCCGGCACCGCCTCGACCTCGATCGCGCTGCGCCCGGTCGACCTCGCGCTCGGCGAGCTCGCCCGGCTGCTCGGCCGCACCGGGGAGGCCGCCCGGCACTTCGCCGACGCCGCCGCGACGGCCCGCCGCTGGGAGGCCCCGCACTGGGAGGCCGAGGCGTGCGCCGCCCTGGACGGGCTCCCGGACGGCGGGGCCGCGGCCGGGCGCCAAGTGGTCTCCAAGCGCGGCCCCGCAGGCTGAGCGGGCAACGATCACCGCTGCCGAAAGGCCCGACATGTCCTCCCTGCTCGCCCGACTGGGCGGCGCATCCGCCGCCCGGCCCTGGCGCACCGTGCTCGCCTGGGCGCTGCTGCTCGCCGTCGCCCTGGGCCTCGCCGCCGCGTTCGGCGGCACCCCGCGCGACGACTACCGGGTGCCGGGCACCCGCTCCACCGCCGGCAGCGACCTGCTGACCGCGCGCTTCCCCGAGATGTCCGGGGCGAGCGCCCGGGTCGTCGTCCACGACCGGCACGGCGCCCCGGTGCCCGCCGCCGAGCTGGACGCGCTGCACACCCGGCTCGCCGCCCTCCCCGGGGTGTCCGCGGTGGCCCCGCCCGTGCTGTCGGCACGCGGCGACACCGCGCTGCTGGCGGTCTCCTACTCCGTGCCCGTCACGGACTTCGAGGGCTCCGAGGGACTGGACGCGCTGCGCACCGCCGGGAGCCCGGCCGAACGGGCCGGCCTGCAGGTCGAGTACGGCGGCCAGCTGCCGGAGAACTTCACCGCGCCGGACGGCGTCGCCGAGATGATCGGGGTGGGCGCCGCGCTGGTCATCCTCGTCGTCGCGCTCGGCACGCTGGTCTCCGCGGGGCTCCCGCTGGTGGTGGCACTCGCCGGTCTCGGCCTCGGCACCGCGCTGACCTCCCTGCTGGCGGCCGTCACCGACATCAGCCCGACCGCGCCGACGGTGGCCTCCATGGTCGGCCTCGGCGTCGGCATCGACTACGCGCTGCTGCTGGTGAGCCGCCATGTCGAGGGCCTGCGCAAGGGGCTGGACAAGCACGAGGCGGCCGCCGAGGCGACGGCCACCGCCGGTGCGTCCGTGGTGGTGGCCGGATCGACCGTGCTGGTCGCGCTGTTCGGGCTGAAGCTGGCCGGCCTGCCGACGTACTCCTCGTTCGGCTACGCGACGTTCGCCGTGGTCGGTGCCGTGATGGTGGCGGCGCTGACGCTCGTGCCGGCGCTGTGCTCGCTGGCCGGCGACCGGCTGCTGCGCCGTGCCGAGCGGCGCGGGCCGCGGGTCCGGCCGGAGCGCGGCCCGACCCGCACCGAGCGGTGGGCCGGGCTGATCGGCCGCCGTCCGGTGGCGGCCGCGGTCGGCTCGCTGGTGCTGCTGCTGGCCCTGGCGGCCCCGGTGCTGGGCATGCGCACCTGGCCGCAGGACGCGGGCAGCCAGTCCGCGTCGAACACCACCCGCAAGGCGTACGACCTGACGGCGGCGGCCTACGGGCCGGGCGCCAACGGGCCGTTGGTGGTCGCGGTGGACCTGCGCCGGATCCCGCAGGCCGAACTGCCGGGGATCGTGGCGTCGTTGAAGGCCGAGCCGGGTGTCGCGGCGGTCGCGCCGCCGCTGGTCAACCGGGCCGGCGACGCCGCCGTCGTCACCGTGACGCCCACCACCGGCCCGCAGGACGCCCGCACCGCACGGCTGTTGAAGGCCGTACGGGCCGGGGTGCTGCCCGCGGGCGCCGAGGTGACCGGCACGGTCGCCGCCTTCTCGGACATATCCGACCGGCTGGCCTCCCGGCTCTGGCTGGTGGTGCCGGTGGTGGTCGCGCTGTCGCTCGTCCTGCTGACCGTGCTCTTCCGGGCCCCGGTGATCGCGGTGAAGGCGGCCGCGATGAACCTGCTGTCGGTGGCGGCCGCGTACGGGGTGACGACGGCGGTCTTCCAGTCCGACGCGGGCGCGCAGGCGCTGGGGCTGCCGCACGCGGTGCCGGTCTCCAGCTGGGTGCCGATCCTGATGTTCACGGTGCTCTTCGGCCTCTCCATGGACTACGAGGTCTTCCTGCTGGACCGGGTGCGCGAGGACTGGCTGGCGACCGGGGACGCCCGCGGCTCGGTGGTGCGGGGCCTGTCGGCGACCGGCCGGGTCATCAGCAGCGCGGCGGCCATCATGGTGGCGGTGTTCACGGGCTTCGCGATCGACCCGGACATCACCGTCAAGATGATGGGCGTCGGCATGGCGGTCGCGGTGCTGGTCGACGCGACGGTCGTCCGGCTGGTGCTGGTGCCCGCCACGATGACCCTGCTGGGCCGCCTCAACTGGTGGCTGCCCGGCTGGCTGGACCGGCTGCTGCCGCGGTTCGGCGGCGCGCACGCCGTCGCCGTGCCGGCCGCGTCGCCCGCCCCGGAGCGCGTCCCGGCCTGAGCCGCGCCGCGCAGGGCCGCCGACCAGGGCCGTCGAGCAGAGGGGGGCCGTTCCCGACCGGGGACGGCCCCCGGCCCGTGCCTGCCGCACTGGATTCTGTACCTACTGGTATGTACAGTGAGGCGCGTGAGCACCCAGGACCGACTCGTCGAGAGCACCCAGGAACTCCTCTGGGAACGCGGCTACACCGGCACCAGCCCGCGGGCCATCCAGCAGCACGCCGGCGCCGGACAGGGCAGCATGTACCACCACTTCGACGGCAAGCCCGACCTCGCCGCCGCCGCCCTGCGCCGCAGCGCCGAGCAGCTCCGCGCCCTCGCCGAGGAGCGCCTCGGCGCCCCCGGCACCGCGTACGAGCGGATCGCCGCCTACCTGGGGCGCGAGCGCGACGTGCTGCGCGGCTGCCGGATCGGCCGCATGGCGCAGGACCCGGACGTCGTCGCCGACCCGCGGCTGCGGGCACCGGTTGAGGAGACCTTCGCCTGGCTGCGCGGACGGATCGCCGGGATCGTCGCCGAGGGCCGCGCCGCGGGCGAGCTCGCCGACGGCCCCGACCCGGCCGACACCGCCGCCGCGATCGTCGCCGTCGTCCAGGGCGGGTACGTCCTCGCCCGCGCCGCCGGCTCGCCCGAGCCCTTCGACCGGGCCGTCCGCGGCGCCCTCGCCCTGCTCCGCACCCCCTGAGGAGACGCCCGATGCAGGCCATGCAGTACGCCGTCACCCTGCCCGCCGACTACGACATGGCGATCGTCCACCGCCGGGTCGCCGTCAACGGCCACCGCACCGACGACCTCCCCGGGCTCGGTCTCAAGGCGTACCTCGTCCGCGAGCGCGGCAGGGACGGCTCGCCCGTCAACCAGTACGCGCCGTTCTACCTCTGGCACACCGCCGAGGGCATGGCGGACTTCCTCGGCGGCGCCGGATTCCGCGGACTCAGCGCCGACTTCGGCCGGCCCGCCGTCCGCCACTGGCTCGGCACCGCCTTCCGCACCGGCCCGGCCGCCGACGCGACGCCCCGCACCGCCACCCGCACCCTGCGCCCGCTGACCGCCGGCGCCGACCCCGGCGAGGAGATCGCCCGGGCCGCCGGCGCCCTCGGTGACGCGCCGGGCCTGCACTCCGCGGCCGTCGCCCTCGACCCGGACCGCTGGGAGATCGCCGTGTTCGAGCTGTGGGCCGACGGCCCGCCCGCGCCCCGCCCCGACACCTTCCGGGTGCTGCACCTCTCCCGTCCCGGGTTCCACCTCCTCCCCGCAGAGGCCTGACATGACCGGTCCCGCCCCCGCCCGCACCTTCGACGCCGCCCGCCTCACCCCCGCCGTCCTCGACCGGGCCGCCGGCCGGCGGGTCCTCGGGACGCTCGTGGACGCCCCCACCCAGGAGGCCACCCTCCCCGGCCTGGAGGAGATCGCCCCCGGCTTCCCCGACTGGATCGTCACCAGCCTCTTCGGCGGCACCTACCAGCGCCCCGGCCTCGAACTCCGCGACCGCCAGCTCCTCACCCTCGCCGCGCTCGCCGCCCTCGGCGGCGTCGACCCGCAACTCCACGGGCACGTCCGCAGCGGCCTGCGCCTCGGCCTCACCGGACAGCAGATCACCGAGAGCTTCGTGCACCTCGCCCCGTACATCGGGGTGCCCAAGGCACTCGCCGCCCTGCGGGTGGCCACCGCGGCCCTCGCCGAGGCGGGCACGGACCCGGGTACGGGCACGGGCGCGGACACGGCTGCGGACACGGCCGCGGGCGCCGAGGCCGGCACACCGTGACCGCCGTCCGCACCGTGCTCGGGCCCGTGCCGCCCGGGGAGCTCGGCGTCACCGACGCCCACGACCACCTCTTCCTGCGCAGCGCCCTGCTCCCCGGCCGTGAGCTCGACGACCCCGCCGCCGCCGAGCAGGAACTCCGGGCCTTCGCCGCGCTCGGCGGCCGCGCCGTCGTCCAGTGGACGCCGTACGGCCTCGGGCGCCGCCGCGCCGACCTGCCCGCGCTGTCGAAGGCCACCGGCGTGCACATCGTCTCCGCCACCGGCCTCCACCAGGCCGCCCACTACGCCGACCCGGACAGCCTCGCCCGGCTCCCGCTCGCCGAACTCTTCACCGCCGAACTCCGCGCCGGCGCGGGCCTGGTCAAGGTCGCCGGCGGCTACCACGGCCTGGACGCGCACGCCCGGTGGACGATGGCCGCCGCCGCCGAGGCGCACCACGCCACCGGCGCGCCCGTCGCCGTCCACCACGAACTCGGCACCGGCGCGCAGGACGTCCTCGAACTCCTCTGCGACACCCTCGGCGTGCCCCCGCACCGCGTCGTCCTCGGCCACCTCAACCGCTTCCCCGACCCCGGCCTGCACCGCGAGCTCGCCGCCACCGGCGCCTACCTCGCCTTCGACGGGCCCTCCCTCGCCCACCACGCCACCGACCACCGGCTCGTCGACGGCCTGCACGCGCTCGCCGACGCCGGGCACGCCGACCGCCTCCTGCTCGGCGGCGACACCACCACGGCCGCCGCCCGCGGCAACCCCGGCATGTCCTACCTGCTGCGCCGCCTGCGGCCCCGTCTCGGCCCGGACCTCGCCCACCGGGTGCTGACCGCCAATCCGGCCGCCACCTTCGCCTGGTGACCCGGGCCGCCGCGGCAGAAGTGCGCCCGCCGGCCGCCGAAGAGGCATCCTGGTAACTGGAGGCGTGCCGCAGCGCGGACGTCCGTCCGTGGTGCCCGGGCACGCCCCAGGGGCCCCGCCGCACGGCCCGGGAGGCCGTGCCGGGGCGAGGCAGCACGGGAGCCGGCCATGAACAGCAGATCCCCCGCAGGTGTCGTCGTCGGCGTCGACGGGTCGGCGCACGCCGCGGCCGCGGCCGACTGGGCCGCCCAGGAGGCCGTCCGCCGCGGCTGTGCACTGCACCTGGTGCACGCGGTCAACACCGGCACGGTGACCCTCTCGCCCCGCACGAGCTCGGCCGTCACCGACCTGATCCTGCACGACGCAGACGCCGTCCTGGCGGACGCGCTCGGCAAGGTCCGGGCCTCCCACCCGACCCTGCGCCTCACCGGCGACGTCGTCCCGCGGGACGCGGCCGAGGCCGTGCTCACCGCCGCCGAGCACGCCGAACTCGCCGTCGTCGGCACCCGCGGCCACGGCGGGTTCGCCTCCCTGCTGCTCGGCTCCGTCAGCCTGCGGGTCGCCGCGCACGCGAGCTGCCCGGTGGTCGTCGTCCGCGGCGCCCCGCAGGTCGGCAGCCACGTGCTGGTCGCGGTCCGTGACGAACACGACGGCGGCACCCTGCGGTTCGCGCTCCGCACCGGCGAGCTGACCGGCCTGCCGGTGCACGCCCTGCACACCTGGTCGCCGGTGGTCGCGGACGTCGGCCACATGGCGCCGATGGTCGACGAGATCGGCGAGGAGGCCCGCCTGCACGAGCAGCTGCTGCGCCACACCTGCGACCCGATCCGCGAGGAGTTCCCCGACGTGGTGTTCGAGGCCCGGCAGGAGCACGGCGCGACCGCGGGCACCCTGGTCGAGGCGTCCCGCAAGGCCGCCCTGCTCGTGGTCTCCCGGCGGCAGCCGGCCCCGCACTTCGGCCTGCGGCTCGGCACCGCGGTGCACGCGGTGCTGCACCACGCGTACTGTCCGGTGGCGGTCGTGCCGCTCGGCTGATCCGCCGCCGCGCCGCCGCCGCGTCAACCGCCCGGCTCCGGGGTCGGTCCCGCAGGTGATCTGAGTCACCGCCACGGGCGCGGAGGTCGGCCGCACCCGCGCGGACGTGCATACTTGTCCGTCGGCATGCACGGCTTCGGTGCGGCGCGCCGGGAGCCGCCCGCCCCGGGGTGCAACCGGCAGCCCGCCGTTGCGCGTGCGTTCACGGGGAGGCCGTCGGACGGACGCCGGCCGGCGCGGTGCGCGGGGATCTACGGAGAGTGGCAGGGGAATGGGACTCACCAGCGGGACGGTCCTGGCGATCGCGGTCGCCGTCGCCGTCCTCATCCTGGCGGCGACCGTCGTGTGGTGGCCGCGGCTCTCCCGGCCGACCTGGCCGGCGGTGCTCGGACGGATCACCACCCTGCTGACGTGTCAGGTCGCGGTGCTCTGCGCGATCGGCCTGGTCGCCAACAACTACTTCGCCTTCTACAGCAGTTGGGACGACCTGCTGGGCACCGGCGACACCGGCCCGGTGAGCGTGCAGGCGGCCGCCGACGACCGGCCGACGGCCCGGCCGGTCGTGAAGGCCGAACTGCTGGGCCACGAGCAGGTGCAGGGCGGCAGCGGCGGCCCCGAGCAGATCGGCCAGGTGCAGTCCGTACGGATCACCGGCTCGGTCTCCGGGCTGGCCACCGACGCCTACGTCTACCTGCCCCCGCAGTACTTCCAGCCCGCGCACGCGCAGCGGCGGTTCCCGGCCGCGGTCGTGATGACCGGCTTCCCCGGGGACGCCAAGAACCTCATCACCCGGCTCAACTACCCCGCGGCAGCACTCCAGTCGATGCAGGCCGGGCGGATGCGGCCGACCGTGCTCGTGCTGATGCGGCCCTCGCCGGCGATGCCCGCCGACACCGAGTGCGAGGACGTCCCCGGCGGGGCGCCCTCGGAGACGTACTTCACCCGGGACGTGCCCGCGGTCGTGGCGGCCAGCTACCGGGTGACGCCCTCGCCCTCCGGCTGGGCGGTGATGGGCAACTCGACCGGCGGCTACTGCGCGCTGAAGATGGCCATGCGCCACCCCGAGGTGTTCCCGACCGCGGTTGCGATGTCCGGTTACTACAAGGCCGCGGAGGACGCCACGACGGGCGACCTCTTCCGGGGCAGCGCGCAGCGCCGCAACGAGGCCGACCTGATGTGGCGGCTGCAGCACCTGCCGCAGCCGCGGATCTCCGTGCTCCTGGCGGGCAGCCAGGCGGGCGACGGCGGCTACCGGCAGGGCACGGAGGCCTTCCAGCAGGCCGTGCGGGCCCCGATGACGGCGAACACCGCCTGGGTGCCGCAGGGCGGCCACAACTTCCGCACCTGGACGCAGCTGCTCGCGCCCTCGCTGGAGTGGATGTCCGCGCACCTCTCCGAGGGCGACACCGGCGCGGCGCCGGACGCCGTGGCCGCCGGCGGGATGGTCCCGGTCAGCTGAGCTGCTCCAGCACGCCGCTGTGCAGCTCGCCGACCCGGCCGCCCTCGCCCTCGTACGTCCAGAAGACCCGCACGGTGAGGGCGGCGAGGTCCATCACGTGACTGACGGTGATGCCGCTCTGCTCCGTCCAGCTGACGAACCAGACCTGCGGGCCGACCTGGGCGACGTGCAGGGCGACGTCCTCGTACTGCCCGGCGGACTCGCCGAGGCCCTCCCAGCGCAGCCGGGTGCCGTCGGCCGCGTACGTGTTGCGGAAGGCCGCGCCGTTGTCGACCTGGAAGAGGTAGGTGTGGCCGGCGAAGCCAGGCAGGGGCGCGGTCATCTCGGTCGGTTCCTCGGAGGCTCGACGGGCGGGTGCGGCCCGGGCGGCCGCACCCGTTCAACCTAGCGGACGGGGTGATCGTTCCCCACCCGGACGGCGGTACGCGGCCGCGGGGCGCCGGTGCCGTCCGTCCTGACGGCCCGTCGGGTCCGTGCGGGCGGCCCGCGGCGTGCTCGCGCGGTGTGCGGGCCCCGTCACGGCGGGTCGCCGCCGGTGCGGGCGTCCGGCGGCTGCGTGCCGACCGCTCCCGGCGTACGTTGGAGATTCGGAGGTGAGCCATGACCGAGCTGGTTCTGAGTGAGGTCGGCGCCGTCGTCGCGCCGGAGCGTGAGGCCGAACTGGTGGCCCTGTACCGCGAGCTGGTGGCGGGCCCGCTGCCCGAGGGGCTCGTCCGCACCGAGCTGCTGCACGGGCCCGGCGGCCGCTGGCGGGTGCAGAGCCTGTGGCGTGACATGGCCGCCCTGGAGGCGGTCCGCAGTGCGCCGGGGCGGCCGGCGGCGCCGGCGCTCTTCCGGAAGGTCGGCACGGAGCCGGAGCTCGCGGTGTACGTGGTGGCGGTGGCGCAGACCGGCGAGTTCACCCTGCAGTGAGCGCGGGCCCCGGCCCGCGGGCGGGTGCGGCGCGGGCCGGTCCGCCGGTTCAGGGGGCGAGCACCTGGCCGAGGCGGGCGGCGATCTCCTGCATCACCGGCACCAGGGCGGCCTGGCCGGCCTGGCCCTCCAGCGCCCTGATCCGGGCCTCAGGGCCGGAGACGGAGAGCGCGGCCGGGGCCGGTGCGCCGGGCACGGCGACGGCGATGCAGCGCACGCCGATCTCCTGCTCCTGGTCGTCGACCACGTAGCCCGCGGCGCGGGCGGCGGCGAGGTGGCGCAGGAGTTCGGCGGGGTCGGTCAGGGTGTGGGGCGTGTGGGCCTGGAGCGGCTGGGTGCCGAGCACCGCCCGGGCCTCGTCCTCGGGCAGCTGGGCGAGCAGGGCCTTGCCGACGCCGGTGCAGTGCGGCTGCACGCGCCGGCCGACCTCGGTGAACATCCGCATGGAGCGGCGTGACTGCACCTGGCCGACGTAGACGACCTCGCCGCCCTCCAGCACGGCGAGGTTGGCGGTCTCGCCGGTGGCCTCCATGAGTTCGGCCAGGTAGGGGCGGGCCCAGCTGCCGAGGAGGCGGCCGGCGGTCTCGCCGAGCCGGATCAGGCGCGGGCCGAGGGTGTAGCGGCGGGCCGTGTCCTGCCGGACATATCCCTGCTGCACGAGGGTACGGATGAGACGGTGGATGGTCGGCATCGGCAGGCCGGAGCTGGCGGACAGCTCGCTGAGCGCGGCGACGCCACCGGCGTCGGCGAGCGCCTCCAGCAGCAGGAAGGCGCGCTCGACGGACTGCACGCCGCCGGAGCGGTCGGCGCCTGTCCGGTCTGCAGGGGTGCTGGCCACCGGCGTTCCCTTCGCTGTGTCGTGGGGAGGAGCGGAGCTCGGCGATCGCCTCAACAAACCGTTGAAATTCTGCATCGCGGAAACTAGGCTCCACCCTACAGAACGGAACCCTCCACTCGGGGGTCCGCATCCCGGGAGTCCCCGTCGGGGCCCCCGCACCGGCCCGACCGTCCAAGGAGTGTCCTGCCCATGGCTGCAGATCAGGGGCCCGTCGGCGCCGTCCCCGCCGCCCCGGTCGTCACTGTCGCCGGTCCGCGCGTCGCCCGCGCCGAGGAGGTGCTCACCCCGGAGGCCGTCGCGTTCGTCGTCGGGCTGCACCGCGCCTTCGAAGGCCGCCGCCAGGAACTCCTCGCCCGACGGAAGACCCGCCGCGCGGAGATCGCCGCGACCGGCACCCTCGACTTCCTCCCGGAGACCGCGGACGTCCGGGCCGGCGACTGGACGGTCGCCGAGGCCCCCCGCGCCCTCCGGGACCGCCGCGTCGAGATCACCGGCCCCACCGACCGCAAGATGGTCGTCAACGCCCTCAACTCCGGCGCCCGCATCTGGCTCGCCGACTTCGAGGACGCCTCCTCGCCCACCTGGGAGAACGTCGTCGGCGGCCAGATCAACCTGGTCGACGCCTTCGAGGGCCGCATCGACTTCACCTCGGAGGCCGGCAAGGCCTACACCCTCGGGCCCGCCGCCGGGCTCGCCACCGTCGTCGTCCGCCCCCGCGGCTGGCACCTCGACGAGAACCACCTGCTCGTCGACGGCACCCCCGTCGCCGGCGCCTTCGTCGACTTCGGCCTGTACTTCTTCCACAACGCGGCCCGACTGCTCGCCCGCGGCGCCGACGACCCCAACTCCGGGCCGTACTTCTACCTGCCGAAGACCGAGAGCCACCTGGAGGCCCGGCTCTGGAACGACGTCTTCACCCACGCGCAGGCGGCCCTCGGCATCCCGTACGGCACCGTGCGGGCCACCGTGCTCATCGAGACCGTCACGGCCGCCTTCGAGATGGACGAGATCCTGTACGAACTGCGCGACCACGCGGCCGGCCTCAACGCGGGCCGCTGGGACTACCTCTTCTCCATCGTCAAGAACTTCCGCGACGCCGGTGAGCACTACATCCTGCCGGACCGCAACACCGTCACCATGGCCTCGCCGTTCATGGCCGCCTACACCCGCCTGCTCGTGCGCACCTGCCACCGGCGCGGCGCCCACGCCATCGGCGGCATGGCCGCGTTCGTCCCGTCCCGGCGGGACGCCGCGGTCAACGCCGCCGCCCTGGAGAAGGTCGAGGCCGACAAGCGGCGCGAGGCGGCGGGAGGCTTCGACGGGTCGTGGGTCGCGCACCCCGACCTGGTGCCCGTCGCCAGGGCCTGCTTCGACGCCGTGCTCGGCGACCGCCCGCACCAGAAGGACGCGCCCGGCTCCGCCGAGCCGGTCACGGCCGCCGACCTCCTCGACGTCGCGGGGGCGGGCGGCACCTGCACCCGGGCCGGTCTGCACAACGCCGTGCAGGTCGGCATCCGCTACATCGAGGCGTGGCTGCGCGGCATCGGTGCCGTCGCGATCTTCCACATGATGGAGGACGCCGCCACCGCCGAGATCTCCCGCTCGCAGACCTGGCAGTGGATCAACAACGGCGTCGTCCTCGCCGACACCGGGGAGAAGGCCACCGCCGGCCTCGTGCGCCGGCTCGTCGCGGAGGAGCTCGCCGAGCTGGAGGCCGAGACCGGCGAGGCCGCCTTCGCCGCCGGACGCTGGCCCGAGGCCGCCCGCCTCTTCGAACAGGTCGCGCTGGCCGAGGAGTTCGTCGACTTCCTCACCCTGCCCGCGCTGCCCCTGCTCGACTGACACCGCGCCGGCCGCCGCGGCCCCGCCCGGCGGCCGCCGGAGGAGGCCGGTCAGAGTGCGGTGAAGCCGCCGTCCACCGCGAGCGTCGCCCCGGTGACGAAGGACGAGCGGTCGCTGCACAGCCAGGCCGCCGCCTCGGCGACCTCCTCCGGGCGGGCCGTCCGCGGCTGCGGGGTGGCACGGTGGAGGGCCTCCTCCACCCCCGGGTTGGCGGCGAACCAGTCGGTCACCATCTCGGTGCCGGTGATGCCCGGCGCGATCGCGTTGACCCGGATGCCGTGCGCGCCGTACTCCGCCGCGGCAGCCTTCGTCAGCCCGATCACGGCGTGCTTGGACGCGACGTAGGGCGCGGCGACCGGGGTGGCGACCAGGCCGCCGGTGCTGCTGGTGTTGACGATCGCACCGCCGCCGGCGGTGAGCATGGCCGCGATCTCGGGGCGCAGGAAGTTCCAGACCCCGCGCAGGTTGGTGTCGACCACGGCGTCGTAGACCTCGTCGGCCATCAGGTGCAGGGGGGTGCGGCCCGTGCCGTACCCGGCGTTGTTGAAGGCCGCGTCGAGCCGGCCGAAGCGCTCCACGGCGAGCGCGACCACGGCGCGGGCGGCCGCCGGGTCGCGGACGTCGGCGGCCAGGTGGGTGACCTCGGCGCCGTCCTCGCGGAGTACGGCGGCGAGGTCGTGGAGCCGCTCGGCGCGCCGTGCGGTGAGCACGAGCCGGGCGCCCTCACGGGCGAACACCCGGGCGGCGGCGGCGCCGATGCCGCTGCTGGCGCCGGTGACGAGGGCGACCTTGCCGTGCAGCATGCCGGGTGCGGTGCTCATCGCGCTCCTTGGGGGAAGGGGCCGGGGGCCGGGACCGTCAGCAGGGGACGTGCTGCCGGTACCAGGAGAGGTGGTCGGCGAAGCGGGCGGCGAAACCCGGCCCGGGGTCGCGGCCGGTCAGCCGCCACACCGCGCCGTCGTCGAACCAGTGGTCGGTGGTGAGGCGTTCGAGGGCGTGCAGGCCGACGGGGTCGCCGGCGAGCCGGTCGCGGGCCTCCGCGAGTCCGATGCGGGAGCGGTGCCGGCGCAGCCCGAGCCGGTCGGCCAGCGCCGCCACGATCTCGGAGCACCGCACCGGCTCGGGGTGGTTGACGAAGTGCGCGCCCGGCAGCGGCACCGGGCCGAGGGCCGCCCCGACGGCGGCCTCCGCGAGGTCGCGGACGTCGACGAGCGAGAGCAGGGCGTCCCAGCCCGCGGGGTCGGCGGCCAGCCTCCGGTGCAGGGCGGCCAGCCCGGGGACGAACCAGCGGTCGCCCGCGCCGTACACCAGGTGGGGCCGCAGCACGGTGCCGCCGGCGGCGAGGACGTGCCGCTCGGCGGCGGCCCGGGTGCGGCTGGTCGCCGAGGACGGGGCGAGCGGCGCCCGGTGCGGGGCGATGCCGCGGAACGGTCCCCGGCCGTGCACGGCCGCCGTGGACACCAGCACGATCCGCCCGACGCCGTGCCGCCGGGCGTCCGCGACCAGGGCGGCCGTGCCGCGGTCGTTGACGGCGGCGAGGCCGGCCTCCGGTCCGCCGATCCGCGAGGCGCAGTGCAGGAGCACGTCGGCGCCGCGGCAGGCTCCCGCCAGGGTGGCGGGGTCGGCCAGGTCGCCGTGCACCGTCCGGCTGCCGGGGGCGGGGGTGGCGCCTCCGGGGCCGGGGTGGTGCCGGGAGAGGAGCAGGAGCGTGGCGTGCGGGGCGGAGCGGCGGGCGGCGGCGGCCACCCGGCTGCCGACGAAGCCGGTGGCCCCGGTGATCAGGATGCGTGCTGGCATGGGAGTCCCGCCGGTCCGGCCGGGTCGCGTCGGCGGTCTCAGACCAGCGCCGTGAGCAGGGTGTTGAAGACCTCGTGGCCGTCCTGGTGCCCGGTCACGTTGACGATGGCGGTGCCGGGGCGGTCGGCCGGGAGGACGCTGGTGCCGATCAGGCAGGGGCTGTCGAACTCGGCGTACCGGCCGAAGACGCTGAGTGCGCTCACCGGCAGGAAGCGAGGCGAGCCGAGTGCGGCGCGGGCCGCCTGGCGGGAGGCCTCCAGCAGCACCATGCCCGGGACGTGGTCGCACGGGTGGTCGAAGAGCACGGGGTGGTGCGGGTCGTAGCGGAGCTGCCACACCCCGGACCGGTCGGTGGGGGCGAGCACCACGTCGCGCGGGTCGGTGCGGCCGACGTACCGGGCCGGCACGGGGGCCGGCGGGGTCTCGGACGGGACGGCGCCGCGGCGGTCGCCGCGCAGCCGGTCGTAGACCCCGGGCGTGGTGCAGGTGTACTGCGCGGAGCCGGTGGCGAGGACGGCGTCGCCGCGCCGCACCTGGACGCGGTAGTGCATGGCGGCGAGCCGGCCGGCGCGGTGCTGCACCTCGGTGGTGACGTCGAGGGTGAGTTCGGCGGGGGCGGGGCCGACCGCGAGGTGCTCCTCGTGGGCGGTGTAGTCGAGCTGCCAGAGGAGGAAGTGCCGGTCCAGCGGCACGCCGTACTCGGCATGGGCGAGCAGGGCGCCGGTCTGGCGTATCGTCTCGGCGACGAGCAGAGGATCGTGCAGGGAGTCGCGGAGCGGGGTGAAGAAGGTGTGGGCCCGGGGCCACTGGGCGGAGACGGTGAAGCGGTGCTCGTCTCTGCGCTGCCAGCCGGTGAGGAGGACCTCGGCGACGGCGGCGCGGTGGACGAACTGCCGTGGCACGGTGGTGGTGAGCGGGCCGGATTCGGGTGCGGCCGGGTCGGTGGGCCCGGTCCCGGTGTGCGGTCGGCGGAGCGTGGTCGACGCTGTGGACTGCGACATGGATACCCCCAGGGGTGGACGTGAGTGACGCACAGCTCTGGCTCGAAAAAAGATACGGCATGTACGGTTTGGTTTCTAGTGCTCCCACGGGAGCGGCTTGGACCCGGAGCGGAACCCCCACCTCCGGGCGGGCACCATGGTGCGAACGGAAAGGCAGGACCCCCAGTGGCTCAACAGGAACGGGCGATCCGCACGCGGCGGACCATCCTCGCGGCGGCTGCCGCCGTCTTCGACGAGTGCGGCTACGAGAGCGCCACGATCGCGCAGATCCTGGCCCGGGCCGAGGTGACCAAGGGGGCGCTCTACTTCCACTTCACCTCCAAGGAGGAGCTCGCCCGGGGCGTCCTCGACGCCCAGCTGCTGCAGGGCGCGGTGCTGCCGCAGGCGTTCAAGCTGCAGGAACTGGTGGACGTGACGATGGCGGTCGCGCACCGGCTGCCGGGTGACCCGCTGCTGCGCGGCGGTGTGCGGCTCGCGGTCGAGCAGGCCGGCGACTTCGGCGGCGGGCCGTTCCCCGCCTGGGTCGAGCTCTGCGCCGGTCTGGTGGCCGAGGCGAAGGCGCAGGGCGAGGTGCTGCCGCACGTCGAGCCGGAGGCCGCCGCGGAGCTCGTGGTGGGCGCCTGGACGGGCATCCAGCTGCTGTCGCAGCGCATGACCCGCCGGGCCGACCTGGAGCGCAGGGTGGCCACCTTCTGGTCGCACGTGCTGCCCGGCATCGCGGTGCCCGGTGTGCTGCCGCACCTCGACACCGCCGAGGACCGGGGCGCCCGGGTGGTCCGCGACTTCGAACGCTCCGCCGGCCGCCGGATCGCCGGCTGACCCCGCCCCGCCGCCCGGTTCCGGGCGGCTTCATCTCCATGAAACAAACCGCTCATACGGTTTCTTGCTCGCCGCGAGCCGGTCGATGGGACAGAATTTTGCCCACGACGGGTCTTGGAATCCGTCCGTGGGGACGTGCTGCTCGCGGGAGGCGGCGTTGGTGAAGCAGGTGCGGGCCGTGCAGACGCGGCGGGCTCTGGTCAGGGCCGCCGCCGGACTCTTCGACCGGGACGGCTACGAGCGCACGTCCCTCTCGGCCGTCAGCGACGCGGCCCGGGTGAGCAAGGGGGCGCTCTCCTTCCACTTCGACTCCAAGGCCCAGCTCGCCAACGCGGTCGAGGACGAGGGCTACGCCGAGGCGCGGTGCGCCGTCGGCGTCGCGGCCCGGGCCGGCCGCACCCCGCTCCAGACGGTGATCGAGGTGACGCACGCCCTCGGCCGACTGCTGGAGGGCGACGACGCGCTGGCCCGCGCGGCCGTGCGCCTGGCCCGGGAACGCGAGCGCGGCGGCCCCGTGGCGCTCGACTGGCACGGTGCCTGGGAACCCGCGGTGCGGGTGCTGCTGCGGCAGGCCCGGGCCGACCGCAGCCTGCGCCCGGAGGCGGACCTCCCGGCGATCGAGGCGATGGTCGAACTCCTCGTGGTGGGCGTCGAGCTGGCCTACCGGCGGCACGCGGGCGCCTACCGCAGGGCCGAGCTGACCGCGCGCTTCTGGCGTACGGCGCTGCCCGGGATCGCGGCGCCCGGGGTGCTCCCGAAGCTCCGTGTCGAGGGCCTCGCCGACTGAGCATCGGGCCGTCCCGAGGCGTTCGACAAGGGCTTCAACTCCCTTGCCGTGCATGGCTACTGTGGCCGCCATGCAGACGAACCCGACCCGCCTGAACAAGGCCGTCATCCCCGTCGCCGGACTCGGCACCCGCTTCCTGCCCGCCACCAAGTCGACGCCCAAGGAGATGCTCCCGGTCGTCGACAAACCGGCCATCCAGTACGTCGTCGAGGAGGCCGTCTCGGCCGGCCTGCTCGACGTCCTCATGGTCACCGGCCGCAACAAGCGGCCGCTGGAGGACCACTTCGACCGCAACTACGAGCTGGAGGACATGCTCCTGCGCAAGGGCGACACCGAGCGCCTCGCGCAGGTCTGCGCCTCCACCGACCTCGCCGACGTGCACTACGTGCGCCAGGGCGATCCCCGCGGCCTGGGCCACGCGGTGCTGTGCGCCGCCTCGCACGTCGGCGACGAGCCCTTCGCGGTGCTGCTCGGCGACGACCTCATCGACCCCCGCGACCCGCTGCTCGCCCGCATGGTGGAGGTGCAGGCGCGGTACGGCGGCAGCGTGGTCGCCCTGATCGAGGTGCCGGCCGACCGCATCCACCTCTACGGCTGCGCCGACGTGCGCCCGGCCGGGCCGGACGGCCTGGTGCGGGTGGTCGACCTGGTCGAGAAGCCCGATCCCGGTACGGCGCCCAGCGGTTACGCCGTCATCGGCCGCTACGTGCTCGCGCCGGAGATCTTCGGGGTGCTGCAGCGCACGGCCCCCGGGCGCGGCGGCGAGATCCAGCTCACCGACGCCCTGCGGGAGCTGGCCCGGTGCGGCGAGGTGCGCGGCGTGGTCTTCGAGGGGCGCCGCTACGACACCGGCGACCGCGCCGAGTACCTGCGCACGACGGTGCGGCTGGCCTGCGAGCGGACCGACCTGGGCGAGGACTTCCGTTCCTGGCTGCGGGAGTTCGTCGAGAGCGAGCTGCGGAGTCCGCAGTCCGTCGGGGGCTGAGCCCGGTGTGCAACCGCGGACGGGCAGCGGTTGCACAGTGTTCGGCGCCGCGGTGTTGCCAAGAAACGAACCGCATGGTTGGTTTGTTCTTGTCACCAGCAGGGGGAGGTCGACCATGAAGGTCGTCGAAGCCGGGCACCAGCCCGACACCGCCCACGCCCTGCGGCTGGGGCCCGCGTGCCGGGCCCCGGTCGCAGCGCTGAGGCCGGCCGATTCACCACGCACCACCGGCGAGGACCCGGAGCACGTCCGCCTCCTCGCCGACTCCGAGGACGACCTGCCGCCGATCATCGTGCACCGGGGCACGATGCGTGTCGTCGACGGCATGCACCGGCTCAAGGCCGCCGTGCTGCGCGGCGACCGCGAGATCACCGTCCGGTTCTTCGAGGGCAGCCCCGACGAGGCGTTCGTCCTCGCCGTCCGGTCCAACACCGGGCACGGCCTGCCGCTCTCCGCGGCCGACCGCCGCGCCGCGGCCGTCCGCATCCTGGAGAGCCACCCGCAGTGGTCCGACCGGGCGGTCGCCACCGCCGCGGGCCTCGCCGCCCGGACGGTCGCCGCCCTCCGCAGCCGCATCCCCGCCCCGGCACCCGCGCCCGCCCCGCACGGCGGCACGGACGCCGGCGGACCGTGGCAGCACCGGGTCGGCCGCGACGGCCGGGCCCGCCCGCTCGACAGCTCCGAGGGACGCCGCCTGGCCGGCCGGCTCATCACCGACGCACCCGACGCGTCCCTGCGCACCATCGCCCAGCAGTCGGGCATCTCGCCCGGCACCGTCCGCGACGTCCGCGACCGGCTGCGCCGCGGCGAGGACCCCGTACCGCTGCGCGTGCTGCCCGTCGCACCGCCGCCGGAGCGGGGCCGCGACGACGCGCACACCGTCGTCCGGCTCGCACCGCCGGGGGAGCGCCGCACCGCCCTCGCCGACAGCCTCCACCGCGACCCCTCGCTGCGGCTCAGCGAGACCGGCCGGCTGCTGCTCCGGATGCTCCAGGTGCGCACCCTGCCGCCGGCCCAGTGGGAGCGGATCATCTCCACGGTGCCCGCCCACTCCACGGGCATGCTCTCCGCGGCGGCGGCGGAGTGCGCCGAAGCCTGGCAGCAGTTCGCGGCCCGGATGGAGCGGCGCCGGTGCGCGGGGGAGTGACCGCCGCGCGGGCAGACCGCTCAGCCGGCCGGGGTGTGGTCCGCGGCCGGCCGCGACCGGCCGGGCACCGTGACCTCGCGCAGCATCCGCAGCCCCGCCTCGGCGGGCGAACCCGGCTCCGCGCTGTACATCAGCATCCAGTGGCCCGACTCGTCGGCCAGCCGCACCGTCTCGAAGCTCAGCTCCATCGGGCCGACCAGCGGGTGGTGGAAGGACTTCACGCCCTCGACGCAGTTGCGCACCGGGTGCCGGGACCACAGCTCGGCGAACTCCGGGCTCTTCATCAGGAGTTCGCCGACGAGACCGGCCAGCCGGAGGTCGTCCGCGTGCCGGCCTGCGGTGATCCGCAGCGAGGCCACCGCCCGCCGGGCCTCCTCCTCCCACAGGGGGTACAGCTCGCGGGTGTGCGGGTCGAGGAACAGCAGCCGCTGCAGGTTCGGCCGGTCCGCGGGCCGGTCCGGGGCGGAGGCGTCCAGATGACCGGCGACCAGGGCGTGGCCGAGGGCGTTCCACGCCAGCACCTCGCTGCGCCGGTCGAGCAGCACCACCGGCACGTCCAGGGCGGCGACCAGCTGGCGGGTGCCGGCCCGGGCGTACTCGGGCCGCTCCGGCCGGCGGCGGCCCGAACCGCGGTGCGGACGGGCCAGGTTGCGCAGGTGCACCTGCTCGTCCTCGTTCAGCCGCAGGGCCCGGGCGATCGCGTCCAGCACCGCCTCCGAGGCGTTGCTGCTCTGCCCCTGCTCCAGCCGCGTGTAGTACGCGGAGCTCACGCCGGCCAGCTGCGCGAGCTCCTCGCGCCGCAGACCCGGCACACGCCGGGCCCCGTACGAGACGAGCCCGACGTCCTCCGGCAGCAGCCGGGCCCGCCGGGTGCGGAGGAATTCGCCGAGCTCGGTGGGAGTGTCCATGCACCCCAGTATCACCGCGCCGGGCCGCCGCACGGGGCGTCCAGCCTGACCCTGCGAGTGGTAGGCAGCGCGGTGGTAGGCAGCCGCTGCGTAGGCAGACCAAGGGCCTGGCCCGGCCCCGCGGGCGCTCGCAGACTTCCCCCTGAACACCCCTTCCACGCCCGACACGCTCCCCTTCCCCGCCCCGACACGGCACATGACGAAAGGCTCTGACATGTCGACAATCGACGAGGTGGCCGCCGCAACCGCGCCGGCCGCCGCGCCGCAGAAGCTCACCGGCCGGCTGCGGCTCGTCCTGGTGGTCCTGCTGGTCGCGCAGTTCATGCTGGCCGTGGACTTCTCGATCCTCAACGTGGCCCTCCCGGTCATCGGCCGCGGCCTCGGCTTCTCCCTCGCGAACCTGCAGTGGATCGCCACCGCCTTCGCCCTCTCCGCCGCCGGCTTCACCCTGCTCTTCGGCCGGATCGCCGACCTCGTCGGCCGCCGCCGGCTCTTCCTGGCCGGCCTGGCCGTGCTCGGCCTCTCCTCCCTGGTCGGCGGACTCGCCGTCAACCCGGAGATGCTGCTGATCGCCCGCGTCGCCCAGGGCCTGGCGACCGCCGCCGTCACCCCGGCCGGCCTCTCGCTGCTCACCTCCTCCTTCCCGGAGGGCCCGCTGCGCGACAAGGCGCTCGGCCTCAACGGCGCCCTCATGTCGGCCGGTTTCACCACCGGCGCGGTGCTCGGCGGCATCCTGACCGACCTGCTCAGCTGGCGCTGGGCGTTCTTCATCAACGTGCCGGTCGCCCTGGCCGTGCTGATCATCGCCCCCCGGGTGCTCGGCGAGAGCCGCGGCGAGCGCGCCCGGCTCGACGTGCCCGGCGCCCTCACCGTCACCCTCGGCCTGCTCGCCCTCGTCTTCGGCCTCACCATGGCCGGCGAGCACGGCTTCGGCGACGCCCGGGCCCTGACCGGCCTCCTCGCCGGCGTGGTGCTGCTCGTCGCCTTCTACTTCGTCGAGAAGCGGTCGCCGCAGCCCCTCGTGCCCGTCCGGGTGCTGCACCGGCGCACCGTCATCTGGGGCAACGTCGCCGGCCTCATCGCCTTCGTCACCGAGACGTCGCTGGTCTTCCTGATGACCCTCTACCTGCAGAAGGTGCTCGGCTTCTCGCCGCTCGCCGCCGGCCTGTCCTTCGCCGTCCTCGGCCTCGGCACCGTGATCGGCGGCGTCACCGCGGCCCGCGTCATCGGCCGCATCGGCACCACCCCCGCCCTCGTCACCGGCGGCATCGTGCAGGCCGTCGCCACCGCCGCCCTGCTCGGCCTCGGCGACGACCGCAGCTGGATGTGGCTGCTGCTGCTCGCCACCTTCGTCGGCGGCGTCGGCAACATGCTGGTCATCGTCGGCTTCATGGTCACCGCCACCTCCGGCCTGCCGGACGAGGACCAGGGCATGGCCACCGGCGTCGCCACCATGACCCAGCAGATCGGCATCACCATGGGCACCCCGATCATGAGCGCCATCGCCACCGCCGGGATCGGAGCCTCCGCCACCGCCGCGGCGATCCTCGACGGCGTCGGCACGGCGGTGCTCGTCAACGCGATCGTCGTGGCCGTCGGCGCCGTGCTCGCCGGGGTCTTCCTCCGGAAGCGCGCCACGGCCTGACCCCGACGGGTCCGCCCCGGCCGACCCGGTACCCCGCCCGACCCAGGCGCGGTGGCAGTGCTCCGTACAGCACCGCCACCGCGCCTCGGCATGTCCGGACGCGTTCCCCTCCCGACCCCCCTCCCATCCCCTCCCACCCCCTCCCGTCCCCCTCCGGAAAGGAGTTGTGATGCCGCTCGCCCTGCTCGCCCTCGCCGTCGGAGCGTTCGGGATCGGCACCACGGAGTTCGTCATCGTCGGCCTGCTGCCGCAGGTCGCCGGCGACCTGTCCGTCTCCGTCCCGTCCGCCGGCCTGCTGGTCACCGGCTACGCGCTGAGCGTCACCGTCGGCGCCCCGCTGACGACCGCCGCCGGCGCCCGACTGCCACGCAAGACCATGCTGCTCGCCCTGATGGGCGTCTTCGTCGCGGGCAACCTGCTCTGCGCCCTCGCCGACACCTACGCCCTGCTGATGACCGGACGCGTCGTCGCGGCGCTCTGCCACGGCGCCTTCTTCGGCATCGGCTCGGTGGTCGCCGCCGACCTCGTCGCACCCGACCGGAGGGCCGGGGCGATCGCCATGATGTTCACCGGCCTCACCGTCGCCAACGTGCTCGGCGTGCCGCTCGGCACCGCCCTCGGCCAGCACCTCGGCTGGCGCTCCACCTTCTGGGCCGTCACCGCGCTCGGCCTGCTCGGCATCGCCGGGATCGCCGCCCTCGTGCCACGCCAGCCACGCCCCCCGGCGGGCGGCATCCGGCGCGAACTCGCGGTGTTCCGCCGCGGCCAGGTCTGGCTGGCGCTGGCCACCACGATGCTCGGCTTCGGCGGCGTCTTCGCCGCGTTCACCTACGTGGCGCCGATGATGACCGAGGTGGCCGGCTTCGGCGAGTCCTCCGTGACCTGGCTGCTCGTGCTGTTCGGCACCGGCCTGTGCGTGGGCAACGTGCTCGGCGGCCGCGCCGCCGACCGTCGACTCATGCCGAGCCTGTATGTCATCCTCTCGGTGCTCGCCCTGGTGCTGGTGGCCCTGAACTTCACCGCCCACGCGAGGATCCCCGCCGCCGTCACCCTCGCCCTCTTCGGCATCGCCGGTTTCGCGACCGTGCCGCCGCTGCAGATGCGGGTGATGACCAAGGCCGAGGGCGCCCCGGCGCTCGCCTCGGCCGCGAACATCGGCGCGTTCAACCTCGGCAACGCCCTGGGTGCCTGGCTCGGCGGGCTCGCCATCGACGGCGGGCTCGGCTGGACGGCCCCCACCCTGGTCGGCGCGGCGCTCGTCGCCGCCGGCCTCGGCACCGCCCTGCTCTCCGGACTCCTCGACCGGGCCCCGCGCCCGGCCGCGTCCGACCCCCTCCCCGCAACCGCCCCCCTGATCGAGGTGCAACGATGACTGGTGTCAACCGCCGTACGATGCTGTCCCGTTCGGCCGCCGTGCTCGGCGGCACGGCAGTGGCCGGAACCCTGGCCACCACGGTCGCCGCCGCGGCAGGCGGCGCCCCCGCCGCCGAGGCCGGCGCGACGATACGCCCCGACGACCCGCGCTACGCCATGCTCACCACCGGCAACAACCAGCGGTTCGTCGCCCGCCCCGACTACGTCCGGATGATCCGCTCCACCGCCGACGCCGAGCGCGCCCTGCGCGACGCCGTCCGCCAGGGCAAGCGGGTGTCGCTGCGCAGCGGCGGCCACTGCTTCGCCGACTTCGTGTGCAACCCCGAGGTCGAGGTCGTGCTCGACTTCTCCGAGATGACCGGCGTCACCTACGACGCCCGGATGCGGGCCTTCGCCGTCGAGCCCGGCGCCCGGCTGCTCAACGTCTACGAGGCGCTCTACAAGGGCTGGGGCGTCACCGTGCCCGGCGGCATCTGCTACAGCGTCGGCGCGGGCGGCCACATCGCCGGCGGCGGCTACGGCCTGCTCTCCCGCGCCCACGGCCTCGTCGTCGACCACCTGTACGCGGTGGAGGTCGTCGTGGTGGACACCGCCGGCAAGGTCCGCACGGTCGTCGCCACCCGGGAGGCCGACGACCCGAACCGCGACCTCTGGTGGGCCCACACCGGCGGCGGCGGCGGCAACTTCGGCCTCGTCACCCGGTACTGGTTCCGGTCGCCGGGAGCGACCGGCAGCGACCCGTCGAAGCTGCTCGTGCAGCCGCCGTCGACCGTGCTCGTCTCCGCGGTCTCCTTCCCCTGGGCGGACATGACGGAGAGCCGCTTCACCCGGCTGCTGCGCAACTTCGGCGCCTGGCACGAGGCCAACAGCGGCCCCGACAGCCCGTACACCGCGCTCAGCAGCCTCTTCAACGTGTGCCACAAGGCGCACGGCACCCTCGACATGTTCACCCAGGTCGACGCCACCGTGCCCGGCGCCGACCGGCTGCTCGCCGACTACCTCGCCGCGATCACCGCGGGCACCGGCATCAGCCCCACCGCCATGACCCGGCCGTCCGGCGAACTCACCGCGATGCCGCAGCTCGCCGCACCCCGCCGCATGCCCTGGCTGCAGGCCACCCGCCTGGTCGGCACCAACAACCCGACCATCACCGACCCGACCGCCCGCGGCGCCCACAAGTCCGCCTACATGCGCCGGAGTTTCACCGACCGGCAGATCTCCGTGATGTACCGCCGCATGAGCGGCGAGGACTACTGGAACCCCGACACGATGATCGTGCTGTTCTCCTTCGGCGGGCAGGTCAACGCCGCCGCGCCGGACGCCACCGCCAACGCGCAGCGCAACTCCGTCTTCAAGATGTGCTTCCAGACGTTCTGGCACGACGCGGCCGGCGACGACGCCGCACTCGGCTGGGCCCGCGGCATCTACGAGGAGTTCTTCGCCGGGACCGGCGGCGTGCCCGTGCCCGACGACCGCCACGACGGCTGCTACATCAACTACCCCGACACCGACGTCGCCGACCCCGCGCACAACCGCTCCGGCGTGCCCTGGACGGAGCTCTACTACAAGGGCAACTACCCGCGCCTCCAGCAGGTGAAGCGCCGGTACGACCCGACCGACTACTTCCGCCACTCGCTGTCCGTGAAGCCGGCGCGCTGACCCTCCGTCCCGCGTCCTGCCTGCCGCCCGGGCGGCCCCCGTCCCGTGCCCTCCGTCCCATGCCCTCCGTCCCGCGCCGTCCCGGCCGCCCGGGCGGCCCGCCGGCCCGCGTCCTCCGGGGCGCCCGCCCTCCGTCACCCGATCCGGCCGGCGGCCCGCACTCCTGCGGCCGCCGGCCGGGGAAAAGCATTTCCCTGTCCACCGCGGGCCATTTCCGGCCCGCGGCGGATTGCTTTTCCGTGCCCCCCGGTGTGCAACGTGAATTCGTTGACGCCGGGCCGCCCGGAAAGGGAAGCTGATGGCACGCCCGATCAACCGGAATTCGACCCCGTGAAAGGCGAATCGATGCGAACCATCACCATTGTTCTGGGCACCAGGCCGGAGGCGATAAAACTCGCCCCCGTCATTCAGGCCCTCAAGGACGACCCGCGTTTCCGCCCCGTCGTCGTCTCCACCGGCCAGCACCGCCAGATGCTCGACGAGACCCTCGACGCGTTCGGCCTGCACCCCGACATCGACCTGGAGATCATGGCGCCCCGCCAGTCGCTCAGCCAGGTCACCTACCGCTCGCTGCGCGGCCTCTCCGAGCACCTGCGCCCGGCCGGCGCCGACGCCGTCATGGTGCACGGCGACACCGGCGCCACCCTGGCGGGCGCCCTGGCCGGCTTCCAGCACGGCATCCCGGTGATCCACGTGGAGGCCGGCCTGCGCAGCGGCAACCTGCACTCGCCCTTCCCCGAGGAGGCCAACCGCCGGCTGGTCGCCCAGATCTCCGCGCTGCACCTGGCCCCGACCCCCGGCAACGCCGGCAACCTCATCCGCGAGGGCATCAGCCCCGACCGGATCGTCGTCACCGGCAACACCGTCATCGACGCCCTGCGATGGGGCTGCGAGCTCGGCCGGGACTACGGGGATCCGGCCCTCGCCGACCTCGACGACGACCCGCGCCGCGTCGTGCTCGCCTCCGCCCACCGGCGGGAGTCGTGGCAGCACCTGCCGGAGATCGGCCGCGCGCTGGCCACCCTGGCCGACGACCCCGCCGTGCGCGTCGTCGTGCCGCTGCACCGCAACCCGGTCGTCCGGGAGGCCCTGCTGCCGCTCGTCGGCTCGCACCCGGGCGTCACCGTGATCGACCCGCTGCCCTACCTGAGCTTCTGCCGCCTCATGAAGCGTGCCGACGTCATCGTCTCCGACAGCAGCGGCGCGGAGGAGGAGGGCCCGGCGCTCGGCAAGCCCACCCTGGTGCTGCGCGAGATCACCGAACGCCCCGAGGCCGTCATCGCGGGCACGGCCCGCCTGGTCGGCCGCACCACCGAGGGCATCGTCGCCGAGGCCTCGAAGCTGCTCCACGACCCCGAGCAGTACGCGCGGATGGCCGAGGCCGCGAGCCCGTACGGCGACGGGCGGGCCGTGGAGCGCACCGTCGGCGCCATCGCGCACTTCTTCGACGAGGGCCCGGCGGTCGTCCCGTTCGTGCCCGGCAGCGCCATCGACCGGCTCTCCGTCGCGCTCGCGGGCCCCGCCCCGGCCGCCTACGCCGGTGGCTGAGCCCGCGGCCGTGACGGGCCGCACCGTGCCGCTGCCCGGCCTCGGCGGGCCGTCCCTGGCGGCGGAGGAGGTCACCGGCGCCGGCACCCGCCGCATCGGGGGCCGCGCGATCGTCGTCAACACCGGCGCCCGGCCGGCCGCGGTCGCCGAACACCCGCGGAAGGCGATCCCGCCGCTCGGCTCGGCCGTGCTGCACGACACCGCCGTCGAGCACACCGACCGGCTGCTGGTGCTGCGGACGCCCGAGAGCGCGGACGCCGCCGCCCTCACCCGCGAGCCGGGCTGGCACCTGCTGGCCGGCCTGCTGCCGGGCTTCCCCCCGGAGACCCCGCTGTGGCGAGGGCCGCAGCACGACCTCGGCACGGTGGAGCTCGTCCCGGAGGCGCTGCTCGGCGGGCCCGGCGGCGGACGCCCGCGCCCGTACCGGCTGAAGGTCAACCTCTGGTTCGCCCCGGCCGGCACCGACTGCCGCATCCACCACCGGCACGCCTTCCTGGAGGTGCACACCCAGGTGTTCGGGACGGGCCGGATGCAGAAATTCCGCGCGGACGACCACGGCACGCTCCACGAGGACGTCCTGCTCGCCCCCGGAAACACCCACGAACCGTTCTGCGAAATCGGTGCCGACGGGGGATTCGTCTATCCCTGGCACCAGTACAGGGCCGACACCGACTGCGTGTGGCTCGCCGTCGAATACCACGAGGAGAGGTAGAGGAAAATGGTCAGCATTCCGAAGTTCACGCCCGAGGTCGTCGCCGACCAGTTGCGCGACGGTTACTGGCTGGAGGCCCCCGACATCGACGGGGACGGCACCCCCGACCTGTTCGGCTACGGCCTGCGCCTCGGCGAGGTGTACTGGTACCGCAGCACCGAGAAGTGGGAGCGCCGCCTCGTCGCGGACCGCATCCGGATGCCCGTCGGCGCCGACTACGCCGACATCAGCGGCAACGGCCGCCCCGACATCGTGCTCTGCTACGAGCTGTACGGACCGGTCGGCACCATCGTCGACGCCGACACCTCCGGCGGCAAGATCGACTGGCTGGAGAACCCCGGCCAGCCCGAGAAGGACGAGAGCCGCTGGAAGCGCCACTACATCGGCCGCGCCACCGGCATGCACCGGCTGAGGGTCGGCCACTTCACCCGCACCGACCGGCTCCAGGTGCTCGGCCTGCCGATCGTCGCCAAGGAGGACGTGCACGCGGTGCTGCCGGTGGTGATGTTCACCCAGCCCGACGACGTGCTCACCGCGGAGGAGTGGCCGATGACCGTCGTCGACGACAGCCACTTCCGCATGATCCACGGCGCGGAGAAGAAGGCCGGCCTGATACCCGGCTCCGACCTCGACTCCCTGCTGCTGGCCTCCGACGAGGGCGTCACCTGGCTGCACTGGGACGAGCAGCACGAGACCTGGGTGCGCACGCTCATCGGCACCGGCGAGCTCGGCCAGTTCGAGCGGACCGGCTTCCGCGGCAGCGGCGACCTCAACGCCGGCCGGATCGGCGACGACCCGATGGCGTACGTCGCCGCCATCGAGCCCTTCCACGGCAACACCGTCGCCGTCTACGTCAAGGAGGACCCGGCCGTCCCCGCGGCCGGGGCCGTCTGGAAGCGCTTCCTGCTGGACGTCTACGGCGACCCGAACGAGAACGGCGAGGGCCCCGGCCACCAGATCGTCTGCGCCGACTTCGACGGCGACGGCGAGGACGAGTTCCTGGTGGCCCTGCGCGGCCCGATGCCCTGGCAGGGCGTCATGTACTACAAGGCGCTGGACCTCGCCAACGGCGTGTTCGCCAAGTGGCGGGTCTCCGACGAGTCGGTGGCCCGGATCGCCACCGCCGACTTCAGCGGCGACGGCCGGCTCGACTTCGCCACCATCGCCTACTCGGTGCAGAACTACTACGTGGCGAAGGACGCCAAGATCGTCCTCCACCGCAACGAGACCGAGCAGGGCACCGGCACCGCCTGACCACCCACGGCACCGCACCGCACCGCACGCCTGCACCGCACCGCATGCCCGCGCCGTACGACCGCACCGCACGCCCGGAAGCCGCCCGAGCCCCCACTCGGCCGCCCCCGGCGGCCGGGGCCGCCCCCCCCCCCCCGCCCCCGCCCCCCCCCCCCCCCCCGCCCCGCCCCCCCCCCGGCGCCCGGGGCCGCCACCCCCACCGCGCCCCGGCCGCCGCCCCACCCCGAGCCGCGCACCCACCGCACCTGAGCGCCCCACCGCAAGCCGCCGTACCGCCGTACCGCCGTACCGCCGTCCGAGACCCGAACCCCCAGCCCGAAAGGCCGAACCCGCCATGCCCGCACCGGCACCGATCTCCGCCGCCCCGAAGGGCCGGCCGAGACTCCCCTCGCTGACCGGCCTCCGCTTCCTGGCCGCCCTGATGGTCTTCTTCTTCCACACCGGGCTCTCCAACTCCCCGATACCGCCGAACCGTCCGATCAACCCGTTCGCCGACGAGGGGGTCGCCCACGCCTACGAGTGGCTGTTCGTCAAGGCGGGCTACCTCGGGGTGTCGTTCTTCTTCGTGCTCAGCGGCTTCGTGCTGGCCTGGGCCGCGAAGCCGGGCGAGCGCACCACGGCCTTCCTCCGCCGCCGGCTGATGAAGATCTTCCCCAACCACCTCGTGGTGTGGGTGCTGGCGATGGTGCTCTTCGCCGGGGCCGTCGCGCCCACCGCCGGCTGGCTCTCCAACCTGTTCCTGCTGCACACGTTCTTCCCGCAGCCGGAGATCAACCTCTCCGTCAACCCGCCCACCTGGTCGCTCGGCAGCGAACTGCTCTTCTACATGGCCTTCCCGCTGATCATCGGCCCCGTCCGGCGGATCGCCGAGCGCCGGCTCTGGTTCTGGTCGGCCCTGATGGTCGCCGGCACGATCGCCGTGCAGCTCGTCTCGACGTACCTCGTGCCGGCCACCCCGAAGTCGGCCATCACCCCGGTCTCCGACACGCAGTTCTGGTTCGGCTACCTCTTCCCGCCCGGCCGGCTCTTCGAGTTCGTGCTCGGCATGCTGCTCGCCCGGATCGTCCTGGCCGGCCGGTGGCCGCGGGCCCTCGGCGTGCTGCCCTCGCTCGCGCTGACCGCCGCCGGTTACGCCGCGGCCTGGTACGTGCCGTTCCAGTACAGCTTCGTCGCCGCGACCATCGTGCCGATCGGCGCCCTGATCTCGGCCGTCGCCGTCACCGACGTGGAGGGCCGCGGGGGTTGGCTGCGCAGCCGGGTGATGGTGTTCCTCGGCGAGATCTCCTTCGGGTTCTACCTCTGCCAGGGCATCGCGATCTTCTGGCTGCGCTCGCTCTTCGAGGACACCCGCTTCTCCACCCCGACGGGCTTCCTGGTCATCCTCGGCTTCCTCGCGGTGACGCTGCTCGGCGGATGGCTGCTGCACACCTTCGTGGAGCAGCCGGCGATGCGCCGCTGGAGCCGCAGCCGGCGCCGGGTCACCCTGCCCGCGCCGCGGCCCGCGGCCGACGACGCGCCGGGCGCCGGCCGGGAGCCGGTGCACGCGCCGCCCGCCGTGCGCTGAGCACCGCGCCGACCGCGCCGACCGCGCCGAGCACCCCGCCCAGCACCACAGAGCCCCGCCCGTACGGCCCCGAACTGGTGCCTGCCCCTGACAGGGACAGGTTCGGAGCCCCCGGGCGGGGCCGGGGCGGGGGAGACTGGAACCACGCCGCGGGCCCCGGCCGCCGAATTCGGGCAGGCCCCCCGCGTCCTCCTCCGCCGCCGTCCCGAGGCACCCACGGGCCCGGCGGCGGGAGCCCGCCGCGACGGCGCCCACCAGGCCTCCAGGGAGAGGAACACCCATGTCCGTGCCCGATCTCCGCGGGTCACCCGCCGTACGCTGGCAGTCCCTGGCCCTGCCCGCCGCCGGACGCGAGCTGCACGTCCGGGTGTTCCGCCCGGACCCGGCGCCGCACGGCTGGCTGGTCTGGGCGCACGGCGGCAGCTGGCGGGCCGGTTCGGTGGACGGCTGGCACGACGGCACCGCCGACCTCGCCGCCGCGGCCGGCGCCACCGTCGTCAGCGTCGACTACCGCCTCGCCCCCGGGCACCGGCACCCGGCCGCCCTGGTCGACGTGCTGACCGCCCTCGACTGGGCGCAGGCGCAGTCGCCCACCCCGGTCGCGGTCGGCGGTGACAGCGCCGGCGGCACCCTCGCCGCCTGCGCGGCCCTCGTCTGGCGCGACCGCCGCCGCCCGCTCGCCGCCCAGGTGCTGGCCTACCCGCCGATCGACCCGGAGTGCCGGGCGCCGTCCTACCGCCGGCACCCGCTGGCGTTCCCGAGCCGCGCGGGCCTGATCGCGGCCTGGCGCGACCACCGCGGCGCGTTGCCGCGCCACCCCGCCGCGCACGGCGCCACCCCGCTCTACAGCACGCCGCACGAGAGCGACGACCTCGGCGGGCTCGCCCCGGCGGTGCTCGCCGTCGGCAGCGCAGACCCGGTCGCCGACGACGTCCGCGGCTACGCCGCCCTGCTGCACGCGGCCGGCAACACCGTCGAGCTGCGGGAGTTCGACGGCCTGCCGCACGGCACCTTCCTCACCGACCCCGGCCTGCGCGACTGGCTGGGCACCGCCTACTCCGACCACCACAGGAGGTCAGCATGAGCCGGACCACCGCCCCCGGACCCACCGCCGCACTGCTGCGCCACTTCGCGGACCTGCGCGACGGCACGCACGGCGACGCCGCCTCGCGGCAGGGCAAGGAACGGCACTTCGCCGCCACCGTCGCGCTCCTCGACCCGTACGCCCGGCAGGTGCTGGGCGAGTTCGACGCCGACCTGCTGCTCGGCACCGGCACGGTGACCGCCACCGGGCTGCGCCGCACGCCCGACGGCGGCCTCGACGCGGTGTGGGCGCTGAGCTGGCCCGACCAGCGGGCCGCCGGGATCGCCCCGATCACCCTGCGGGCGTTCTACGGCGCCGGGTTCCACCACCCGCACCTGCAGGGCGCCACCGTCGGCGAGTGGCCGCTGAACGCCTTCACCGACGAGCAGGCGGCGCAGGAGCTGCCGACGCTGCGGGCGATCGCCGCCGCCGACCTTCACAACCTGGTGTTCCAGCGCGACTTCCGCATCGTGCCGGCCACCGTGGACGGAGCCTCCCGATGACCCTCCTCTCCGTGCTCGACCAGTCGCCCGTGTCGGAGGGCGGCACCCCGGCGGACGCCCTGCAGGCGACGCTCGGCCTCGCCGCCGAGGCGGACGCGCTCGGCTACCACCGCTACTGGGTGGCGGAGCACCACGACTCGCCGAGCTTCGCGGGCACCGCGCCGGAGATCCTGGTGGCCGCGCTGCTGGGCCGTACGCGGCGGCTGCGGGTGGGGTCCGGCGGCGTGCTGCTGCCGCGCTACCCGGCACCGAAGGTGGCGGAGGTGTTCCGGCTGCTGGCCGGGCTGCACCCGGGCCGGGTCGACCTCGGTCTCGGCAGGGCGGGCGGGCCGGGCCACCGCTTCCCGGAGCAGGTGGCGCAGGTGCTGCGGCTGGTGGCGCAGCCGTACGAGGGGTACCGGCCGCCGGAGGTGTGGCTGCTCGGTGCGGGCACGGGCTCGGCGGAGCTGGCGTCGCACCTCGGTACGCGGTTCGCGTTCGCCCACTTCCTGCGGCCGGAGCTGGGGGAGACGGCGATGCGCACGTACCGGCAGGGCGGTGACGCCGCGACGGGCGGCGCGCTGGCGGTGCGGGTGATCGCGGCGGACACCGAGGCGCGGGCGCGCGAGCTCGCGGCGTCGTTCCTGCTGTGGCGCAGCCGCAAGGACCTGGGTGTCGACCGGCCGATCGGCCCGCCGGAGGACGCCCGCCGGCACCGGTGGACACCGGCCGAGGCGGAGCGGGCCGCGGCCAACTCCCGTGCACTGGTGGCGGGTACGCCCGAGCAGGTGCGGGCGGAGCTGCTCGGGCTGGCGGCGGCGCACGGGGCGGAGGAGATCGTGGTCAACACCGTGGCGCACGACCCGGCGGACCGGGTGGCCTCGTACCGGCTGCTCGCCGAGGTGTTCGGGCTGACCGCCGCGGGCCGTCCGGAGCGGGCGGGCGCCGTGCTCTGAGCGGCGGCCCGGTCCGGGACGGCCGTGCGGGCGCGTCACAGCCCCCGGACCCTCGCCGTGGGTCCGGGGGCGGCGCTCCGTGCGGCCCGGGGGCCTGCGGAGTCCGGGTGGCGTACCGTCCCTGGTACGGCCCGGAGTTCGGGTGGGAGGGTCAGGTACGGGCGGCGAGTTCCCTGGCGGCGCGGGCGCAGGCGAGGGCGATGCGGTCCTCGTCGACGGTCGTGAGCATGCCCCGCTCGACGACGGCGTTGCCGTTGACGAAGAGCGCGGCGAGCGGCGGCAGGGCGCCGAGGGTGAGGGCGGCGACCGGGTCGGCGATCGAGGAGTGCAGGATGCCGTCGACCTTCCACAGGGCGAGGTCGGCGAGCTTGCCGGCCTCGACGGAGCCGATCTCGTGCTGCCGGCCGAGCACCCGGGCGCCGCCCATGGTGCCCAGGCGCAGTGCCTGACGGGCCGTCATGGCGTCGGGCCGGCCGTGCAGCCGGTTGATGAGCAGGGCGTTGCGGAGTTCGGTGCCGAGCTCGCCGGACTCGTTGGAGGCGGTGCCGTCGACGCCCAGGCCGACGGGCACGCCGGCCCTCAGCATGTCGGGCACGCGGGCGATGCCCGCCGCGAGCCGGGCGTTGGAGGACGGGCAGTGGGCGACCCCGGTGCCGGTCTCGGCGAACTTCGCGATGTCGGAGTCGTTCATGTGGACGCAGTGGGCCATCCAGACGTCCTCGCCGAGCCAGCCGGTCGACTCGAAGTAGTCGGTGGGGCCCATGCCGAACAGTTCCTTGCAGAACTGCTCCTCCTCGGCCGTCTCGGAGCCGTGGGTGTGCAGCCGGACGCCCTTGCGGCGGGCCAGCAGGGCGGCCTCGCGCATGAGTTCGGTGGAGACCGAGAACGGCGAGCAGGGGGCGATCGCGACGTGCAGCATCGAGCCGAACGAGGCGTCGTGCCACCGGTCGACGGCCGCCTCGGAGGCGACGAGGATGTCCTCCGTGCGCTCGACCGCGTGGTCCGGCGGCAGGCCGCCGTCCTTCTGGCTGCGGTCCATCGAGCCGCGCAGGGCGGTGAAGCGCAGGCCGAGCTCCTGCACGGCCTCGACGGAGGCGCCGAGGATGTCGCCGGCGCCCTGCGGGAAGACGTAGTGGTGGTCGGAGGCGGTGGTGCAGCCGGACTTGAGCAGGGCCGCGGCCGAGCCCTGGGTGGCGGCGTGCACGAGCCGGTCGTCGATCCGGGCCCAGGTCGGGTAGAGCGCCACCAGCCAGTCGAAGAGGATGCTGTCCTGGGCGAGGCCGCGGGTGATCCACTGGTAGAAGTGGTGGTGGGTGTTGACCAGTCCGGGGGTGACCAGGTGGCCCTCGCCGTTGATCCGGCGCACGACGTTGTCCAGCCACTGCGGGGCGGGGCCGTCGCCGACCGACTCGATCGTGTTGCCGAGGACGACCACGTGGCCGCGGGCGTACTCGGTGTCGTTCGCGTCGACCGTCGCCACGGCGACGTTCTCGATCACGATCCGCTGGTCGGCGGGCGGCGGCTGGACTGCCATGGGGTGACTCCTCGGGGCAGGGGGTGGGGGTGTGCGGGCACCGGGCGGCCGTCGGCCGGCCTCAGGTGACCGGGATGACCGGGGTGACGCCCTCGCGGTGGACGGTGCCCTCGATCAGGCCGTACATCCGGTCGGCGGCGTAGTACACCTCGTTCTCGTTCTTGAGGCCGAACGGGCTGAGGTCCACGAGGAAGTGGTGCTTGTTCGGGAGTTCGAGGCGGACCTCGTCCACCTCGGCCCGGTTGTCGAGCACCCGCGTGCCCATCGCGTGCAGGGTCTGCTGCAGCGAGTAGGAGTACGTCTCGGCGAAGGCCTCCAGCAGGTGGCGCTTCACGTGGGTGTAGGAGCGGTTCCAGTCGGGCTGCTGCTCGTCGTCGCGGCCGGTGAATCCGAACGCCCAGCGGGCCGTCACCTGGGTGGCCAGGATGCGGTCGTACGCCTCCTGGAGGGTGGTGTAGCGGTCCTTGATGTAGCCCCAGAACTCCGAGTTGGTGGAGTTCATGACGACGAGGTCCTTGAGGCCGGAGACGACCCGGACGCGGTCGCCGTCGTAGACGATCTCGGAGGTGCGGGTCTCCTGGCCGGTGCGGACGAAGGAGTGGCCGACCTCCTCGGAGCCGATGAAGCGGGCGGAGGAGTCCGGGGTGCGGATGCGGTCCCAGGTGTACTCCTCGATGCGGATCCTGGCCCGGCGCACCGGTTCGGCGCTGTCGACGAAGTGCTTCGCCAGGGTGATGCCGAAGGCCTCCGCGGACTCGATCCCGTACTCCTTGGCGAAGGCGTACACGGTGTTCTTGGTGGTGTCGGTGGGCAGGCAGTTGGCGTTGGAGCCGGTGAGGTGGACGTCGTCGAAGTCGCCGGACAGGGCGACCGAGACGTTCAGGTCCTTGATCTCGTGGCGGGTCGAGTCGCGGTGGACGCGGACGATCCGGTTCTCCGCCTTGCCGTACTGGTTCTGACCGAGCACATGGGCCATGACCTGGCTCCTGATCTGTGAGGCCGGCCTACTGGCTTCCGCGGTAGACCGAGTAGCCGAACGGGTTGAGCAGCAGTGGCACGTGGTAGTGGTGCTGCGCGGGCGCGACCGTGAAGACGATCGCGACCTCGGGGAAGAACGGCGCCTCCTCGGACGTCCGCGCGTAGTGCGCGGCGGTGTCGAAGAGGAGCCGGACGACCGAGCCCGCCTCCACGGCCGGCAGGTCCCTGACCCGGCCGTCGGAGTCCGTGGCGGAGGTGCCGAGCACCTGCCAGCCACCCTCGGTGTGCAGTGCCAGCTCGACGGGGACGCCCTCGGCCGGGCGGCCGAGGCTGGTGTCGAGCACGTGCGTGGAGATGCCGGTCATGGGCGGAGGGACCTCACTGGTGGCAGGGGCGGTCTGCTGACGTCACGTCACGGCCCGTCGAGCAGCCGGTCGATGCGGATGTCGTTGATCCTGCGCAGCTCGCCGCGGACGGTCTCCGCCTCGGTGGCGGCGTCGTGCGGGTACCGCTCGCGCAGGGCGGCGAGCATCGTCGCGGCGGTGCGGCCGGTCGCGCAGATCAGGAAGACGTGGCCGAACCTGGCCTCGTAGGCAGCGTTGGCCTCGCGCAGGGCGTCGAGGAGCGCGGGGTCGGCGCCGTCCACCCCGGCCTGTTCGCGGGCGGAGGTGGCGTCGCCGGGCTTCGGGGTGCCGATCCTGGCGTGGCCGGCCATCGCGTCGGCGAGGTCACCGGGGGTGAGGGCCGCCATGGCCGCCGCGTTGGCGGCGTGCAGGGCGGCCCGGTCGGGCCAGGGCCGGCCGGCCGCGACGGCGTCGGCCCAGGCGGGGCTGGAGCAGATCTCCAGCAGCGTCTCCCGCAGTCCGGCGGCCGGGGCCGCCGCCAGGCCGGCGAGCGTCCTGGTGCCGGCGGGGGAGTCGGGGGGTTGGCTGGTCACGGGTGGACCTCCTGACGAGTGGTGCCACTCGCACAAGCTAGATCCACCACCCCACACGGTCAACACTTTGTTGAACGGTTGGTGGTTACGTTTTGCGGCGGGCCCGGTTACCGGTGCATGTCGTGTGTGATCCGCCAATGGGCGGGCCGGGACGGGGGCCGCAGGCTCGGGCGCGCGGACTCGGGCGCGCAGGCCGTGCCGTCAGTCCTTGCGCGGGCCGTCCTGCTGGCGGTTCAGGTAGTTGTAGACGGTGAAGCGGCTGACCCCGAGCGCCGAGGCGACCGTCTCCACGCCGTGCCGCACGGTGAACGCGCCGCGCTCCTCCAGCAGGGCGACGACCCGCTGCTTCTCGGTGCGGTCGAGCTCGGCGAGCGGCCGGCCGTCGTACTGCCGGGCCGCCTCGGCGAGCAGCCGGTCGAGGGCGCTGCTCAGGTGGGGCAGCCGGACGGCGAGTGCCGGGGCGCCCTCCCAGGTGAGCACGACGTCGTCGGGCCGGGCCTCGGCCGGGTCGACGGCGGTCGCGCCGACCGCGTCGAGCAGCGGCTTTATCGCGGCGGTGAGCGGGTGCTCCGGGGTGCCGCTCACGGTGCGCCGCCCTCCTCCGCGTCGGGCCGCCCGTCGCCGAGCACGCTGACCTGGACGGAGATCCGGGTGGCCCCGGCGTCGAGGGTCTCGCGCAGCAGGCGGGTGACGGCGGCCAGGGCCTGCTCGGCGTCGCCCTCGGCGCTGGTGCCGAACGGGCCGACGGAGACGGCGAGGCCGGCCTCGTCCACGGCGCGGCGGGCCGCCCTGGCGTGGTCGGGGAAGCCGTCCAGCTCGAACGGCTCTGTCGTGAACTCCACCATCAATCGCACCCGCTCACTCTAGCGAGCGGGCGCCGGGGCGGCCGCGGCTGGGCGATCGGACAGCCGCGCGGCACCGGTGACCGGCGCTTTCGGGTGCTTCAACAAAATGTTGCGACGGCCTTGACGGGCCCGAGGGCCCTCGGCGAAGCTTCCACCAGACAGAATCCCCCTTCCGGATGGTGGAAGTCGGGAACGGAAGAGAGGGAAGGTGACGCACGTGACTGCCGCCGCCGCGCACAGCTACACGGTCAACCTGTCGATCCTGTTCGGCGAACTGCCCCTGCTGGAGAGGCCCGCCGCCGCGGCCGCCGCCGGCTTCACCGCCGCCGAGCTCTGGTGGCCCTTCGGCGAGGAGCCCGACCCCGCCCCCGCCGACCTCGACGCGCTCCGCGCCGCCTTCACCGGCGCCGGCGTGCGCCTCACCGGGCTCAACTTCCTGGACGACCTCGTCCGGGGCGGACGCGGCACCCTGTCCCTCCCCGCCGAGAGCGCCCGCTTCCGGGCCAACGTCCCGGTCGCCGCCGCCCTCGCCGGCTCCCTCGGCGCCACCGCCCTCAACGCCCTCTACGGCAACCGTGCCGCGGGCACCGACCCCGCCGTGCAGGACGCCCTCGCGCTGGACAACCTCGTCCTCGCCGCGCAGGCCGCGCACGGCATCGGCGCCGTCCTCCTCGTCGAGGCGCTCAACCGCGACGAGTCCCCCGACTACCCGCTGGTCTCCGCCGCGGCCGCCGTCGGGGTCGTCGACAAGGTCAACGCCGCCACCGGCCTCGGCAACGCCCGCTTCCTCTGCGACCTCTACCACCTGGCGAAGAACGGCGAGGACCTGCCCGCCGTCATCGACGCCTACGCCGACCGCATCGGCCACGTGCAGATCGCCGACAACCCCGGCCGCAACGAGCCCGGCACCGGGAGCCTCGACACCGAGGACCTGCTCGCCCGCCTCACCGCCGCCGGCTACACCGGCCGGATCGGCCTCGAGTACCGCCCGGCGAACGGCGTCAGCGCCGACAGCTTCGGCTGGCTCCCGCGCGAGCTGCGCGCCGCCCGGTAACCCGCCCCCGTACGTAAGGAACACCAGCAGATGAGCCGCACGATCGCCTTCATCGGCCTCGGCATCATGGGCAGCCCGATGGCCGCCAACCTCGTCAGGGCCGGGCACCACGTCACCGGCCACAACCTCACCCGGCCGCCCGTCGACGCGCTGGTCGCCGCCGGCGGCCACGCCGCGGACAGCATCGCCGAGGCCGTGAAGGGCGCCGACGTCGTCATCACGATGGTCCCCGCCGACCCCCAGGTCGAGCAGGTGATCCTCGGCGAGGACGGCGTGCTGGAGCACGCCGCGCCCGGCACCCTCGTCATCGACATGTCGAGCATCACCCCGCAGACCTCGATCAGGGTCGCCGCGGCCGCACGGGAGAAGGGCGTCCGCACCCTCGACGCCCCCGTCTCCGGCGGTGAGGCCGGCGCCGTCGAGGCCGTGCTCTCCATCATGGTCGGCGGCGGGGCGGACGACTTCGCCGAGGCGAAGCCGCTCTTCGACGCCCTCGGCACCACCGTCGTGCACGTCGGCCCGGCCGGGGCAGGCCAGACCGTGAAGGCCGCCAACCAGCTGATCGTCGCCGTCAACATCCAGGTGCTCGCCGAGGCCGTGGTGTTCCTGGAGAACGCCGGAGTCGACCTCGCCGCCGCCCTCGACGTGCTCGGCGGCGGCCTGGCCGGGTCCACCGTGCTCGACCGCAAGAAGGCCAACATGCTGAACCGCGCGTTCGCGCCCGGCTTCCGCATCGACCTCCACCACAAGGACATGGGCATCGTCACCGACGCCGCGCGCGCCGTCGGTGCGGCGCTGCCCGTCGGCGGGGTCGTCGCCCAGCTCGTCGCCTCCGCCCGCGCCAACGGCGACGGCTCGCTCGACCACTCCGCGCTGCTGCGCGGCGTCGAGCGGCTCTCCGGCCGGACGGTCTGACGAGCCCACCCCGACTCCTCCTGGCGGCGTGCACCTGTCCGGTCGCGCCCGCGCCGCCAGGAGGCCCTCCCGGCCCGCGGGCGGGGGGACGAGGCGCCTCCCGCCCGCCGGAAGCGGAACGCGAGGCACGGCGGCGGAGGCCCCGGAACCCCGCACCGCTGACGCACACTCGGACCGTCAGCACCCGCACACCCGCCCGACCCCGGAAACGAGGCCCACGCCATGCCCGCCACCCCCGCCCGGGGCCATGTCGTCGTCGCCCCCGACAAGTTCAAGGGCAGCCTGGAGGGTGCCGAGGCCGCCGCGCGCATCGCGGCGGGCATCCGCCGGGCCGCGCCCGGCACCGAAGTGCGCGAGCTCCCCGTCGCCGACGGCGGCGAGGGCACCCTCGCGGCCGCCCTCGCCGCCGGGTTCGGGCGGGTGCCCGTCAAGGTGGCCGGCCCGACCGGCCTGCCGGTCGACGCGGCGGTCGCCGTCCGCGGCGACACCGCCGTGGTCGAGCTGGCGCAGGCCTCCGGCCTCGCCCGGCTGCCCGGCGGCCGCACCGCGCCGCTCGCGGCCGGCTCGTACGGCGCCGGCCAGCTCGTCGGCCGGGCGGTGGCGCTCGGCGCCCGCCGGATCGTCCTCGGCCTCGGCGGCAGCGCCTGCACCGACGGCGGTGCCGGCATGGTGCAGGCGCTCGGCGCCGGCCTGTACGACGCGGACGGCGCCGAACTGCCGCCCGGCGGTGCGGCCCTGCGCCGGCTGCACCGGCTGGATCCGGGCGCGCTCGCCGACCGGCTGTCGGGGGTGGAGGTCGTGGTCGCCTGCGACGTCGACAACCCGCTGCTCGGGCCGCGCGGCGCCGCCGCCGTCTACGGCCCGCAGAAGGGCGCCGACGGCGGTGACCTCGTGATCCTGGAGGAGGGCCTGACCCGCTGGGCGGACGTCGTCCGCACCGTCACCGGGCAGGACCTCCGCGACGCCCCCGGCGCCGGGGCCGCAGGCGGGGTCGGCTTCGCCGCCCTGGCCCTGCTCGGCGCCACCATGCGGCCCGGCATCGAGCTCCTCCTCGACCTGCTGGGCTTCGACGAGGCCGTGCGTGGGGCACGCCTCGTCGTCACCGGCGAGGGATGCCTGGACGCGCAGACGCTCCACGGCAAGGCTCCCGCCGGCGTCGCCGCGGCGGCCGCCCGGGCGGGGGTCCGGGTGGCCGCCGTGGCCGGATGGCTGGAACTGTCGGAGCGGCAGTGGCGGGCGGCGGGCTTCGCCGCGGCGCTCGCCCTCACCGATCTGGCCGAGCGGCCCGGCGACAGCATGACCCGGGCGGGCGAGCTGGCCGAGCGCGCGGGCGAGCGGCTGGCGGCCCGGTTTCTGTCCGGTCAGGGCCCGGTCGCCTCGTAGTTTCCTCCATAGACGTTCCGTCGAAGCCAGGCCTAGGCTCCGAGCCGTCGCAGTCGCCCGGGCCGGCCGCCCCCGTCTCAACTGCCGTACGCGCCTTCGGCACACCCCCATCCTTCCCCCGGTCCGGAGGTTCCGATGCCCCTCAGCGACACGCCGCCCGACACCGTGCTGGTCCGTTCCCGCCGTGCCGTCCTGCCGGACGGAGAGCGCCCCGCGGACGTCCTCGTGCAGGGCGGCCGGATCACCCGGATCGCCGGGTACGGGGAACTGCCCGCCGAGGACGTGCCCGTGACCGACCTGGGCGGCACCGCGCTGCTGCCCGGCCTGGTCGACACCCACGTGCACGTCAACGAGCCCGGCCGCACGGAGTGGGAGGGCTTCGCCACCGCCACCCGGGCCGCCGCCGCGGGCGGGGTCACCACGATCGTCGACATGCCGCTCAACTCGGTGCCGCCGACCACCACGCCGGCCGGCCTGGAGGCCAAACGGAAGACCGCCGAGGGGCAGGCCTGGGTCGACCTCGGGTTCTGGGGCGGCGCGGTGCCCGGCAACACCGGCGAACTGGCCGCGCTGCACGAGGCCGGGGTGTTCGGCTTCAAGAGCTTCCTCGCGCCCTCCGGGGTCGACGAGTTCCCGCACCTGGCCACCCCGGAGCAGCTGGAGTCGGCGCTCGCCGAGCAGGCCCGGCTGGGCGCGCTGGCCATCGTCCACGCCGAGGACCCGGCCGTCCTGGACACCGCCCCGCAGCGGCCCGGCGTGCACTACCGCGACTTCCTGGCCTCCCGGCCGGACGGCGCCGAGGAGGCCGCCGTGGCCCGGCTGCTCGGCACCGCGCGCCGCACCGGCGCCCGGGTGCACGTCCTGCACGTGTCCTCGGCCGCGGTGCTGCCGCTGCTGCGGCAGGCCCGCGAGGACGGGGTGCAGGTGACGGCCGAGACCTGCCCGCACTACCTGACGCTGACGGCGGAGGAGGTGCCGGACGGCGACACCGCCTTCAAGTGCTGCCCGCCGATCCGCTCCGAGTCCAACCGCGACGCGCTCTGGGCGGCGCTCGCCGCCGGCGAGTTCGCCGCGGTGGTCTCCGACCACTCGCCGTCCACGCCCGACCTGAAGCACCTGCCGCGGCACGGCGGCAGCGGCGACTTCGCCGCCGCCTGGGGCGGCATCGCGTCCCTGCAGGTGGGCCTCCCGGCGGTCTGGACGGAGGCCCGGCGCCGCGGCCACACCCTCGCCGACGTGGTGCGCTGGATGTCCGCGGGGCCCGCCGCGCTGGTGGGGCTCGCCGGTCGCAAGGGTGCGATCGCCGTCGGCCGCGACGCCGACCTGGTGGCCTTCGACCCGGACGCGGCGTTCGCCGTGCACGCCGAGGAGCTGCACCACCGGAACCCCGTCACCCCGTACGCCGGCCGCACGCTCACCGGCGCCGTCCGCACCACCTGGCTCCGCGGCCGGGTCGTGGACGTCGATGCCGCGCCGTTCGGCCGGCAGATCGCCCGCCCTCAAGGAGACGTGAGTTGAGCAACGACACCGCCCCGAGCGCGTCCTTCACCGAGCTGGTCGACCTCGCCTCGCGGCGGCTGGGCGCCGGCGTCGTCGCCACCAACGAGGACACCTTCGCCGACGCGGAGAACCTGCTGGTCGCCGCGCCCGCCGAGTTCCGCCCGCACACCTTCGGCCACAAGGGCCAGATCATGGACGGCTGGGAGTCGCGCCGCCGCCGCGGCGCCTCCGCCGGGCAGCCGCACCCCACCGACGAGGACCACGACTGGGCGATCGTCCGGCTCGGTGCCGCGGGCACGGTCCGCGGCGTGGTCGTCGACACCGCGCACTTCACCGGCAACTACCCCGAGACGGCCGCCGTGCAGGGCGCGTCGGTGCCCGGCCACCCCTCCCCGGAGGAGGTCGCCGCCGCCGGGTGGACCGACCTGGTGCCCCGCACGCCGCTGCGCGGCGACACCGCGCACGCGTTCGCCGTCGACCACCCCGGCCGCTTCACGCACGTCCGCCTGCTCATCTGGCCGGACGGCGGCGTCGCCCGGCTGCGCGTGTACGGCGAGGTGCTGCCCGACCCGCGCGAGCTGGACGGCCTCACCGTCGACCTCGCCGCGCAGGAGTTCGGCGGCGTCGCCGAGGCCGCCTCCGACCGCTACTTCTCCTCCCCGCACAACCTGAACGCCCCCGGCCGCGCCACCGTCATGGGCGAGGGCTGGGAGACCCGGCGCCGGCGCGACAAGGCCAACGACTGGGTGCGGATCGCCCTGGCCGGGGGCGGCGAGGTCCTGGCCGCCGAGGTGGACACCACCCACTTCGTCGCCAACGCCCCCGGCTGGGCCGACCTGACCGGCTACGACGCCACCGGCGGCGGCGACCCGGCCACCGACCCGGCCGGGTGGTTCCCGCTGCTGCCGCGCACCCGCCTGCAGCCCGACACCCGGCACCGGTTCCGTCTCGACGCGGGGCGCCCGGTCACCCACGTCACGATCAACGTGTACCCCGACGGCGGCCTCGCCCGCCTCCGGCTGACGGGCCGCCTGACCGACGACGGCCGGGCCGCCCTCGCCCTGCGCTGGCTGAACGCGCTGCCCGCCGCGGAGGCGGAGGCCGCGCTGACCGGGGCCGGCCTCGACGCGGCGGAGGCCGCCGCGCTCACCGCCGCCCGCCCGCTCGCGGACGCCGCCGCGACCACCGCCGCCGCGGCTGCCCTGCAGCCGGCCGACGGCCCCGACGGCGAGCACGCCTCCCGCCGCCGCTCGGCCCTTTGGCGCCTGCTCGGCGTCTGACCCACCCTCACGACAGCAACCGAAGGCCGTCCATGTCGAAGATCCTGACCACCGAGTCCGGCGCCCCGGTCGCCGACAACCAGAACTCCGCCTCCGCGGGCGCGTACGGTCCGCTGCTGATCCAGGACCAGCAGCTGCTGGAGAAGCTCGCGCGGTTCAACCGCGAGCGCATCCCGGAGCGCGTGGTGCACGCCCGCGGCTCGGGCGCGTACGGGTACTTCGAGGTCACCGACGAGATGTCGGCGTACACCCGGGCGGCGTTCCTCTCCGCGGTCGGCAGGCGGACGGAGGTGTTCCTGCGCTTCTCCACGGTGGCGGGCAACCTGGGTGCCCCGGACGCGGTGCGCGACCCGCGCGGCTTCGCGCTGAAGTTCTACACCGAGCAGGGCAACTACGACCTGGTCGGCAACAACACCCCGGTGTTCTTCATCAAGGACCCAAGGACGACGACTTCTTCCAGGCCGGCGAGCTCTACCGGCTGATGTCCGAGGCCGAGAAGGGGCGCCTGATCGCCCACCTGGCCGGGTTCCTCGCCCAGGTGGGCCGCGACGACGTCGTGGAGCGCAACCTCGCGCACTTCCACGCCGCCGACGCGGAGTACGGCCGCCGGCTGGAGGCCGCGGTGAAGGCGCTCCGTTCCGGCGACGAGGCCTGACACCACGTCATCCTTGGCCCCGCCCGGGCGCGTTCGCCCCTCCCGCCGCCGGCGGCGCGGAGGGGCCGCGCCCGGGCGGGCCGCGTCCGCCGTCCGGGCCACATCCGGCGGAGGGCTGCCGCGGGGGGCCGCGCTGTGGCTACGCTGGTGGTGCGCGGCCGCGGCCGTGTGCGCGCGCGAGCGGAAGGGGACGCCCATGTCGGCACCGAGTCGGGGCCGTGGGACCGGTCCCACCCACGGCCGCCCGAGCCCGTACGGCGCGCTGCACCGTGCGCTGCGCCTGCTGGAGGCCGTCGACCGGCACCCGCACGGCGTCGGCACCGCCGAGCTCGCCCGTGAGCTGGGGCTGCCGCCCGCGGCCGTCCGGGAGCTCGCCGAGACCCTGGAGTGCGAGGGCTACCTGCTCCTCGACGAGGCGGTGTGGGTGCTGGGCGGCGCGCTGACCCTGCTGGGGCAGCACAACCGCGAGCAGCTCGTCCGGGCCCGGCTGCACCGCAAGCTCGCCGACCTGCGGGACGAGCTCGGCGCGGCGGTCTACTTCAGCCGTTACCACGACGGCGAGCTGTCGGTGGAGGCGGTGTCGGCGACCGAGGAGGCGCCGGCGGTGCAGGAGTGGGCGGACTTCCGGGCAACGGCGCACGCCAGCGCGATCGGCAAGTGCCTGCTCGGCCAGCTCGACGACGACGGCCGCCGCGACCACCTGGCCCGGCACCCGGCGGCCCCGCTGACCGCGCGCACCATCACCGACGCCGAGCAGCTGCTGCACCGGCTCGACCGCCAGCCGGCCACCGTGCCGGTGCTCGACCTGCAGGAGTACGCGCTGGGCACCGTGTGCGCGGCGGTGCCGGTGACGGCGGGTTCGACGGTGGGGTGCCTGGCCACCTCGATGCCGGTGCAGAGCGCCTACCGGCTGCGGGCCGCGGCGGAGCTGCTCGCGGAGCGGGCGGCGCCGCTGATGGTGGCGATGGCCGTCTGAGGGGGAGCCCGGCCGGGGCGGTGCCGGCCGCTGCGGGCCACTCTTATTAGACTCGATGTCGATAAGAGCGCCGAAACCCTTGTCCGGTCCCGTACCCGCGAGTAGGTTGCCAGAGCCGCCGCAGCCGCCCGCAGGTCAGGAGGGACCGCCATGCCCAGCCCCACCCCGCCGCCTTCCGTCCACCACGGCCTCGTCCTCGAACCCCGTGACGTCCACTTCGACTGGACCGCCCTCCCGCTGCACTGGATCCCCGGCGAGCCGATGGCCACCCACGTCATCAACGTCCTCCACCTGCTGCTGCCCGAGGGCGAGCGCTGGTTCGTCGAGGTCTTCAAGGACGCCCTGCCGATGATCACCGACGAGCAGCTCCGCGAGGAGGTCCGCGGCTTCATCGGCCAGGAGGCCATCCACGCCGAGGCCCACCAGGAGGTCCTCGACCACCTCCTCGGCCAGGGCCTCGACCCGCGGCCCTACGTCCGCCAGGTCAGCTGGCTCTTCCACCGCATCCTCGGCGACCGCCCCGGCCTCTCCGCCGCCCGGAGCCGCGAGCACACCGTCGAGCGGGTCGCCTTCGTCGCCGCCATCGAGCACTTCACCGCCTTCCTCGGCCACTGGATCCTCAACTCGCCCGCCCTCGACCGCGCCCAGGCCGACCCGACCATGCTCGACCTGCTGCGCTGGCACGGCGCCGAGGAGGTCGAGCACCGCAGCGTCGCCTACGACCTCCTGCGCCACCTCGACCCCGGCTACCTCCGCCGGGTCCGCGGCATGCTCGTCTCCGGCCCGCTCCTCGTGCACCTCTGGGTGCGCGGCACCCGGTTCATGCTCGCCGCCGACCCCCTCCTCGACGGCCGGCTCAGGCCCACCTGGCGCGAGGCCCACCTCAACGCCCGCCGCGGCCTGCTGCCCGACCTCCGCGTCATGGCCCGCTCCGCCGCCCGCTACTTCCGGCCCGGCTACCACCCCACCCAGGAGGGCTCCTCCAGCCAGGCCCTCGGCTACCTCGCCGCCTCCCCGGCCGCCCGCGCCGCCGCGCACTGACAGCCGCGCCGACAGCCGCACCGACAGTCGCACCGGCACCCGCGCCGCCGCCCGCACCGCCGCCCGCCACGACCCGCCGCCGCCCGCCGACCCGCACGCCCGCCGACCCGCACGCCCGCCGACCCGCCCACCCGGAGCCGCACGGATGGACCCCACCACCCCGCCCCCCGACCTGTACGGCCGCCCCCGCGCCGACCGCTTCATGCGCGCCGTCACCGCCTTCGGCGACCACTACATGCCCGCCCTCGGCCGCCCCGGCCTGCGCCGCAGCCCGCGCCGCCCGCAGCCGCCCGGCACCCCGCAGCTGCGGCTCGCCGTCACCGCGCACCGCACCGTCGCCGACGGCGTCGTCACCCTGCACCTCGCCGACCCCGCCGGAGCCCCGCTGCCCGCCTGGCAGCCCGGCGCCCGCCTCCTCCTCACCCTGCCCTCCGGCCGGCAGCGCCACTACTCGCTCTGCGGCGACCCCGCGGACCGGCAGACCTACCGCATCGCCGTCCGCCGGATCGCCGACGGCGGAGGCGGGTCCACCGAGATCCACGACGAGCTGCGCCCCGGCCACGTCCTGACGACCCGCCGGCCCCGCAACGGCTTCGCGTTCTGCGCCGAGCCCGCGGTGCTGCTCCTCGCCGGCGGCATCGGCATCACCCCGCTGCTGCCGATGGCCCGCCAGGCGCACGCCCTCGGCCTCGACTGGCACCTCGTGCACACCGGCCGCACCGCCGCCTCGCTGCCCTTCACCGACGAGCTGCGCGCCCTCGACCCGGCCCGGGTGGAGATCCGCACCGACGACCGCGACGGCCCGCCCGACGCCGCCGCCCTCCTCGCCCGCGCCCCCCGCGGCGCCGCCGTCTACTGCTGCGGCCCCGCCCCGATGATCGACGCCGTCCGGCAGGCGCTCGACGCCTCGCCCGCCCGCGCGCTGCACGTCGAGCGGTTCGCCCCCGCGCCCGTCGCCGACGGCCGGCCGTTCACCCTGCGGCTCGGCGCCGACGGTCCCGAGGTCGCCGTCCCCGGGGACCGCACGGCCCTCGACGCCGCCCGCGACCACCGCCCCGACCTGCCCTACTCCTGCCGGCAGGGGTTCTGCGGCACCTGCCGGGTCCGGGTGCTCTCCGGCACCCCCGAGCACCGCGACCGCCGCCTCACCGGCACCGAACGCGCCGAGGGCGCCCTGCTGCCCTGCGTCTCCCGTGCCGCCGAGGGCGAGACCCTCGTCCTGGACCTCTGAGGAGCCGCCGTGCCGCACCCGCAGCGCCCGGCCGCGGCCGTGCCGTACGCTCCCGACCGCACGCCCGCCGGCCCGCGCGACCGCGGCGCCGACCCGCTCGACGACCACCAGCCGCACGCGCGGCGCCGGACACTCCAGAGGGAGGCCGCATGACCATCCGCCGCCGCACCGTCGACTCGGGCGGGGTGCCGCTCGCCGTGTACGAGCAGGGCGACCCCGCCGACCCGACCGTCGTGCTCGTCCACGGCTACCCCGACACCCACACCGTCTGGGACGACATCGCCGCCGACCTCGCCGGCGACCACCACGTCGTGCGCTACGACGTGCGCGGCGCCGGCCGCTCCGGCGCCCCCGCCGACCGCAGCGGCTACCGGCTGCCGCTGCTCGGCGCCGACCTGCTCGCCGTCGCCGGCGCCGTCAGCCCGGACGCGCCCGTCCACGTCGTCGCCCACGACTGGGGCTCCATCCAGTCCTGGGAGGCCGTCACCGAGCCCGGCGCGCACCACCGGATCGCCTCCTACACCAGCCTCTCCGGCCCTTCGCTCGACCACATCGGCCACTGGATCCGGCACCGGACGCGCCGGCCCACCCCCCGCCACCTGCGCCAGCTCGCCGTGCAGGGCGTGCACTCCTGGTACATCACCGCCTTCCACCTGCCCTACCTCGCACCGGCCGTCTGGCGGCTCCTGCTCGCCCGCGCCTGGCCGCTGGTGCTGCAGCGGCTGGAGGACGTGCCCCCGCGGCCCGGCCACCCGCAGCCCACCCTCACCCGGGACGCCGTCCGCGGCATCGAGCTGTACCGCGCCAACTTCCGGCCCGTGCTGCGCCGTCCGCGCGAGCGGCGCACCGAGGTGCCGGTGCAGCTCGTCACGCTGCGCCGCGACCGCTACGTCTCGCCGTTCCTCTCCGAGGGCCTGGAGCGGTGGGCGCCGAACCTCACCCGCCGCACCCTCGACGCCGGCCACTGGTCGGCCCTGCTGGAGAAGGGCGCCACCGTGGCCCACCTCGTCCGCGAGCACGTCGGCCGGGTCGCCGACGGCCGCACCCAGGGTCCGCCGGAGAGCGGACGGCTGGTCGTCGTCACCGGCGGCGGCAGCGGCATCGGCCGGGCCACCGCCCTCGCCTTCGCCGCGCAGGGCGACCGCGTCGTCGTCTGCGACCTCGACCTCGCCGCGGCCGAACGCACCGCGGAAGCCTGCGCGGCGGCCGCCCCCGGCGCCGCCGCGTACCGCGTGGACGTCTCCGACGGGCCGGCCGTGGACGCCTTCGCCCGGCAGGTCGCCGAGGCCCACGGCGTGCCGGACGTCGTCGTCAACAACGCCGGCATCGGCCACGCCGGGTCCTTCCTGCAGACCACGGAGAAGGAGTGGCAGCGCGTCCTCGACGTCAACCTGTGGGGCGTCATCCACGGCTGCCGGGCGTTCGGCTCGCTCATGGTGGAGCGCGGCGAGGGCGGCCACATCGTCAACCTCGCGTCCGCCGCGGCCTACCTGCCCGCCACCTCGCTCGCCGCGTACGCCACCAGCAAGGCGGGCGTGCTGATGCTCTCCGACTGCCTGCGCGCGGAGCTCGTGCCGCACCGGATCGCCGTCTCCGCGGTGTGCCCCGGCATCGTCGACACCGGCATCACCCGCACCACCACCTTCTCCGGCCTCGACCCGGAGGCGCAGGCCGCCCGGCAGGCCAAGGCCTCGAAGGCGTACGCCCGCCGGGGCTTCCCGCCCGAGAAGGTGGCGGCCGAGATCGTCCGGGCGGTCCGCACCCGCCGGGCGTTCGTGCCCGTCACGGTCGAGGCGAAGGCCGCCCACCTGCTGGGCCGGATCAGCCCCCGCCTGCTCCGCCGCCTGGCCCGGCTGGACGTCGGCTGAGCGTCCCCGTTCTCACCTTGATATCGGATACGATGAAATCCGATATCAAGGCTTCCGGAGGCTTCCATGGCGCGCACGGTGATAGACGTGGACGACGAGCTGCTGGCCGAGGCCGCTGAGATCTTCGGTACGACCACCAAGGTCGCCACCGTCAACGCCGCTCTAGCGGACGCGATCAAGCGGCGGAAGCGGGAGTCCTTCCTGGACTGGCTCGCGGAAGGCGGCCTTCCTGACCTCACCGGCCCGGTCGGCGGCGGGGCGGAGCACCGGGCGGCATGACCGAACGGTTCCTCGTCGACACGTCGGTGCTCGCCCGGATCCCGAAGCCCCGCGTTCGCAGCGTCGTCCAGCCGCTGCACAGCGCAGGGCTACTGGCGACCTGTGCGGCGGTCGAGCTGGAGATCCTGCGGACCGCCAGGACGAAGGCCGAGGCCGAGCGCATCCGGGACGAGATGCGCGGCTTCGATTGGCTCCCCACCACCGACGAGATCTGGGACCGGGCGCTGGACGTCCAGGTCCTGCTGACAGGCGTCGGAAACTGGCGCGCCCTGTCGGTGGCCGACCTCGTGGTGGCTGCCACGGCCGAACGGCACGGTGTCGCCGTCCTCCACTACGACGGCGATTTCGACATGATCGCCGGAGTGACGGGACAGCCGACCCGTTGGGTCGTGGACCCGGGAACCGCCGACTGAGGCCGACCGTCCGGTCTCCCGTGCCGGAGTGCGCCGCCGCATCCGCTCAGGCGGCGTGCGGCCGGGGCGCGGCGCTCTCCTGCGGGGCGGCGAGGTCGTGGTGGATCGGCCCGTCTCCGGCCGACAGCGGCAGGCAGGAGCCGCCGCGGCGGTGGGCGACGATCTCGGCGGCGACGGAGACGGCCGTCTCCTCGGGGGTGCGGGCGCCGAGGTCGAGGCCGATCGGGGAGCGCAGCCGGGCGATCTCGGCCTCGGTGAGGCCCACCTCGCGCAGCCGGGCGGCGCGGTCGCGGTGGGTGCGACGGGAGCCCATCGCGCCGACGTAGCCGAGCGGCAGGCGCAGGGCGCGTTCCAGCAGCGGGATGTCGAACTTGGCGTCGTGGGTGAGCACGCACAGCACGGTGCGGCCGTCGATCCGGTCGAGCTGGGAGTCGAGGTAGCGGTGCGGCCAGTCGACGACGACCTCGTCCGCGTCGGGGAAGCGCCGCTCGGTGGCGAAGACCGGCCGGGCGTCGCAGACGGTCACGCGGTAGCCGAGGAAGCGGCCGATGCGGGTGACGGCCGCGGCGAAGTCGATCGCCCCGAAGACGATCATGCGGGGGGCGGGCACGTACGACTCGACGAAGAGGGTGACGCTGCCCTGCCCGGTCTCGTCGCAGGGACGGCCGTCCAGGCCGAGGACGACGGTGCCGGTGCGCCCGGCCTCCAGCATGGCGCGGGCCTCCGCGGCCACCGCGCGCTCCAGCGGGGCGGTGGTCGACGGCGCGGGGGAGAGCGCGCCGTGCCGCGCGTCGGCGGTGACGGCGACGGCGGCGCCGAGCAGTGCGGCGGGGCCGGCGATCACCCGGGCGAGGGCGACGGGGGTGCCGGAGGCGACGCAGGCGATCCCGGCGTCGATCGCCGGGTCGGCGCCGGGCGTGACCGGCTGCACGAAGACGTCGAGGACGCCGCCGCAGGTCAGGCCGACGGCGAAGGCGTCCTCGTCGCTGAAGCCGAAGCGTTCCAGCACGGGCCGTCCGGTGGCGATCGCTTCCCGGCACAGCTCGTACACGGCGCCCTCCACGCAGCCGCCCGAGACGGAGCCGACCGCCTCGCCCGCGCCGTCCACCGCGAGGGCGGCACCCGGGTCGCGCGGGGCGCTGCCGGAGACGCCGACGACGCTGGCCACGGCGAAGGAGCGCCCGGACGCGTGCCAGGCGTGCAGCTGCGCGGCGATGTCCTGCATGGAGAGGCTCCTTTACGTAGAAGGGTAGGCCGCCGCGGCACGGGGTGCCCGTGCCGCGGCGGCGGGGTGCTCAGTGCACGCCCAGCCACGCCTTGACGGGGGTGAGGGCGAAGTAGACGGTGAAGAGGGCGGTGAGGATCCACATGAGCGGGCCGGGCTCGCGCCACTTGCCGGCGCCGGCCCTGATGACGGTGTAGGAGATGACGCCCGCGGCCACCCCGGCGGTGATGCTGTAGGTGAAGGGCATCAGGACGCAGGTGAGGAAGGCCGGGACGGCGACCTCACGGTCGGCCCAGTCGATGTGCCGGGCCTGGCTCATCATCATCGACCCGATGACGACCAGGGCGGCGGACGCCACCTCGACCGGCACGATCGCGGCGACCGGCGAGAGGAACAGCATCGCGGCGAAGAGCAGGCCGGTGACGGTGGAGGCGAGGCCGGTGCGGGCGCCGTCGCCGACGCCGGTCGCGGACTCCACGAAGACGGTCTGGCCGGAGGCGCCCGCGAGGCCGCCGACCGCGCCGCCGGCGCCGTCGACGAGGAGCGCCTTCGACAGGCCCGGCATGCGGCCCTTGCCGTCGGCGAGCCCGGCCTCGGTGCCGACGCCGATGATGGTGGCCATCGCGTCGAAGAAGCCGGCCAGCACGAGGGTGAAGACCGCGACGGAGGCGCTGATCGCGCCCATGCCCTGCCCGGAGAACGCCCCGAAGAGGTCGACGTGGCCGAACAGCCCGAAGTCGGGGGCGGAGACGGGGCTGCCCGGCCACACCGGCGCCGAGCTCGACCAGGTCCTGGCGGGGAGGTCGGCGACCGCGTCGACGACCACGGCGAGGACGGTGCCGCCGGCGATGCCGATGAGGATGGCGCCGCGCACCTTGCGGGCGAGCAGCACGAAGATCGTGAGCAGGGTCAGCGCGAAGACCAGCACGGGCCAGCCGGCGAGTTCGCCGTACGGGCCGAGGGAGAGCGGGGTGGGGCCGCCGGTGTGCACGAAGCCGGCCTTGTAGAGGCCGATGACGGTGACGAACAGGCCGATGCCGATGGTGATGGCGTGCTTGAGCGGCAGCGGGATGCCGTTCATGATCTTCTCGCGCAGGCCGGAGACCACCAGCAGCACGATCAGCAGGCCGTAGACCACGCACAGGCCCATCGCCTGCGGCCAGGTGGTGTGCGGCACCACCAGGGCGGATATCGCGCCGGAGACGGAGAGCCCGGCGGCGAGGGCGAGCGGCACGTTGCCGACCACCCCCATGAGGATGGTCGTCACCGCGGCGGCGAGCGCGGTGGCGGTGGTGAGCTGGGCGTGGTCCAGCTTGAGGCCGTTGACGTCGGCGCCGCTCAGGATCACCGGGTTGAGCAGCACGATGTAGGCCATCGCCATGAACGTCGTGAGGCCGCCGCGGAGTTCGTTGCCGAGGCTGGAGCCCCGGGCGGAGATCCGGAAGTACGTGTCCAGCGGGTTCTTCCGCGGGGTGGCCGCCGACGGCGTGAGGGCGTCGTCGGTGGCGGGTCCGTCAGTGGTGCCGGGCTCCGTGGGGATCCTGGTCATGTCCACTCCCAAGTGTCAAAGGGGGTTGGGGTGGGCGAGCCGACCTGACTGCCGGAAAAGGAGGGGCACAGGGGGACTGTTCGACTCACGGGGCACCCGGCGGTCGCCGGTGTGCGGGTGGCGGGTTGCGCACCGCCGCATCGCCCCGGCGTGGGAGAGACAGCGGGTGGTGCACGGCGGGGTGGTTCCGGTGGTGCGCCCCGGGGCGGCGGGGAGGACGTGGGTGCGCCGCCCCGGGGAGGCGGGTGGGTCAGAGCGTTCCGGTGAGGTGCTCCGGCCGGACCGGTACCCGGGTGAGGGCGAGGCCGGTGGCGTTGCGGATCGCCGCGACGATCGAGGGGGTGGCCGACACCGTCGGGGCCTCGCCGACGCCGCGCAGCCCGTACGGGGCGTTCGGGTCGGGGAGTTCGAGGATCTCCACCGGGATCGGCGGGGTGTCGAGGATGGTGGGGATCAGGTAGTCGGTGAACGAGGCGTTGCGCACCTTGCCGTCCTGCAGCACGATCTCCTCCATCACGGCGAGGCCGAGGGCCTGGGTGCAGCCGCCCTGGATCTGGCCGACGACGGAGAGCGGGTTGAGCGCCTTGCCGACGTCCTGGACGGCGGTCAGCTCGACCACCTTGACCAGGCCGAGTTCGACGTCGACGTCGACGACCGCGCGGTTGGCGCAGAAGGTGTACTGGACGTGGCCGAAGCCCTGCCCGGTCTCCTTGTCGAACGGCTCGGTCGGCCGGTGGTGGTGCTCGCGGGTGAGGTCGACGGCCTCGTCGCCGAGCAGGTCGACCATCGTCACCAGCACGCCGGCGCTCTCCGAGACGACCTTGCCGCCGACGAGCGCGAGGTCGCGGTGCGTCCAGCCGTACCGGCGGCGGCCCTTGTCGAACAGCTCGTTGCGGACGGCCTCGGCGGCGAGCTTCACCGCACCGCCGGTCATGTAGGTCTGCCGGGAGGCGGAGGTGGAGCCGGCCGAGCCGACCTCGGTGTTGGCGGGGTGGATGGTGACCTGCTCGACCCCGAGCTCGGTACGGGCGATCTGGGCGTGCACGGTGACGCCGCCCTGGCCGACCTCCGCCATCGCGGTGTGCACCATGGCGACCGGTTCGCCGCCGATGACCTCCAGCCGCACGCGGGCGGTGGAGTAGTCGTCGAAGCCCTCGGAGAAGCCGACGTTCTTGATGCCGACCGAGTAGCCGATGCCGCGCACGATGCCCTCGCCGTGCGAGGTGTTGGAGAGCGCGCCGGGCAGGGTGCGCACGTCGACGTCCTCCGGGTCGAGCGGCGGCGGCAGCGGCATGTCCTTGACGCGCTGCAGCAGTTCGGCGACGGGTGCGGGCGCGTCGATCTCCTGGCCGGTGGGCATGAAGTCGCCCTGGGTGACGGCGTTGAGCTGGCGCAGCTCGACCGGGTCCATGCCGAGGGCGGCGGCGAGCCTGTCCATCTGCGACTCGTAGCCGAAGCAGGCCTGCACCGCGCCGAAGCCGCGCATCGCGCCGCAGCTCGGGTTGTTGGAGTAGAGCGCGATCGCCTCCATCCGCACGTTCGGGATGACGTACGGGCCGTGGCCGAGCGAGGCCGCGTTGCCGGCGACCGCGGGGGAGGTGGAGGCGTAGGCCCCGCCGTCCAGCACGATGCGGCAGTCGGCGAAGACCAGCTTGCCGTCGCGGGTGGCGCCGTGCTCGTACGTCATCCTCGCGGGGTGGCGGTGCACGTGGCCGAAGAACGACTCGTCACGGGCGTAGACGATCTTGACGGGCTTGCCGGTGTGCAGGGCCAGCAGGCAGGCGTGGATCTGCATGGAGAGGTCCTCGCGGCCGCCGAAGGCGCCGCCGACGCCGGCCAGCGTGAGGCGCACCTTCTCCTCGGGCAGGGCCAGCACGGGCGCCATCTGCTGGCGGTCGACGTGCAGCCACTGGGTCGCGATGTAGAGGTCGACGCCGCCGTCCTCGGCGGGCACCGCCAGGCCGGACTCCGGGCCGAGGAAGGCCTGGTCCTGCATGCCGACCTCGTAGCTGCCCTTGACGATCACGTCCGCCAGGGCCCGCACCTCGTCGGTGACGCCGAGACCGGAGACCAGCCGCTGGCTGTGGCAGATGTTGCCGGAGCCGTGCGACTTGTACTCGTGCGGTTCGTGGACGTAGCCGTACGTCGCCGGGTCGAGGCACTGCTCCTCGGTGGTGATCGGGGTGAGCACCTCGTACTCGACCCTGATCTTCTTCACCGCGCGGCGGGCCGTCTCCGGGTGGTCCGCGGCGACCAGGGCGATCGCCTCGCCGTGGTAGCGGACCTTGTCGATGGCCAGCGCCGGCTGGTCCTGGATCTCCAGGCCGTAGAACTTCGTGCCGGGGATGTCCTCGTGGGTGAGCACGGCGTACACGCCGGGCACCTTCAGCGCCTCGGAGACGTCCACCGAGAGGATGTTCGCCCGCGGGTGCGGGGAGCGCAGCGCCGTGCCCCACAGCATGTCCTCGTGCCACATGTCGGACGAGTACGCGAACTCGCCCCGGACCTTCAGGTTGCCGTCCGGGCGCAGCGGCGAGCCGCCGATGCCGTCCTTGGCCGCCTGGTGGATGTTCTGGAGGTTCTTCTGCCCCCGGATCGTCCGCGTCGTCATTCCGAGGCCGCCTTCTCGCACGTGCGGGCGGAGGCGAGCCGCACCGCGTCCATGATCTTCTCGTAGCCCGTGCACCGGCACAGGTTGCCCGACAGGGCCTCGCGGATGTCGGTGTCGCTGGGCTGCGGGTCCGCGGCGAGCAGCGCGTCGGTCTGCACCAGCAGGCCGGGCGTGCAGAAGCCGCACTGCACGGCGCCCGCGTCGACGAAGGCCTGCTGGACGAGGCCGAGCTCGCCGTTCTCCTCGGAGAGCCCCTCGACGGTGCGCACCTCGCGGCCCTGCACCTGGCCGGCCGCGACCAGACAGGAACAGACCGGCACGCCGTCGAGGTAGACGGTGCAGGAGCCGCACTCGCCCTGCTCGCAGGCGTTCTTGGAGCCGGGCAGGCCCACGCGCTCGCGCAGCACGTACAGGAGGCTCTCGCCCTCCCACACGTCGTCGGCCTCGACCGGCCTGCCGTTGGCGGTGAATGTGACTCTCATGCCGCGCTCCTGATCTGCTTGCCGTAGTCGTTCCACGTCCAGGTGAGCGTGCGGCGGGCCATCACGGCCAGCGCGTGCCGCCGGTACGCGGCGGTGCCGCGGACGTCGTCGATCGGGGAGGCCGCACCGCGCACGAGCTCGCCGAAGCGCTGCACGACCTCGGCACCCAGCAGCCCGCCCGACTCCCACAGGCCGCGCTCGGCGAGCACGCCCTGCAGGTACTCCTCGGCCTCGACGGCCCGGCGCGGGGTCGGGGCGGCCGAACCGATGCCCGTGCCGACGGTGCCGTTCTTCGGGTGGAGGGCGAAGCCGAACGCGCACACCGCGATGACCATCGCGTTGCGGGTGCCGATCTTCGAGAACTGCTGCGGGCCGTCGGCGGCCGGGATGCGCACCGCGCGGATCAGCTCGTCCGGCTCCAGGCTGTTGCGCTTGACGCCCGTGTAGAAGTCGTCGATCGCGATCAGCCGGGTGCCGCGCACCGACGCGGCCTCCACGAGGACGTCGCGGCCCGCCGCGAGCAGCGCGGGGTGCGAGTCGCCCGCGGGGGAGGCGGCGCCGAGGTTGCCGCCGACGGAGCCCCGGTTGCGGATCTGCGGCGAGCCGACCGTGTGCGCGGCCAGCGCCAGGCCCGGCAGCGGGCCGGACAGTTCGTCGATGATCCGGCTGTAGGGCACCGAGGCGCCGAGCCGGACGACGTCGCCGTCGTGCGACCACCCGGTCAGCTCGGTGACGCGGGTCAGGTCGAGAATCGCGGAGGGCCGGTGCACGTCGAAGTTCATCTCGACCATGACGTCCGTACCGCCCGCGATGGGCAGCGCGGTCGGGTACTCAGCCTTCGCCGCGAGTGCCTCGTCCCACGTAGCGGGCCGAAGGAACTCCATGCGGGTGTCTCCTCAAGTCGTCGCCAACCGGACAGTGGGCACAGTGCCCCGAACTCCGTACCGGGCCCCTGCCACGGCTTCGTCGCCTCGGCGTCGGGCCCGGGTCACCGGGGTGTTCCGTCGGCGTGTGGCCAGTGAACCCCTGTGACGGGGGCCACTGGCAGTCACCGATGGCATGAAGCCCGCGCGCCCGTCCCGGCCGGCGTCCTGTACGTTCCTCTAAGGCAGAGACATGCCCCGTCCGACGGTTCTCCTACCGCTGTCCACGACCGTAATCCGGCCGTGACGGCGAGGCGACGGGCCCGTGATCCGCCCGCCCGCGGGGGCGGCCCGCCGGGGCCCACGGCATCGTGCACACTGTGAGCCCCCACACCACCCGACCCCCGCCCCCTGCACGAAGGAGCCTGCGGATGCGTGTCCGCGACCTGCTCGCCCCCGGCGCCCCGCGGCTGCGGCTGCTCGCCGCGGAGGACGAGCTCGACCGGCAGGTCGGCGGTGTGATGACCACCGACCTCCAGGACCCGGGCCGCTACCTGCACGGCGGCGAACTGGTGCTCACCGGCATGCTCTGGCGCACCGTGCCGGAGGACTCCGAACGGTTCGTGCGCACCCTCGCCGCGGGTGGCGCGGTGGCCCTGGCGGCGGGCGAGGCCGAGGTCGGGCCGGTGCCGGACGACCTGGTCGAGGCGTGCCGCCGGCACCGGATGCCGCTCCTCGCGGTGCCCGACGACATCGCCTTCGGCACGGTCGCGGAGTTCATCGGGCGCCAGGTCTCCGCGGACCGCGCCGCCGACCTCGCCGCCCTCGTCGACCGCCACCGGCAGCTCGTCTCCGCGGCGGGCGCCGGCGGCCTCGACGCGGTGCTCGACCTGCTCGGCGGCGACCTCGACCTCGACTGCTGGGTGCTCACCCCCACCGGCCGGGTCATCGCCGGGCCCGCCGACCGGCTCTCCGCCGAGGACCGCGACCAGCTGGTGCGCGCGCACCTCGCCGCGCAGCGCCGCCGCCACCGCCCGCCGCACCGGGCCCGCCTCGCCGACGGCACGTACTCGCTGCTGCCCGCGCCCGCCGAGTCGTCCGGCGACGCCCCGCAGCCCGAGCGGCTGCTCGCCGACTGGATGCTCGCCGTCGCGGGGGACGTCACCGAGTGGGCGCCCAAGCGCCAGCAGCTCGCCGACAACCTGGCCCGGCTGGTGGGCGCCGAGCGCACCCGCCGCGACGAGGGCCGCCGGCTGCGCCGCCGGATCGCCGACGAGGTGCTCGGCCTGCTCCGGCGGGACGCCGACCCGGCCGAGATCTCCCGCGCGCTGCAGGCCTCCACCACCATGGCCCTGCGCTACGAGGGCGGCCGGCCGGAGAGCTCCGACGCCTGGCTGATCGTCTCGGCGGAGGGCACCGGCCTGCCGGACGGCGCCGTGCGCGGGGTGCTGGAGGAGGCCCTCGCCGAGGCCACCGACCGTGCGCTGGTGGCCGGCGCCGGGAGCGGCGCGGTCGTGGTGCTGCCCGCGCCGGAGGGCGGGGTGCCCGCCGACGCGATCCGCGAGCTGCTGGCCCCGCTGGAGGCGGGGCTGGGCCCGGAGGGCCGGATCACCGTCGGCGTCTCGGCCCCCGCGACCGAGGCGGGCGGCCTGCGCGGCGCCCTGGAGGAGGCCCGGCACGCCCGCCGGATCGCCGCCGCCCGGGTCGGCCGGGTGTGCGTGGCCGGGCCGGACGAGCTGGCCTCGCACGTGCTGCTGCTCGCCGCGGTGCCCGACGAGGTGCGCCGGGCCTTCCGCAGCCGCCTGCTCGACAAGGTCGTCGCGTACGACCTGGAGCACCAGGCCGACCTGGTGCGCACGCTGGAGGCGTTCCTGCGGTCCGACGGGTCGTGGACGCGCTGCGCGGCCCAGCTGCACGTGCACGTGAACACCCTGCGCTACCGCATCGGCCGGATCGAGGAGCTGACGGGCCGTGACCTCTCGCGGCTGGAGGACCGGGTCGACTTCTACCTGGCGCTGGAGCTGGCCTGACGCACCGGCGGCCCCCCCCCCCCCCCGGGGGGGGCGGCGGG